>DBAE01000281.1 GCA_002291495.1 Bacteriovoracaceae bacterium UBA1018 | reverse complement strand
GGCGCAGGCATGGGAATGGGAATGTACCCAGGAATGGGTATGTATCCACAAGCCGGAATGGGTTTAGGACTTGGTCTCGGCATGGGCGGTTTTCCAGGAGCTGGCTGGGGCGGCATCGGAGCTAACGGCGGTGCAGGCTGGGGCATGGGACCCTACGGCGGCGCAGGAGCAGGCTGGGGTGGCAACGGTGGCTGGGGAGCTAACGGCGGAGCAGGCTGGGGCGGTACTGGCTGGGGTGGAATCGGCGACCCAATGGGCGGTGGCGGAGGATTTGGAAATGCGCAGTATCAAGCGATGATTCAAGCTTCTATGTCTGCTCAAATGTTGAGTGCGCAGCGTGCACAAGCTTACCAACAAAGTGTGATGTCCGCACAACAGCAGATTGCTGAAGCACAGATTCGATATCAGCAGACGCTCAACGGCGGCGGATCTTTCGGCTTCTAATTCGAAGTCGATTCACTGCTGAAACAAATTTTAAGCGGGCCTAGGGAGATTTCCTGGGCCCGTTTTTTTTCTTCTCAATTAAAAATATATTCATACAGGACTTAAGTTTTCGAATGGGCCACCGATAGGAATTATGTCTGAGCTAGAGGGACTTTGGTGGGTACTCGACGCTTAGGCAACTTGACTGGGGACCGCTATCGACTGCTGATTTCTGCTGAGGAGGCAAAATCGGGTACAGCAACAGTAGGTGGTGGTCCTCGTCCTTTTCTTTTTCTACTATTTAGACTATCCCTCTCTTTAAGACCTATGATTACTCTCAACCACATTGGTATCGCAGTCTCAGACCCGAAGCCGCTCGAGCGCCTATTTGAGCTTCTGGGCCTTAAAAAGACGCATACCGAGCCGGTTGCTGAACAGGGCGTTGTTACTCATTTTATACCCCTTCCCGTTGTCCCTTCATCTTTGGAGCTTTTAGAGCCTACGGATCCAGACGGTACCATTGCGAAATTTATCCAGAAGAAGGGAACAGGCATCCATCACCTTTCTTTCCTTGTTGGAAAAGGGGATTTAGACGCTATGAGTGCTCAACTCCGAGCTGAGGGCTATCGCTTAGTTTATGACGCACCCAAAAAAGGGGCTCATCAAATGAGGATAAACTTTATCCATCCTGCTTCTGCAGGAGGTATTTTGATTGAGTTGATGGAATCGGGAGCCTAGACTGCGTTTATGCACTTTCGGCTGACTCCCACTATTAAAGCATTAGCCATCGCGTGTTTTGCTACATTCATTATCCAGCATACATATGACCAGTTTTTCGGAGGACACCTCCTAGGCTGGCTAGCGCTGATCCCATCGGCTGTAGTTAACCAAGGCTGGTTTTGGCAGCTCTTTACCTATGCGTTTTTGCATGCGGACGTGCTGCATCTCTTCCTCAATTTGATGATGTTGGTATTTATCGGGACTGAAATTGAAGCAGTGTGGGGACGTGCTCGGTTTTTGCGATTCTATTTTTTCTGTTCCGTGAGTGCGGGTCTTCTCTATCTGGTTCTTCAGACTTTTATCTGGAAAGAGTCGGGGCTTTACACGCCAATGGTAGGTGCTTCGGGCGCTATCTATGGGTTGCTCATGGCCTATGGACTGATCTTTGGTGAGCGCACGCTGCTCTTTATGCTTTTGTTTCCGATGAAGGCCAAACATTTCGTTTGGGTATTGGCTTTGATCGAATTTATGACGACCGTTTTTTCAGGCCGACNNAGCGCTGCTCATCTGGGCGGGATGTTCGCCGGGTTTGCGTACCTCTGGGTCAAGGCAAGCGTCCAGATTGCAAAAAAAAGAAAACTAAGCGGTGGAGGGCTGGATCCATTTGGATTTAAGGCCAAAAAGAAAGCTAAGGCTAAAAGCCACCTCAAACTCGTTATCGACAACGAGCGAGAAGCCGCCCACGTCGAGGATGACGACAGTGGCCAGGGTCCAAAAACCTGGCACTAAGCCTTATCATTGACACGCGCAGGTCATCCGATCTATCAATGTCCCACTATGACACTTTTATCAGATGCTTCAGAGTCCAAAAAATTCGATGTTCGTGTAGTTGAGCGAAATATCAATCGCGGCCGTGTTCAACCCCAAGAGTTTCAACAAGCCGTCCAGTCTCTTCCAGATGATAGCGAAAATGCGGAATGGATCAGCATTGAATCTCTCGCTAACGACGAAGAGCCAACCCGAAACGCTTAATTTGGAGCTTCGATGACAGCTCAAGAAAATTCGAATGTAGAGTCAGTCACGATCTTAGGATCAGGACCTGCTGGCCTAACTGCTGCAATTTATGCAGCTCGTGCCAATCTAAAACCGCTTGTCATCGAGGGAGAGCAGCCTGGCGGTCAGCTCACCATCACAAGCGATGTCGAGAACTATCCGGGATTTCCGGAGGGAGTCATGGGTCCAGAACTCATGGCGCAGTTTCGTAAACAGGCCGAAAGATTTGGAACCAAGTTCTTAGTAGGTCGTGTGGAGAAGGTTGATTTTAGTCAGCGTCCATTCACGCTCTATTTCAATGACGGACTTTCGGTGAAGACCTCGACACTAATTATCGCGACGGGTGCATCAGCGAAGTGGATTGGCCTGCCTTCTGAGCGAAAACTTTGGGGTAAAGGCGTTTCATCCTGTGCGACTTGTGATGGCTTTTTCTTCAAGAATATGGATATCGCAGTTGTTGGTGGTGGAGACACTGCTATGGAAGAAGCGACATTCCTGACTCGTTTTGCAAAATCTGTAACTGTAATTCACAGACGAGACACGTTGCGCGCAAGTAAGATCATGCAGGATAAAGCGTTCGCTAATCCTAAAATCAAATTTATCTGGGACACAGAAGTTGAAGAGGTTTTGGGCGAAAAAGAAGTTCACGCCCTTAAGCTCAAGAACATCCGCACTCAAGAAGTCTCCGAATTACAGGTTCAAGGTTTGTTCGTAGCTATTGGACATGAGCCAAATACGGCCCCATTTAGACAGCATCTTAAATGTAATCCAAGTGGCTACATTGTAGTGGACCCAGGGACAACAAAGACCAATGTGCCTGGAGTATTTGCTGCAGGAGACGTTGCAGATCACGTGTACCGTCAAGCCATTACGGCTGCCGGTACTGGCTGCATGGCAGCAATCGATGCTGAGAGATTTCTAGAGCACGAAGAAGCTTAGTTTCGCAGTTAGTCTAAGCCAGTTGTACATTGGTATTAAATTACGAGGAAAACTCATATGTCGGAGTCTAAGCAGGATTCTGTTGCGAACCCATTGGCAGATTTGTCTGAACAAGTGCGTGTGCGTTTTGAAAAATTAGCGCGCATTCGGGATCGAAATGAAAATCCCTATAAGAACGGATATGAACCTAATGCCTTGTCTCACGACCTGCACACACGGTTTGACGAAAAGACGAAAGAAGAGCTCGAAACCCTGAATCAACGTTGCTCAGTCGCTGGCAGAATCATGGCTATCCGTGATTTTGGTAAAGCGGCCTTTGTTCGATTGAAAGATCGAACTGGTATCATTCAGCTTTTTGTTCAAAAAGATAAACTCGGCGAGCAGGGCTATCAGAATTACAAAGAACTAGATATCGGAGATATCGTTTACTCAGAAGGTGTTCTGTTTAAGACGAAAACCAATGAACTCTCCGTGATTTCTGAAAAGATCGATCTACTTAGTAAATCACTTCGTCCCTTACCTGAAAAGTATCATGGGATCTCTGACGTCGAGATCAAATATCGGCAAAGGTATTTAGACCTGATCATGAGTGAGGAAAGTAAGAGCGTTTTTAAGAAACGTTCTAAAATCATCGAAGAGATTAGAAAGTTTTTTACTGACCATGAATTCATGGAAGTAGAAACGCCGATGATGCATCCGATCGCAGGCGGCGCCGCGGCTCGTCCTTTTATCACTCATCACAATACCCTGGACATGGATCTCTATCTCAGAATTGCGCCTGAGCTCTATCTGAAGCGTCTAGTTGTCGGTGGATTTGAGCGAGTGTTTGAGATTAATCGCAACTTCCGCAATGAAGGAATTTCGATCAAGCACAATCCTGAGTTTACGATGCTTGAGTTTTATCAGGCCTACGCAACTTATGAAGATTTGATGGAACTCACTGAGAAGTTGTTTCAACGAGTATCAGAAAACGTTCTCGGCACGACAAAGATCTCCTATCAAGGGACCGAGATTGAGCTAGGCGGCCAGTGGGACCGTATCGGGGTCGAAGATTCGATTATTAAATATTCTGGTTTTAAAGATCGTTCGCGGATCCGAGATAAGAAAGCGCTGTTAGAGTACGGCAAGCAAAATAAAATGCCGATGAAAGAAGAACTCACAGTGGGTGAGTTGATGATGGTCATCTTCGATGAAGAAGTAGAGTCCAAACTCATCCAGCCGACCTTCGTTACTCAGTACCCGCTTGATGTTTCGCCTCTGTCCCGAAAAAATGAAAAGGACCCATTCATCGTCGATCGTTTTGAGCTCTTTATCTATGGACGCGAGATGGCCAATGCTTTTTCCGAGTTAAACGATCCAGTGGATCAAAAAGAACGCTTTATGGTTCAAGTTAACTCTAAGAATGCTGGCAATGAGGAGGCCTGTGACATGGACGAAGATTATGTCACCGCACTTGAGTACGGCATGCCGCCGACGGCAGGACAAGGAATTGGTATTGACCGGATGGTCATGCTTCTTACAGACTCAGCAAGTATCCGTGATGTGATCTTGTTTCCTCAGCTTCGTCATCAAGCGCCGAGCGCCACCATCGCTCCAAGTGCCGGTGCCGAGCTAGAAGGCGCAGATGCAGAGAGCGGACTAAAAAAAGCGTCATCAAACACTCAATCAAAAAAATCCGCTTCAAGTTCAGTGGGCCACTGAAAGAACCTGAAAGGAATAAGGAACACTGATGGGAAGAATGTCGGCAGTCCCTACATTAGCTAGAAAATTTTTATTAGCTAAATCGTCGGAGGGTTTTGTCTCATTCATCGCCTGGGTTTCAGTAGTCGGTGTTTCCCTAGGTGTATTGGCTCTCACTGTAGTTACCAGTGTGATCAATGGCTTTGAAGGCGAATTGGTTCGAGTCATTACGGGTATGAATGGAGACGTAGTTCTCTATTCAAGAGGTGAGTCTTTTTCCGATCTCGATCGGATTGAGTCCAAAATCCGTCGTGTTGTCCCTCAAACTCAAGCCATTACTGCTTCATTGATTACCGAGCTGATGAGCTCCGGACCAAATGGAGTGGCCGGAACCGTTCTGGAAGGGATTGATGCCAAGACGGTTGGGCAAGTTACCGCGGTTCAGGAAAGAGTGATTCAGGGCAGACTTCCCACGGGCGATAACGAAGTAGCGCTAGGGGGAGGATTAGCGGAACGAATTGGCGCCAAGGTGGGTTCTGAGATCCGCTTGATTGCGCCTTTCATCGGCGGCAATCCGAATGATCCCAAGAGTACGTCTGCTGCAGGAACGCCTAAGGTTTTTCTCGTTCGCGTGGTTGGCTTAGTGCGCATGGGCATGTATGAGTACGATTCAAAATTTGCGTTTGCGACCCTACCTGGATTGCAGAAATTTCTAAATCAGCCTGGGAAAGTCAGTACATTCAAAATAAAGCTAAAAAATAACGAAGACTCACGAAGAGTAGCTGACTTGCTCAGTGATAACTTTGGGTATCCTTTCCGTGCAAAGGATTGGGGCCAGCTGAATAAAAATCTTTTCTATGCGATCCGCCTTGAGAAGGTAGTGATTGCGATCATCCTTACTGTAATTGTAATCGTCGCCGCATTTAACGTGGTGAGCACATTGATGATGATGATTCATGACAAAACCAAAGAGATCGCAATTCTAAAGGCAATGGGGTTTCGAGCGACTCAGAGCTTCCAACTCTTTTGCCTCATAGGAATGGGAATTGGCACGGTGGGCACTGCTGTTGGGGTAGCCCTCGGTTTAGGCGTGAACTGGCTCTTAGAAAAAACACATTGGATTGAGCTTCCTGCTGAGATCTACTACATTGGATTTTTACCAGTAGTGGTACGTTGGGAAGAAGTGGGAATGATTGCATTGGTTGCTCTGTTAATCACATTCTTTGCAACTCTTTATCCCGCGTATCGTGTATCGACACGTTCCCCTTTGGATGGAATTCGATACGAATAGGCGATTAATATCGTGAGGCAGAAATGGTACTTCTGAAGGCCGAAGGAATTCGAAAATCTTTTTTTAAAGGCAAGACCGAGATTCCGGTAGTCCGTGGAGTAAATGTCAGTATCGAAGCTGGAGAAATGATAGCTATTACCGGCTCGTCCGGTGTGGGTAAGAGCACGCTCTTACATATTTTGGGCACACTTGAAAAACCCAATGCGGGACGAATCTTGTTTGGTCCAAAGCAACAAGATATCTCCAAACTCAGCGAAAAAGGTCTATCGCAGTTCAGAAATAAAGCCTTGGGCTTTGTTTTTCAGTTTCACTATCTCCTGCCTGAGTTTTCTGCCTTAGAAAATGTCATGATGCCCGCATTGATCGCGGGGCATCCGCGCGCGCCGTCAGAGAAGCAAGCACGAGAGCTCTTAGAGTTTGTAGGTCTCGGTCACCGGTTAGAGCATCGACCTAGTGAACTTTCCGGTGGAGAGCAGCAGCGCGTATCGATTGCTCGGGCAGTAATTTTGCGACCAAAACTTTTATTAGCCGATGAACTCACGGGTAATTTAGATTCAGTCAATAGCGCCAATGTTATGGATCTCTTGGTGAACTTAAATAAAAGTATGGGCGTCTCTATTTTGTTAGTGACTCATGATCTAGGCTTGGCTGCAAAGATGCACCGCGTCCTGAAAATGAAGGATGGAACCTTCGTAGATTAACCCATTGCATCAGCATCAAATCCTAAACTTCAAGGGCCAACGTGACTAAATCATTGACTATCCTATGTAGCCCTCCTACACATGAGCAAGTGATCCACCGCAGGCGTAGAACGTATCCACTTTTGAAAAGAGTGTCACAACTCTTATGCACCCTATTTATCGTGACTGGGTCTGTTGAAGTCTATGCCGCGGATCCGGTTTTGCTTCTTTCACTCAAGACGCCAGATTCCATGAAGGCNNTTCGTAAAGTAGCATCTCCTCAAGCTCAAATGAGACCACCACGGGCTCAATCAAGACCACGAGCTGCTCAAAAAGCGCCAGTGGCTGATGATGCAAGCACATCTCCGAGTGCGCCTGGATCTTCTTCTTCACCTCAATCGTCACCTACGACAAATCCTTCTGATGTAGCTCCTGCTGCTACACCTGCTCCGAGTGCTACTCCGATTCCAGGAGCACCAAGCATTAACCACGGTGGCGATGTCTCTGCGCTCCTTGGCAAAAGCGTATTGGCCATCGATGTGCGCGGAAATAAACGCGTAGAAAAAGAAGCGGTGATCAATCGCATGTCGACTAAGGTGGGCGCTCCCCTGCGTGCAGACCAAATCCGCAGCGATATTCAGGCGATCTACAACTTAGGCTATTTTGACGATATCGAATTTAAAGGGGATCTCACGACGCAAGGAGTTCGACTCTTAGTGGAAGTAAGAGAGCGCCCTGTGATCTCTAAGATCACCTTTGAAGGAAATGAGCGACTCTCTACAAGTGATCTAGAAGAAGTCGCCAAAGTAAAAGAATGGTCCATTCTTGATATCAATCGGGTGCGTGAAGATACCGCTCTGATTGCAAAACATTACGAGGACAAAGGTTTCTATCTAGCCAAAGTCAATTTTGAGATCAGACAGTCTAAGCCTGATGAAGTTGAGCTGGTCTACAAGATCAGTGACTATGACAAAGTCCAAATTAAGAAAATTACCTTTCTAAATAATAAGAAATACTCGGATGAACAGCTCAAGTCTATTTTGGGTGAAACCAAAGAGGGTGGGTTATTTTCATTCATCAGCAGTTCAGGAAACTTCAAAGAATCGGCATTTAAGACTGATTTGCAACGTTTGACTTACTGGTACCTCGATAACGGATACGTTAAGTTCCGTTATGATAATCCAGTGGTGACTATCAGCGACGATAAGCGTTGGTTGTTTATCACCATCTATGTTGACGAAGGTGAGCAGTACACTATGGATGACCTGGCTTTTTCAGGTGATCTGCTCTTTTCGAAAGATGAACTGGCAACAGACGTTACTTTGAAGCAAGGTGAGACTTTTAGTATTTCGAAACGAAATGCTGACATCCAAAAGCTGACTGAAAGATATCAAGACCTCGGCTACGCCTTTGTGAACGTTGTCCCGAAGATGGATGTTCAGGACGAAACCCGAACAGTCGATATCGATTATAGTTTTGAAAAAGGTAACCTGGTCTATTTCGGTGAGATCAACGTTACAGGTAATAGTAAGACTCATGACAAGGTGATCCGACGAGAGTTACGAATTCATGAAGGGGAGCTCTACAGCGGTACAAAGCTCCGACTATCTCGTGAGAACGTCGAGCGCCTTGGCTTCTTCACACCGGGCGAAGTGATTTTTAATACGGTGTCACCGAAGGGTCGAAACGACATCCTCAATGTCGACATTACCGTAAAAGAGAGATCTACTGGAACCGTCACACTCGGTGCAGGTTATGGAAGCGTGCAGAAGTTCTTCCTAACTACGCAAATTTCTGAAATCAACCTTTTAGGTCGTGGACAGAACCTTAGTTTGTCGGGTCAGGTTGCCGCGGATAGAATTTCCAAAAGTTTCAATCTCGGATTTACGGACCCATATGCCCTCGATACTCGTTGGTCGGCTGGGTTTGATATTTACTATGTTAACTTTCCGATTCCTCAGAAGTATACGACGCGTAAACTAGGATTTGATATCCGTTTCGGTCGACCGATCTTTGAGTATACCAACGCGTATATCACGTACAAAAATGAAGGTTTGAAAGTTGAAAATCGTACAGTAACTAACTTCTCTGATAACCAGACAGATATCGATCTTGACCAAGGTGTTCTCTCCAGCGTGGTTTGGAGTGTTGTACGAGATAAGAGAAACAATCGATTTGAAACAACTGAAGGTAACTATCAAAGCGGCTCTCTTGAGACGGCCGGTCTTGGTGGAGACAAAAAGTTTATCAAATGGGTTCTCAATAATCGTTTCTACAAGCGGTTAGTGGGTAATCTTGTCTTCAGAAACAGTATCGAGTACGGACAAATCGNNCTTGAAGGGTTATCAAATCTTTTCAGTGGGTCCGAGCATTGATCGCCAAACGCCTGATGGAAGAGGTACATTTAGAGAACCTCTGGGTGGTAACGTCTCGATGTTTGCACTGTTTGAGCTCGAGTATCCAATCATTCGAGAAGCAGGACTTAAACTTGTAACGTTCTATGATATTGGTAACGCTTTTAGTGCGTTCCCAAGTTCTGATAATTTTACGTTACGTTCAGACGCTGGTTTTGGATTCCGATGGTTTTCTCCGATCGGACCACTCCGTTTTGAGTNNTGTTTCAAGCGTAGATCGCCTTACGAAGATACCAGTGTCTTCCAATTCTTCATTGGTCCTCCATTCTGATCTGACCCGTCTGATCTGACCGAGCAGCAGTGGCACGCAGATTTACTGAGATGCAGGTCGAGAGACTATTGAGTTTATAGCAAGCATGTGTTTTCCTTTGTTTCTAACGGTCCATTCAAGGAGAGAGCTATGCGTAGATCATTAAATACAACCTCATTCATTTCTCGTTTTGCTGCTAGCGCGAGTCTTGTGATTTCAGTCATCGGGATGTCGGCAGTGAGCCATGCAGAAGAGATGAAGGTAGGGACAGTCGATATGCAGAAAGCTCTGCAATCGGTAGAAGCGGGTAAAAAAGCAAAAGCCCAGCTTGAGAAAGACTTCAACGCCAAGAAAAAAGAACTTCAAGGCGAAGAAGCGGCCATCAAAAAAGCGACTGAAGAATTTAAAAAGCAAGCTCTAGTTCTCAGTGACGAAGCCCGCGCTAAGAAGCAACAAGAGCTTCAAGAGCGCATTATGAAGTTCCAAGAAACAACAGCTCGCTCACAACAAGAAATTCAACAAAAAGAGCAGGATCTGACTGCACCGATCATCACAGGCCTGAGATCGATCATTGGAGAGACGGCAAAGAAAAAAGGATACTCTGTCATTCTTGAGAAGAATGAAAACAACGTCCTTTATTCTCAGGAAAAAGATGATTTAACTGCAGAAATTATTTCGACCTTTAACTCCAAGCCAGCTCCAGCGGCCAAAGGCAAAAGCTAAGCTCAATGTCACTTTCTGCGTCAGAAGTAGCTCAAATAGTAGGTGGAAGAGTTGTTAATTCCGATGCCCTGGGTGATGCATTATTAAAAATACGGATCAATCGACCGGGAGAATTGGCGACCTCGAAAAACGACGAGATCGCCTTTTTCTTTTCTAAAGAGTATCAAAAAGAATTGCTCTCTACCCAAGCTGGAATCCTACTTACTGGCGAGCCTTTTGTTCAACCACTCCAAGCATCAGGACTGCCTCTTTGGAAAACGACGGCCATCATCGCTTGTCGGGATCCATATTTCGGAATGGCACTGCTCACGGGCCGTTTTGCAGATGAATTGTCTTCTGTTGCTCATGAGAGGGTAAATCGATCTAATTATCTTTCAGAAATCACTAAGTTTGAAGCAGAGATTCATCCTCTTGCGGTCTTAGATCCAACTGCGGTGATAGGAAAAGGCGTTAAGATCGGTCCGCACTGTACAGTTGAAGCGAATGCTCGCGTCGGAGACGGAACTATCTTGTATCCCGGTTGTTATATAGGCCGGGACGTAAACGTAGGAAAGCAATGTGTCTTATTTCCACGCGTGACCCTCTATGAGCATACTCAATTGGGTGATCGAGTTAGACTCCACGCAGGTGTAGTGATTGGGGCGGATGGATTTGGATATGCACCTCGTTTTGAAAATGGAACGGTTGCCGGTCATCAAAAAATCTATCACTTTGGAAGAGTTCGTATCGGCAGTGATGTCGAAGTGGGCGCCAATAGCATGATTGACCGAAGTACATTTGGAGAGACGTGGATCGGTGATCAGGTAAAGATTGATAATCACGTCCATGTCGGACATAACGCGCGGATCGATCATGGCGCTATTATCTGTGGAGGTGTAGGCCTCGCAGGAAGTGCAAGTATTGGTAAGTTCGTGTATGTAGGTGGCATGGCCGGTGTTTCAAATAAAGTGCACTTAGGCGATGGTTCTAAAGTGGGCGGCATGACTCTCGTATCCAAAGACGTACCGGCCGGTGGAAACGCAGTGGGAAATCCGCAGCGTGAACATTCGGACCACTTCAAAGTGCACGCAATTCTGAATCGTATGGCTGCAGAAAGACGAAAAAAAGCTGAGTCGAAAAAATCCGACTAGTATTCAGAATGATAAGGACGAATGAGTTATGAGCGTTCAGACAATTTCATCTTCTTCCACTTTGTCAGATCAGGGTCGCTACCGGCTTGGAATCGATCAGATCAGGCGCTATTTACCCCATCGACAACCATTTCTGCTTGTGGATCGCATTTTGGACATTGAGCCGATGGGAGACTTAAGTTCGCCGGTCGCGAGCGCAGACAAAGTTGGNNACGAACCTTGCTTTCAAGGGCACTTTCCGGAGTTTTCAATTTTTCCGGGAGTGTTTTTGATCGAAGCAATGGGGCAAGCTGCTAGTTTTGCGCTCTATCCTTATATTGCGCATGATTTAGATCGGCTGATGAAGGGTTTTCAGATTATTTTGGTAGGTGTGAATAACTGCCGCTTCCGTAAGCCGGTAGTACCAGGAGACAGTGTGCACATCGAAGCTAAGGTTACTCGTTGTCGAGAAAGACTTTGGGTTTTTGATGTTCAAGCAGTAGTCGAAGGACAAAAAGTTTGTGAGGCAGAGCTCATGGCCAACCTCATGATAAAGAAAGACTGAATAAAAGACTGAACGAAAGATTGAGGTCATATGATTCATCCAAGTGCACAGATTCATCCAGACGCAAAGATTGACCCCTCAGTAGAAATTGGCCCAATGTGCGTAGTGGGACCCAATGTTAAAATTGGTCGTGGAACAAAGCTTCTTAGCCACGTCGTTGTAGATGGCTGGACTGAAATCGGGGAAGATAATGTGATTTTCCCTTTTGCTGTACTTGGAGCTGTGCCGCAAGATCTCAAATATAAGGGTGAGGCAACTAAACTCATCATCGGAAATAATAATCGTATCCGTGAGTCGGTGACGCTCAATCTTGGCACNNCTTGGCACTGTTCAAGGTGGGGGAGAGACTCGAGTCGGTGATGACTGCCTCTTGATGGCCTATACCCATCTCGGTCATGATTGTATTGTAGGCAATCACTGCATCATCGCTAACTACGGAGGTTTAGCAGGGCATGTCACTGTCGAAGATTATGCAACCATTGGTGGCATGTGCGGAGTTTCGCAATTTGTACGTGTTGGAAAGCATGCTTACATCGGCGGTCAATCCGGGCTAGAAAGAGACGTGCCTCCATTCTGTATTGCCATGGGAGCAAGACCTACCTACATTCGTGGAGCTAATATCGTCGGCTTAAGACGCAGGGGTTACTCTGCCGAAGTCATCTCAAAAATCAACGAAGCTATTAAACTTTGGAACAGACCTGAAGTTCAAAAAGAACAATGCATCTTAGAAATTGAGTCCCAATACGGAGACGAGCCAGCCATCCAAGAATTTATTGGATTTATCCGAAAGAGCGAGACAGGTGTCGTTCGATAATCATGAAGCTATTGATCTCTGCGGCAGAAGCCTCGTCGGACACTCATGCAGCAGCGCTTGTTCGAGCCTTGCGGCATGAACTGAGTGAGATTGCTCCTGACGAAAAACTAGAGATCATGGGTATCGGTGGACCTGAGCTGATGAGCGAAGGTCTCAAGCCCTGGGTAGATGCTAAAGAGCTCTTGTCCATGGGCTTTTCCGAGATCGTTTCGAAGCTGCCCCGTATCTTGCGAGCTCTCAGTCATGTAGTGATGCAGAGTAAAATCGAGCAGCCCGACGTTGCTGTGTTCATGGATTATCCTGATTTTCATTTTCGGTTAGCGACCCGACTCAAGTCTCTTGGCATTCCACTGGTCTATTACATTCCACCAAAAATCTGGGCCTGGAGAAAAAGTAGAATTCATACGATTAGAAAACTTTTTTCGAAGGTGCTTTGTATTTTTCCTTTCGAAGAATCGCTTTATCGTGAAGCTTCCGTGCCGTGTAAATATGTTGGCAATCCTCTTTTGGATGAACTGCCGATGAATCTCACTCGTCAACAGGCTCGCGAAAGTTTGGGCCTCGGTGAGCTGGAGAAAGTGCTTCTTTTGATGCCGGGGAGTAGACCATCGGAAGTCAAAGAACATTTGAAGCTCTTGTTGGACAGTGCTGCTCAGATTGCAAATCATCTGAAACAGGATCTGACCGTCTTAATGCCGTTTCCGAGAACAACTTCACTTCACCTCATTCGGTCTCAGGTGGAGTCGATCTGCAATGGGAACGCATTGTATAAACGTCTCACAATAAAAATTGATCAAGGCAACTCGTCAGTTTGTATGGTTGCGTCAGACGTCGGGTTAATCAAGTCTGGGACATCGACACTTGAAGCCGCCTTACTCGGTTGTCCACATGTGCTCTTGTATCGTGGAAGTTTAGTATCCGAATGGATCTTCAAGAATCTCGTTCGTTATAAGGGCCCGGTAGGACTCGTGAATATCATTGCGCAAAAATCATTGAATGAAGTCAACTATGTGACACCTGAGTTTTTGGCCGAGGATGCGAGCGTTGAAAATTTGACGAATGCGGGAATCAGGCTGTTTTCAGACGAAAAAGCGCGCGCGCAGTTGCTTTCGTCCTTCGACCGAATTAAAACTGTGTTGCAAGGTGACGCGGTGCGAACCNNCCATAGTCCTAGTAACAGCGCAGCTCGAGAGATTTTAACTGTATGGAGAAATCTCAGGGCGCGCGAGATCAATGTATGAAGGGGGTTTTCATATGGTTCTCGTCGTTAATATGGTCCTCATTGTCACGATGTGTTCGCTCTTCTTTATCGATCAAACTGCTTAAGCAAAGAACACTACCCGCACGAGTCATCAGTGTGGGAAATATTCAGGCGGGTGGAGCAGGAAAAACTCCACTCGTCTCTCAGATTGCTCGCGAGGCAAACTCGCGTGGACTCGTTGTTTGTATTCTCACTCGGGGTTACGGCGGGGCATGGGAGCATACTGGGGGGGTCATCTCGCCTGATGATCGTCAACCTGATCCAGCTCTGTGTGGTGATGAGGCAGCTTTAATTCATGACCTGGTTCCTGATGTTTGGATTGGAGTGGGTTCAGATCGCATCGCAAGTTTTGAACAAATCAAGAGCCAGCTCCAGAGTAGATCCGGTGGAAAAATAGATTTGGTTCTATTGGATGACGGATTTCAGCACTGGAAAATTAAGAAAGATCTCGAAGTCGTCGCTCTTACTTCAGCAACTCATCGGCAGACCTATTATCGCGACTTTTATTCGGCGCTTCGTTTTGCTGATGTTTTGATTTGGACTAAGGGACAAGTAGAGCCTGCTTGGGATCAGATGCATCTGAAAGCAGGGGCGATTCGGCTTAAAGTGAGATTTGAAATCCCAATTGCCCCAGCCGGTGGTCAATCGTATTGGCTGGTCAGCGGGGTGGGTGATCCTCACTCAGTAGAACTTTCAGTTCGAGAGGCAGGTTATTCGATTGCACGGCATCTCAGCTTTACTGATCATGCGCAGTATACAGGTGAGCACATCGAAAAGATCCTGAAAGAAGCCACCGACTCAAAATGCAAAGTTCTGGTAACAGGTAAAGATTGGGTCAAATGGAGAGCACTAGGGATCCAGGGCGACAGAGTAGTGGTGCTTGAACCGAAAGTCGTTTTTGAGCAAGGATATGAGCAATGGACTCAAAAATTGTGGGGTTAATTGTTCTATATCTTTTGCGTGCGTTCACTTGGGTCTATTATGTTCAGCCCCGTAGACTAGGCGTACTTTGGGGTAATCTCCTAGGATTTATCCTGATGCAGATCAATCTGCGGCGCAAAGTTGTGGATGATAATCTAAAAATTGCGTTTCAAAGCCAAGCTCTAAAAACTACGACTCCAGCTGGCGACTTAGCACAGGGCTCCTACTTTCATCTTGGAAATCTCGTGTTAGAGATCCTCATGCTCTTTGGGCCTATGAAACGATTCTGTAATCGATATGCAACGATTTCTGGTGTCGAGCATTGGCGAGAAGCTAAGGCCAAAGGGCGGGGCGTAATTATGCTTGCAAGCCATGTGGGCAATTGGGAGATCATGGCTGCTCGTGGTGCGCTCGAAGGCATCGACATCATGCTTGTCACTAAACATCTGAAACCGGAATGGCTCCACCAGGCGGTAGAAAAAGGGCGAGCTCTGTGTGGAGTGCGGGCAACCTATGAACCGCGTACCCTTAGGGACGTCCTGTCTCATCTCAAGAAAAATGGGACTATTGGGTTTGTGCTGGATCAGTACGCGGGACCGCCCGTTGGAGTACGAGTACCTGTGTTCGGGATACCCGTAGGCACGCAGCTCGCTGTTGCTACCCTCGTCAAGCGAACGGGTGCAGTTGTTTTGCCGGTGGTCAATCATCGGACTAAGGACGGAAGGTTTCATGTGGAAATCTGCAAACCGTTAGAATGGGAAGCTCATCCAGATGCCTCGTTTGAGTTAGCTGCGAATACCGCTCGCTACGCGGCACTACTTGAGACCCATATTGGTCAATATCCTGAACAGTGGTTGTGGATTCATCGACGCTTCAAGGGGGATCTATCCCCGCTGAAAGCCGACGAGTGGTCTCAGGGTCGCGCAAGACAATGAAATGAGTTCTTTTTTTTATAACTACCCGCTATGATCGTTTCAGAGTGAGGGGAGAAGTCACTTTGAATTGGACAACAGATCAATCACGATCCAAAAATTTTTGGTTAATTTTAACGTTGGGCACTTTTATCGGGCTGGCTCCCGGATGTGCTTCAAAGTCGATTACGTCTGTTGGCCTAGGTGAGCTTCCAAAAGAGTTGCCTCAGGACATGCAAGATAAGTTCGAAGTGAAAGAAGCTGTTGAAGCTACTCCCTCTCCATCTCCTGTCGCCGTACCAAGCCCTTCTCCAGCGCCGACAAAAAAAGGAAAACAGAAACAAAAGGCTGAAGCAGCGAAAAGTGCGGCCGATCAAAAGGTCAGTCCTTCGCCGAGTGCTTCTCCAGTCGCTAAAGCTCCGATCAAATATCCATCTCGTCGTCCGGTAAAAGATCCAATATGGATCGGTGAAAAACTAACCTATGAAATTACTTATTTTGGTTTAGCGGCAGGAGATTTTACTTTGGAGGTTTTGCCTCATAAAGAGATCAATGGTCGCAAAGTTTACCACGTCAAAGGAACCGCCGTTAGCTCCAAGGTTTTTAGTCTTTTCTATCGACTCAATGATTGGATCGAGACTTTCTTTGACTATGATGGTCTCTTTTCTCATCGCTTTCGTGTAGTTTTGGATGAGAGCAAACAGACTCGAGATTCGCTCGAACTTTATGACTCCGAAAAGGCCCAGACCTTCTATTGGAATAAATGGAATCATCATAAAAAAGGTTACACCGAGACGAAAAACTTTTTCCCGATGACGCCCTTTTCTCAAGATAGCTTATCGGCAATGTATTACCTTCGAACGCTGCCTTTGATTCAAGGACAGGAGTACGTGTTCCCAGTTATTTCTGAAGGTAAAACTTGGGATGCCGTCTGCAAAGTTGTCCGAAAAGAAAATCTGGAAACTCCAATAGGTAAGATTCGTACCATCGTCGTGAAGCCAGAAACTAAGTACCAAGGCATCCTACAAAAACGTGGCGATAGTTATGTTTGGTTTACCGATGACGAGCGCAGACTTTTAGTCAGGCTCGAAGCAAAAGTAAGAATCGGTACTGTCGTAGCTGATTTAAAAAAGGTTGAGTACGGTGAAGCACCGAAGCCTTAACGAGCAACCACAAAAGATCTTGGTCCGCGCACCCAATTGGATTGGAGATCAAGTTTTAGCTTTTCCGTTTTTCTACTATTTGAGAAAAGCTTATCCAAAAGCACATATCACCTCGGTTTGTGTACCCTGGGTCAAAGAGATGCAGTTTGCAGATCTCGTCAACGATGTCTATGTGCTGTCACGTCCACTTAAAAACTCACTCCTTGAAAAGATTTCTGTCATTGAAAAAGATGCGCAAGCTCTGAAAGAAAGAGGTCCCTGGGACCTTGGCTTCTCACTGCCAAATTCGTTGTCCGCTGCTTGGCTGATGTATCGAGCTCAGGTTAAACGCAGGCGAGGTTATCGGTATGAGGGGCGTGGATTTTTACTCAATGAGGGCTTGCATTGGAATGATAAGCAAGTGATCCATCGTGCTCAGTCCTATGTCGATCTTTTGCCCAAGGAGTTGATCCCAGGGCGATCCGCCAATGAGTTTTGGGGTGTTGCACCCGAAAACGAGCTCGACGAATATATCTCGGGTGAGCTCGATGAGTTTAGACCAAATCGTTCATGGCCTGAGCATAAACCTCTCGACTATCCGAAAAAGCCGTATTGGGTGCTTGCCCCTGGTGCGACAGCAGATTCGAGACGTTGGCCAACGGAGTACTTTGTCACCCTTTCCGAAACAATCTATAAAGAGACCGGCTGGCCAGGATTAATCGTGGGCGGCCCAAAAGAAGCACCGCTCGCCGATCAACTGATCAAAAGTTCTGAGGCAGAACTTTATGACGTGACTGCGCAAGGTCCCGTACCCGTTTTGTCTTCGATCTTTAAAAATGCACAAGTCACTGTCTGCAATGAGTCTGGTCTTGCTCATGTGGCATCTCTTTGTGGATCTTCTGTGCAAATTGTCTGTGGTGCCGCAGATCCTCGCCGAACTAGACCTATTGGCCCCGGTAAAGTCCAGGTAGCTATAAATCCTGTCGGATGCTGGCCCTGTGAGAAGAACACGTGCGCACAACCGCCAGGGCTCAAGTTTCGTTGTCTAATTGGATTGAAAACGGATCAAGTCTGGGATGAAATCAGGCGTGAACTCAAAATCTGAAAAAACCTCTACCTTACAAAAACAACTCAAAGTTCTGACCGTTTGTATTTCTCACTCTTGGGGGGGGTTAGAACAGGTTGCGGCGAGCGATACGCTCGAACTTCTAAATTCAGGCTTTAAAGTTCATGCTCTTTGCCTAAGAGATACACCCATCCACCGACACCTACAGAAGCATCCGGGAGTGGAACTCGAGATATTAGATTACCGTCCGCGTGATCACTTCGATCTTAATTTGAAGAAGGATCTGAAGCGGTTGATCGCTCTAGGAATTAATCTGATCCATGTGCATCAGACTTCATTATTAGGCTCAATCGTTCCCTGGATTTGGACTGAGTCTAAGGTCTCCTTATTTGCTTCTCGGCACATCATGAACTCACATCCTAAGAAGAGCTTGTACCATCGATGGATCTATGGACGCCTCGACGCGCTCGTGGTGATGAGTCATACTTTGCAGGACAATATTATAGAAACCCATCCCTTGAGCGAAGCACAAGTTCCCGTTGTGCATTTGGGCTTAGACTTTAATCGCTTTGATCCTGCTAAGGTTCAATCCCAACAACAACGAAGTGCCTGGGGAGCCGATCAGGATACGCTGGTCATTGGTCTGGTTGGACGAATTGATCCCGCAAAAGGTCAAGACGTATTTATTAAGGCGGCCGCGGGACTGATTAACCGAGTGCCCCATGAAAAGAAGCTCAAATTTGTCATTGTGGGTGAGGAGACTCTCGGTCAAACGTCTAATTCCCTTTCCGAACTCAAAAGTATGGTTTCTCAGTTCAGGCTAGATGATCGAGTTGTATTTACGGGATATCAGGAAAATATCCCTGAGATCATGAATTCATTTGATCTCTTTGTGATGCCATCCAAACAAGAAGCCTTTGGTCTAGTTGCTATTGAGGCCATGGCGATGGAATGTCCGATTATTATCTCGAGCGGTGGGAGCGCGGCAGAAATCGTCGGTGAAGAAGAGTATGGCTTATTGATGCAGCCAGAAGACGCATTTGATCTGCAAAGACAAATACGATTTATGATCGATCACCCAGAGAAGCGAGCTGAAATGGGGAAAAAAGCTCGTGCTCATGTCATGGGTCTCTATGACCGGCGTATACGCCTAGAGCAGACACTCAGGCTCTACGAGAAAGCCCATTTAAAGAGAAATAGGATCTGATTAAATCGGCTCAATTGATAAAATTTAGATTCATTCATCTTAAATACTTCCAAATTCGTATATTTCACCTCACGATAAAGTAAAGGGCATGTCAACGTGGACACACTTTTCAAGATCCTCCTTTTGGCGGATACTAAAAGAGTTCAATATTCATTTTTTGTTGCACGTTGGTGGTGATATGAATTTTCAACTTAGACTGTTTACATTGGGGTTAGCTATGTTCGCTCTGTCCGCTTGCGGAAAGAAAGAGCGCGAGCAAGTCGTTGACGTAGGGGACTTTGCTCCCTATGTGCAGCGTTTTGAACAGCTTTCGGCAGACTATGGAGAGCCTGTCAAAGTGACAGACCTCATTATGAAGTTCGGTGTACTCGCAAACCCATTAGAAAGAGGAGTATGCGAAGTAGCCCCTGAAACGACACCTACTGTAACGATCAGTCCAGCAGTCTGGAATCGCATTGACGAAGCAGAGCGCGAAGAGCTTGTGTTCCACGAGCTTGGTCACTGCGTGCTAAGACGCAAACACGTAGCTGAAAGAGACGATACTGGTGTTCCGGTAAGTCTAATGAATCCGATCAAAATCGATGGACAGCTCTATGAGATGTACTCTCGGTATTACTTAGAAGAGTTATTCGGTCGACGTAACGAGTTCTGAACGATCTGCCTATTTGAGAGGCAATTTATCCATCATTTCGTTAAAGGCCTGAGCCACATCCTTAAAGTCGTCTTTTGGACGTAAATGGACACGAGCTTCATGTTTTCCATTTTTAATGGATTCAAAGACGCGTTTGAAATGATAAAGCGGTCCGGCTGTTCTGTGGGATAGTGCTAATCCTAAAAAACAAACCAAAATTAAGAAAGCTAGAGAGAATAGGCCCATGTAGCCGATAATCTGATAGAGCTCTTGGTAGAGCTGTGTTTTTACTTCATCAGTCATCGGCGCCAAATCTACGAGGATGCTATAGTTCTCTCGGGTAAAAATATAAAAAATCGTGCAGTTGATTGCGGTGAGTAATAAACCGGTCAGCCCTAACCAAAAAACGTATTTGAGCTGGTAGGCTGGGTTCAAAAGCAAGTTGCGAAAGTACCGACGATTTGATTGCGCAGAAGTCATTGGTTTGCCTTGGTCTCCGTTTGACATGAGTTGCACCCTTCCTGTTCGAAATTCTGGCGATTGAGTTCAAGCTCTCTCTTGATCGTATCGATACGATCCAAAATCATCTTTTTATTAGATTCGATTTTTAAAAATTTAGATGCTTCTTTTGAGCTAAGCATGGCGAGATAGGCGTTGTTATCACCGAGTAATTTAGTGTTTTTTTCTTTAGCGTCTTCTAGTTCTAAGATCTTCTTGGTGCGTTTTGCGCAAACTTCACAGTTTACAGCCACATTTTTTGGAGCTTTAGCTTCGACCTTAGCTGAGTGAAGAGGGTTCTCTTTCGTTTTTGCTTCTTTAGCCAAAGACTGTCCGACTGAGAGAGTAGCGCTCAAGGAGACGACGGCGGTTAAGACAAAAAGCTTCGTGCTCCCTTTTTTCAATAAATGAAGTTGACGCATGTACATTCTATTAAACAGGTAGATTGCAGCTGTGGCAAGAACTGAAGAGTGAAGTAGTGTGGCGCTTGCCGCTGCTTCGTAAGTACTTATTATTTATAGATATAATATGTATTTATTTAACTAGGAAATAGGTTTTTTAAATGTTAAAATTATTTAACAATAAGGAATAACAACGACTTGAGCTCACAAAGACCTGTTTTGCAACGTTTTGGAAATTACTTCTTACTCGACCGCATCGGAGCGGGAGGAATGGCGGAAGTATTTCGTGCGCGACCTGCAGATCGTGAGGCCAATGGGCAGATCATGGTCCTTAAGAGGATCTTGCCTCATGTCGCTCATGATCCAGCATTCTTAAGTATGTTCAAATCTGAGGTCCAAGTCTCAATGGGCTTCAATCATCCCAATACTGTGCAGATTCATAGTTTTGGGACAGTCGATGATCATCCCTATCTCACAATGGAATACATTCGAGGTCGTAACCTCAGGCAGTTGATCCAAACTTATATTGATCGCGGCGCGAACATGCCGATCGAGATGGCGCTTTACATCGTGGAACAGGTGGCTCGAGGTCTCCATTACGCTCATACCTTTACCAACCCAGCCACCGGCGAAACTCTAAATCTTGTACATCGAGATGTCAGTCCGCAAAACATTCTGATCTCTTTTGACGGCCAAGTTAAGGTGATCGATTTCGGAATCGCCAAAGCGAGTGTGGCATCCCCATCGGGCGATGCCACTGCGGCTGGTACCATCAAAGGTAAGCTCAATTACTTATCTCCTGAACAAGTGACTGGCGCTTCGGTAGATGCAAGGTCTGATATTTTTTCGCTAGGAATTGTACTTTGGGAATTGCTCACTCATCAGCGGCTTTTCGCAGGTCATAGTCAACAGAGCGAGCTCGCTACCATTAAGCTCATCGAAAATTTTGAAAAGCTGCAGCCGCCTTCTAGTATTAACCCCCAGGTGCCCGAGTTGCTCGATCGCATCGTCATGATGGCATTGAATAAAAATCCTACTCAGCGATATTCGTCGGCGGCAGAGTTTGAGAAGGTACTTCGAGCTTTTTCTAGAAAATTCGCACCGACTTTCGGTCCAGCAGAAGTTTCAGGTGCCCTCTCTGATCTCTATCGAGAAGAGATGAGTGCAGACGCATTGGTTCTTAAAGATCTCAATGAACGGGGACAAAGCCTTTTAAGCGAGCCATCGTTTTCACTAAAAAGTGACTCTACAGTACTCTTAGCTGGGTCTTCGGATCAAACTGGCTCGCATCCAAGTCGGGTGATGAATACTGGAGTAACGCCAGCACCCGTATTGATCTGGGGGGTTCCCGGTTTGACCCGTCAGCGAGTCGCTGCATTTTCGCTCTACATGCTCCTCATTGCCATGTGGACCTTGGACAAAAAGTACTTTGTGCTTGAGAGATTTTCGATGCCGTCTCAACAAGTGATCCAAGCAACCTATAACGCTGGGACAAGGTCTATGCTACCTGTTCAGGCGCAAAGCGCTGCTGCACCTATGGCGCAATCGCCACAACAGCCTGCTTCACGGCCACAAGTTCAAGCATCGAAAACCAAGGCACCGCTCATTAGCCAATCAAGGCGATTTTCAAGCCTCTCCGCACCCGTTCGAACGACTTTGCTTAAGGTAGTGGTTTCACCTCCTAGTCGCTCTCCAACATCGATCATCGTGAATGATGAAAAACTTGATCCGCGTAATCCGGTCACTCGAGTGCCGATGGATCAGAAGGTGACCATACGAATTCAGCGAAAGGACTATCAGTCTGTTGCTGAAAATGTGGTGATCAACTCGGCAGCACATAAGAACCCAAAACGTTTGGATCTTAAAGTCGCGCTTAAGCGGAAGCGGTAGATAGGTATCATATATTTAGGCCGAATTTACCCAAGTGTGTTTCGTTCTCTTTACATACTCACTAAACTCTCTTGGGGCACGACCCAGAGCCCGCTGAACGCCATCGGTCAAGTACGTGTTGCGTCCGTCTAGCGTTTCAGTAAATAGATAATGTAGAATTGAGATCAAGTCTTCCGGGACGTTTTGGTCTTTGAGAGCCCGGACGTATTGGTCAATCGTAACAGGTACAAATCGAATGGACCTTTCTGATGCTTTCGAAATCTCCTGAAAAGCCTCGTGAAAGCTGATCAGTCGTGGACCCGTAAGCTCGTATACTTGGCCGTTATGTTTGTCGCTGGTGAGCGCCGCTACTGCAACATCTGCGATGTCGTCAGCATCGACGAAAGGCTCTTTTACTTGATCGATCGGGAGATAGACTTCGCCAGCAAGGATTCCGTCTAAAAAGAAGTTTTCGCTGAAGTTCTGTGCAAACCACGCACAGCGAACAATGGTCCAACTGACTCCAGAGTCTTGGACAATGCTTTCACATACTTGAGCTTCAGGTTCGCCGCGCCCTGAGATTAGAACGAGTTTCTTAACTCCGCTTTGAATTGCCTGCTTGGTGAAAGATCGAATGATCTCAGGAGTTCCTGGAACTGCTAGGTCAGGAAAATAAGAGATATAAACTGAGTGTACACCTTCGATCGCATTCTTCCATGTTTCAGGAGCTTGCCAGTCAAATGCAGGCGAGGCGCTACGTGAGCCACTGCGTGTAGGTACGCCTAGACGATTGAGCCGTTCCGTAATTCGTCGCCCTGTTTTTCCTGTAGCGCCCAGTACTAGCGTGAGATTGCTTTGAGCCATAAAATTCTCCTAAGGTTCTGTTGGTTTTTTGCTGTTCTTCTGACTCTAGTTTTACCGGTTCTTGTCTGGACTATCTATGCCATTTAGGCTATATATTATGCTCAGGAGTCCAAAATGAGCTTAGTTATTGATCGGTCTACTCCCTTTGTTCGACGTCTAACGGAGTCCCTTCATTTCTTAAAAATGAGTGGCGTGTTTTATTGTCGGTCTGAATTTAAAGCTCCGTGGGGAGTGGAGGTGCCTGCTTTTCCTGACCACTTGTTTTTCCATGTGGTGATGGAAGGAGAATGTTTCATTAGCGTAGAACATCGAAAGCACATCAAGCTCAAGGCCGGTGATCTAGTGCTCGGTGCACATGGAGCTCGCCACGTGTTATGTGATTCGGCAAAATCTAAAGTTCATAATCTTTTTGATCTACCGAGTGAACAGATTAGCGAACGTTATGAAATATTAAAATTTGGGGGCGAAGGGCAGAGTTGTAACATCCTTTGCGGTGTGTTGCGCGTTGACAATCCCTATGCAAGACACCTTGTGAAATTGCTACCTGCAGTGATCAATATTGATATTGAGAAATTTCCACATGCAGATTGGTTAAAAAGTGCAGTGCAGATGATCTTTCTTGAAGCACGCGAGCTCAAGGTCGGTGGTGAAACGGTTGTCACTCATCTCGCCGATATTTTAGTCATACAAGTGATCCGGGCTTGGATTGAGCAAAGTCCAACTGAGAGTCAGGGCTGGTTAGGAGCAATGTCTGATCCTGAATTGGGACGAGTATTATCTCTCATACACAATGACCCTTCCCGGTCGTGGACGATTGCGCAACTTGCAAAAAAGGCAGGTATGTCCCGAGCATCTCTCGCGGCTCGGTTTTCTGAAACAGTGGGGGAGCCTGTGATTCAGTATCTCACTCGTTGGCGCATGCATCTCGCAAGGGCTGAGTTAGAGCAAGGCAAGGTTAAATCCGGAGATCTTGCCGCACGTCTAGGTTATCAGTCTGAGGCAGCATTTCGGCGGGCGTTTAAGCGTTTCACCGGAATGAATGTGGGTGAGGTGAAGCGGACTAGTGCGTCTAGGTCAGTGAAGTT
This sequence comes from Bacteriovoracaceae bacterium UBA1018, assembly GCA_002291495.1. Lineage (GTDB taxonomy): Bacteria > Bdellovibrionota > UBA1018 > UBA1018 > UBA1018 > UBA1018. Next base: position 13,244 of record DBAE01000281.1, on the reverse strand, counting down.
CTAAATGAGTGATAATTTTTATTTTGCAAATGATTCGCATGGGCTAGGCTTTGGCGATGTACAAATTTTCGATCTTTAGTCTTGTCCTTGTCTCGACAGTAGTTTTCCACATTTCACCGAGTAGTTTTGCTGACTGTAAAAAATTGCAAAATAACACTCTGTTTAAAACTGCTCCGGCACCGGTTATGGAAAAGTTGATGCGAGACGCAGGAAAGAAGATCTTGGCATTAAGGAATGCGGGAGACTTCGAAACTCAAAAAAAGAAAGACTTTTCTGACCTTAAGACAAAAGGAGACTGTACCTCTCAAACGACTATATTTTCCGGTTTGCGCGCAAAATTTCCGAAATCTAATTTTTTAGGTGAAGAGAAGTGCGAACAAAAAGGCTCTGAAAGTGTACAGAATGTTTCTTCTGAAGGAGTATCCTGGATACTCGATCCGATCGATGGCACAACTAATTATGCTCACGGTATGCCGCATTTTAGTATTTCATTAGCCCTTGTAATTGATGGTGAGGTTTGTGCTTCTGGAGTTTATGCGCCAGTTTATGATGAATATTTTTTTGCTGAAAAAGGCAAAGGAGCTTTTCTTAGTGTAGCAGCAAAGAAAGCTAAAGCGATTCATGTTTCTCAGATTACTCAACTCAACTCTTCACTTTTTATTACCGGATTTGAAGGTGGGCCATCAGAAAAAGCAAAGAAAAAAAATGAAGCAACCACTAAGGCGATCTTAGAAATCATAACGCAAAGTCATGATATCCGTCGCACAGGATCTGCAGCGTTAGATCTTGCGTCCATCGCTTCAGGCCGCGCTGAGGGATACTGGGAGTACGGCGAAGGACTTAATTGGTGGGACGTATCTGCCGGAATCCTTTTAGTGACCGAGGCTGGTGGAACAGTCTTCGTCACTGAGCCTAAAGGCAATCTGAATCAAAATGCAGTCGCGCTTGAAAGACCGATTACCTCGATTATCGCGACGAACAATAGTGCAGCTATTGAACAAGAATTGAAAAAAACCGTTCTGAAGCACGCCCCATAAGGAGTTGGGTTAAATGTCAAATGTGCTTTCGATCTCGCATTCGATCTTTCGATTCGCTCCCTCGAGGATCACTGAAACCTCTGGAAGTAGACCTAAGTTCACCTCGGTTGCTGACATCTCAAACCGGAGATGCTTTTTAGGATGCTTTCCAATTGTGCCAGATACTGGAATCTCACCATTATCCATTTCAAATGAGCGGATCAGTTTTCTATTACCGATATTTAAGATTTTTGCGTGAAAAGTGATTTTATCCTCTTCTTTGGTGAAGAAAATTTTTAAGTTCGGCTCAGTTCCTCGGTAGTGAACGGATTCAGAAATAAAAGGGATTTGGAAATAGCCGCGATTGTCGATCACGTCGGCCGCAGACTCAGATACTTGGATCAGCGTATCCTTTTCGGTGAATGAAGGTACTTCTGCAGAAGAATAACACGTGACCTTAAATGTTTCTGAAGCCATTGCTCCATTGGCTAAACTCAATAGAGAAAATGGGATGATGACACAAAGCTGAGAACCGATAATTTTCTTCATAGTGCTAGGCGTCATAACAAAGGCGTGATTTTGGGTCAAGTCGGGGCACAGAGAGTGAAATGACAACGACAGTGAGGCCGCTTTTCTTTTAAGGTGATTCTATTAACCAGGGTTTCCTATCGTTAGGAGCGTAAGATTCGCTCTCGTAACAGGTCAGATCGATCAATTGTTTTCGATGAGATGTAAGCAGTTGGATATACCGCTGATCGTATGGACCACCTCCGGTTACATGAGGTGTTACTGCTCCGACTGAGCTCGCCAGTTCGCCTGCACTCTTTTTATGGTGAATTTCCATAGCCACTCCAGGTTGGCCGGGCACGGAGAAGGGCNNATTGAGGGGTGCCGTGAATGCTTCTCCAAAAACTTCCTCGGTATATTGTTTTAATACGACAGATGATTCATGGGCTCCGTTCATATCCACAGTACCGACGCACTTGATTTCGGCGTACGAAGTCAGACTGAATAGGAAGGAAGATAGGGTTACCGAAGCTGAAATTAAACGTTTCATAGCTACCTCGTGGACGTAATGGTGAGTAGGTTCGCCGGCAGGGTATAGATGATCAATCTCGGTTAAACAAGGGATTCTAATTTTAAGGTCAATTCGTCGCGTTAAGGTTGGGTTTTGTTAGAACCGCCTTCATTCGCGAAACGTACTTTGATCTTCTTTGCTTGCGCATTTTCTTTCTTGAGCCAAGCTTGTGCGAGATCATCGAGTTCTTTCCTCGCTGTTTCAATAATCAGATCGCGATTGTCGATTGCCCGCTTTTCTAAAAGGGCGGTGAGTTCAGACTGTAAGGCCTCACTTACTTTTTGCTCATTTCTAAATACGCTTCCCTCTTTCACATCAAAACGGAGCTGAGAGATATCTGCAGCCGGTGTTGACGGGGTAAGAGCGGGGGCGACGATTTCTATTTCTTGATCGAAGCTACGGATTTGCCAAGCATCCTCGAGTCCGACCGTATATCGATACTCAACAGGGACAGTAGCGCTCACTACGACATCCGGAAGTTTGAGTTTAGACCAAAAGAGGTGAGCTTCAGATTTTCGCTCAAAGACTTCAAGCTGACTGACTTTGGCAAGTTCGATTCGTCGAAGCGGGGCGATCTGAGTAGCAAAGCTCATAAAGCGAGTTTGGGCAGATTCGTTTGAGAAGGAGTTATTTCTGAATTTAATGTATTTGAATGCTGACCACGAGATGAGGATCATTGCAGTTACAGCAAAAATTAGCCGAACCATTTTATGGGTCGCTCCCATAGATTTTGAAATTCTTCTTTTCAATTTTAAATAAACAATCACTCGGACAATCTGCCTTCTGTCGAAACTCCAGGGGGACATCAGAAGTGCNNGAAGTGCAGTGAGTTCGATTTATGTCGAGACAAATCTCCTGATTATCTTTTCCGACGAGTTTGATCATTGAAGTCGATTCGAGACCATGTCCATTGAGGGCTGCGCAATTGACTTTGAAGAATTGGATGCCCCCTACGGGGGCTTGATTATTTAAGTACGGATTCTTGGCTTTGAGATCCAGGTATTCTAACTCGTAGCCGAGAGCTGTCTCGTCCAACATTTCGTCGGTGATTGTTCCTACTTTTCTGAATTTTTCAAAATGAGCAGCTTGAAGCTTTTTGTTTTCGTATAATGACGCGTTTTCAATGAGACCGGTTTTTTTTCCATCCAGCCAGTAGAGAAGATTTCGGCGATCTTTATTGATAAAGGTAACTGAATCGCCATCGTGAGGAGGAACTCCCGGCGCCTTCCAATTTTCTTGGGTATGGAAAAGGATTGCTATGACTTTTTCTTTGCCGTCTATTTTTGTGATTAGAAAATGCCCATGAAAAAAATCATCCCATGTCCCAATGCGTTTGAAGCTTTTATCCTGTTCGGTCTCTAAGACGTTTTGCAGAATTGTTTGCACATGTTTTTTGTCAAAGCCTAATCCAACTANNGAACGCACTCTTGTTGGATCCCAGATCGACAAGGTTCTGTTTCTAATTTGACCGCCTGTGTAGCGGCTCTATGAAGCTTTAGGGCTTTGCTGGTAATGAGATCTTCACGGTTAGAGCTGGATGCATGTCCAGTGGGAGTGAATGCTAAGACGAGGGTAAGTTGAAATGTAAGAAAGACGGTGTTCATCCTCTCAATTTATCGACTAACGGAGCTGTGAGCTTAATAGTTTGGAATAAAATCAAATTGAACATCTCGGACGCCTTTATCTGTTAAGTGTTTGATTTTAAAGGTAATGTGTTGAGTGACGGATTGCGTTAATTAATGAAAATCTGATCTGGGATGAGGGCAGGTAAGCGATTCAGTCAGACTTGCTCACTTTCCGCTCCCAGAGCGGACCGCCGGTCATCATCAGACCGCTTTAATTTAGTTTTTTCCCTCGACAAAAAGCCCATTAATTTCTATACCTTCTGCTCAAGTTATACGAGTGATCTGCCGGATTACACTGCTTTGCGGAGTAGGCAGACGCTCGCTGTAACTTACGTTGTGAACGACAGTAATTTTTCAGAGATTGATCCTCACAGATACTTCTCCAGAGAACCTCATGTCTAAGCAATAAAAAGAAAGGTCCCATTTTTAAACATGGTTAGTAAACAAACCGTAGGATCCGAGGCGTCCTCAAAGTCCAAGCCTCTTCCGAAGAATCAAAGCTGGATGGATGAATTCTCAGCAGATTTAGGTCCAGAAGATGATTCTTCTCAATTCGACGACGGCGAAGAGAATTTCGCTGAACTCTTTGAAGCTTCTCAACAACAACAAGAAATCAAAGAAGGTGAAGTCGTCGACGGAACTGTGATCGCAATCACTCCTGATTACGTCACAGTCGACATTGGGTACAAATGCGAAGGCTTAGTCCCAATTCAAGAATTCAAAGACGCTCAAGGCACTGCACACGTCAACGTAGGTGACGTGGTCAGCGTGTATCTCGAGCGCATGGAGATGGAAAATGGCTTCATGCTCCTCTCCAAAGACAAAGCTGAAATTATTCGCGCATGGGACGAAATCTCTGTTGCTTGCGAACAAGATCAACTTGTTGAAGGTACTGTCATTGCTAAAGTCAAAGGCGGTCTCTCTGTTGATATCGGCGTTAAGGCATTCTTGCCTGGCAGCCAAATCGACACTAAACCAGTTAAGAACTTGGACAAGTTTTTGGGCAAAAAGCTCAAATTCAAAATCATCAAGTTCAACAAAAAACGTGGCAACATCGTTCTTTCACGACGTGCTGTGGTTTCTCAGGAGCGCGAGCTTCAACGTGCAGAAACTCTAGCAAACATCCAAGAAGGAATGATTGTTACCGGTATCGTCAAAAATATCACTGAGTACGGCGGATTCGTCGACTTGGGCGGTATGGACGGCCTACTTCACATCACCGATATGTCCTGGGGTCGCATCAAGCACCCAAGTGAACTTTTCGCTGTGGGCGATGAAGTTAAAGTCAAAATCCTTAAGTACGACCGTGAAAAAGAACGCGTCTCTCTTGGACTCAAGCAAGTTACTGCTAATCCATGGGAAGAAGCTGAGTACAAATTCCCTGTCGGCGTTAAAGTTAAAGGAAAAGTCGTTAGCCTCAAAGACTACGGCGCTTTCGTTGAGCTTGAAGACGGCATCGAAGGACTCATTCACGTTTCCGAAATGTCTTGGACTGAGCGCGTGAAGCACCCATCCAAAGTCTTGAACGTAGGCGATGAAGTTGAGTGTAAAGTTCTTGAAGTTGATTCAAAGAACAAACGCATCAGCTTGGGCCTCAAACAACTTCAAACCAATCCATGGGATGAGCTCGAGCTCAAATTCCCTGTCGGAACGATCATTGAAGAAGGTGAAGTTAAATCTGTCACCGACTTCGGTATCTTCGTCGACATCGGAATGGGCATCGACGGTTTGGTTCATATCAGCGACCTCGCATGGACCAAAAAGTTTGCTCACCCATCTGAGAAGTACAACAAAGGCGACAAGATCCGTTCTGTCGTTCTTGGTATCGACAAAACCAGCGAGAAGTTCTCTCTCGGCGTTAAACAACTTGAGCGCGATCCATGGGATAGCATCAAGTCCCGTTTCCGTCAGGGCCAAGCTGTCGATGGTATCGTAACCAAGCTCACTGACTTCGGCGCATTCGTTGAGCTCGAAGAAGGTGTAGAAGGCTTGATCTACGTCAGCGAAATCGCTGATCACCGTATTGAGAAGCCAGCTGACGTACTCAAAGTTGGAGATAAAGTCCGTGCAGAAATTCTTTCGATCGAACCGAAAGAGCGCCGCATCGGTCTTTCCATCAAACAACTTGGACGCAGCGAAGAGCGCGCTAACTACCAAACCTATATGGTTGGTAGCGACAAGAAGACCTCCATGGGAGATCTCTTGGGCGATAAGTTGAAAGCAGCTCTTAAGCCAGGCAAAGACGAGTAAGAAAGGCCGCATCTTTTTGGAGGGAACTTCGTCAAATTTCTCTAAGAACTCCTCATGGACTTACACGTCCACTCCGGGTTCTTATCGAAATCTTCCTCGTTCGCTCCGAAAAATCTGCTAGCCTTTAGTTGGTCGATCTTACAAATTTTAAAGCCCGGGATGATGATGTCATCCCGGGCTTTTTTGTTTTGTCCGTCTCAGTTCTTAAGTACGAATTATGCACTTTCTCTGAACCATACGAGGAGATTGAGTCATGGCTTTCGATGCTGAACGAACAGACGAGCCGCTATGTTCAGGTTGTGGTGCCCCACAAAGTAGCTGGAGCGCACCGAGTGGAGCTGTTTCAAAAGCGGGGGATATCCATTGCTGTCAGGATTGTGCCGAAGGAAGAGCGTGCGCATGTGATCCTGCCCGGCGAGAAGTAGCTTAATTTCGTCAAAAGTATGGCGTTTGTCGCTGCAAAGTATTGCATTACCAATTGATGATTTTGGGATCAGTTTAAAAATAAAGTACACTGAAAGAGATGTTTTTCTCTGGAAGTAATCTTCTTAGTCTAATCTTTGTATTTGCCAGCGCCGCTTCAGCGCATGCTCAAACTCAAGTTAAGAAAATATCTATCGGTGAAACCCAATTTCCTGCCCAAGTCGATCTTTCAAATCAGTATCGCGAAGTTGTGTCGAGACAAAAAGGCGGAAGCTGTCACGTATTTGCTAGCTCAGCATTAGTTGAAGCGAATTGTTTTCGTAAGCTAGGAAAACATGTCGATCTTTCCGAAGCTTACCTTATGAATCAGCACTTACAGAAAAAGCTTAAAAGCGTGGAAGCACTTGATCTCGATGAAGGCTGCGTAAAAAACCCGAACTATGTCATTCCTAATGCCGCGTTGGACGGAGGACATTCGTACAAAACCTTAAATATTATTAAGACACATGGTGTGTGTACTGAAGAAGAGTTTACGGGATACATTGACTTTATCGGCGGAGTACAAGGCTTGGTCGAACAATATGTGGAAAAAGCTGACTCAGTCAGAGGTGTGGTTGAGAAAGATACTAAGTACCGAATTGACGAAATCAGTAAAACGTTTGATCCAAAATTATACAACCTTCAGTCAAAAATCGCTTATCAACAGCGTCAACTTGAAGCCATCGAAATGGGTTTGAATGGAGTAACTACTGTCAACTTTCGAGAAGGTAGACCCGGTGATCGTGCAGCTCCAGATCGTAAGAAAATTGAGGAAAGGCTGGATGAGCTCGAACAAGAACTCAATGAAGTTCAGGATCAGCGCTCAAACAAAATAGTGAGTTTAAAAAAAGAATTGAGCTCTACTCCAGCTCAAGTGATTGCCTACGAAAAACAGCTGCCTAAGAAGATCTTGGAAACTTTGAGCCAACCCATAGAAGAAAGAAGCCCTAGCTCAATCATAAAGACTCGAAATAGAGACCTGCGCGAGTGCCTATCCAAGGGTCTCAAGATAGAAAAGTCAGAATTCAGCGTTTCAAAAGCAGTAGACCTACTCTCGCGTGGCATTCCATTTATCTGTCAGTCTCGGATCAATTATGGTGCTGGAGTGCGATCAGCTCATTCGTTCAATGTGATCGGATATCGTTACAACCCCAAATTTAGACATAATCTTGATTTTCAGATTCGAGACTCAAACCTCGATCAAGCCAAGTGGGGGTGGAATGTTTCGTGCCAAGTCATGGTGTATATCGAATAATGATTACTAGCGTCACACCCTAATTATCTCTTTGAAGATCAGTACTTTGTCCACATAACCTTTGAGCTCACCTTAGACTTGGGATACATCTAAGGCATGACTGCACCTGCATCCAAAACCAATCCACTGACCTTAGTCTTGATTCTTTCAGGGTTATTTTTTCTGATATTTTTAGGAGTATCGGCGACCATCNNCCAAGTACAAAGGTGGGGGAGGGGGCTCCTCGGGTGTCGGTTTTGGTAATGGCGCGGTGGCCATAGTCGAGCTGAACGGAGTCATTATGGACTCTAAGAAAGTGCTGAAGAAGCTGGAGCACTTTGAAGATGAAAGCGAAGTGAAAGCCATCGTGCTGAGGATGAACTCACCAGGTGGATCAGTGGCTCCATCGCAAGAAATTTATGAAGCAGTTAAAAAGTACCCTAAGCCTGTCGTAGTATCGATGGCCTCCGTTGCTGCAAGTGGCGCCTATTATATCGCCTGCGGTGCTAAGAAAGTTTATGCCAATGCTGGAACAATTACTGGCTCAATCGGCGTCATCATGGAGTTTGCGAATCTAGAAAAACTCTACGACTGGGCCAAGGTCAAACGCTACTCGATCAAGACTGGAAAGTTTAAAGACGCGGGAGCGGAGTATCGGGAGATGCAACCAGAAGAGCGTGCACTTCTGCAAGGCATGGTGGACGACGTGTTAGGCCAGTTCAAAACGGCGGTTTCTGAAGGCCGCAAGCTCACCATGGAAGAGGTAACGGCAGTTGCAGACGGCCGCATCTTTTCTGGAGCACAGGCAAAGAAGGCGAAGCTCGTTGATGAACTAGGTACGTTGGATGACGCGATTACCGAAGCTGCAAAGATGGCTGAGATCAAAGGCAAGCCACGTGTGATTTACCCCGAAAAGAAGCCCAAGTTCCTCGAGTTTTTGACCAGCGAAGGTGAAGATTCGGAAGACGCAATCGGACCGCGAGATGGCGTAAGCGCGCTCGAGCGAATAGCAACTCGTGCTCTTGGCGTGCCAGAGCAAATCAAAGTGACTACTCCTGGAATCTATTGGATCTGGAGCGGCGGAGCTTACTAAATGTCAGCAGTACAAAATCAGGGGGCTTCTGCCCGATATCCTCGTGATATAGCGATCCGAGTCTTGACTCGTGTTTTGAGCGATAAGCAACCCCTGGATGAAGCATTAGCTCAGATCCAAGGGGAGTTACGCTCCGACATCGCCGTTGAGGCTCGCGCTTGGTTACAAGAAGTCTGCTCAGGGACGCTTCGTTGGAAAGGCAGACTCGATTTTATTATCGATTCAAATGCCCTAAAAAAGAAGCCTTCCGGTTGGCTCAGAAAAGCGCTCTTAGTGGCTTCCTATCAGCTTGTGGTACAAGAGCGGGCTCAACCCAGCCGAGTAGTGTCAGAGACGGTAGCAGAAGTAAAAAAGCGAGAAGGCGAAGCACCCGCCAAATTTGCAAACGCGCTTCTTCGCAAAGTAGCTGACCATGCCGAAAGCTGGCGCAATCTTGAACTTCCTCCGAATGCTCCTCTCGAACAAGCCGCCGCATGGGCGAGTTTGCCACCTTGGTTATTTGGAAAGCTTGAAAAGGACCATGGCCGAGAATGGGTACTTCAGTATGCTCAAGCGAGTTTAGAGCGCCCTGTCCTTTGGGTACGTTACAAATCAGAACATGCAGCTGAAGCCGCGCGGTTAGAGCTAAACGCAGGTCCTGTTCCTGAGTCCTACCGAGTTGATGCGAATGCATCGTTAGGTCCGATTGATCGCTGGGACGGGTTTAAAGAAGGACATTTTTTTGTTCAAGATATCTCAAGCCAGGTTTTGATCTACGAAGTTTCTCAGGCTGTCAAAAAGAGGATCTCACAAACCGAGGCTACAGCACTCGATCTTTGCGCTGCTCCGGGTGGAAAATCCGTTGGTCTAGCATGGAGCGGATTTCGGGTCATGAGCTCGGATCGAGATGAGCGTCGTCTCAAATTACTGGAAGACACAGTCACGCGAGTGGCGCCTTCGCTAGCCAAAGTGGTGCGAAAAGCAGAAATCGGATCTCTGCCGTCGCAAGACCTCGTGTGGGTCGATGCCCCTTGTTCGGGGAGTGGGATTCTTCGTCGTCATCCAGACGTGCGTTGGCTTAGAGATCCTCGTGAGATTGCCAGGCTCAATGAAGTTCAGTTAGAAGTGCTCAAAGAGGGCTGGAACAAAGTAAAATCAGGTGGCTTCCTCGCGTTTTCTGTTTGCAGTGTCCTGAAAGAAGAAGGTCCAGAGCTTATCGCACGTGCGGAGCTCGGTGCTGAGAAGATAGGAGAATGGTTTTTATCTCCGCAGACAGAACCCAATGGCGATGGCTTTTGGTGTGTTTTGCTTCAAAAAGTGTAGACGCATTAAGCGCATCGAAATTCGACCACGACTCGAGCTGGTGCATCACTGTTAAAGGCCTGACCAACGAACGGCATTTTCTTGAGATCAAAGCCTTTCTTCTTTTTCTGATTTAACGCGAATATTGCTTGGTCATTGAAGACTGGATTAAGCTCTGATTTATCGCAGTAGGCTTGAGCTTCATCGATTGCAGCAATCGTTGCTTTAGGTTCATTATCGCCCGTGCCTATGATTCGGGTCTTTCCATTTTCTAACTTAAGTACTCGAGCACTACCGCTGGTAGAACATCCCGCGTATATGAGCGAGACAATAAAAAGAAACACAAAGGCGAATATCAGACGAGCAATTGTGCGCATAGGTGTGCTGTGAAAATGTGCAACCTAGGTGCCATATGCAGAGCGATGATTGCTAGTTACTACTGTTGCCGAAGCTGATTTCATCCGCAGTTGAACCAGATGTACTGTCGCTTGCCGAGTTTGATGCATCATCGGATTCTTGCGATCCGTCAGAGTTTTTAAACGAGATCTCAGATTTGACATGCGAGCCGTCTAGCGCGACTGCTTCACGGTCAGAAGTAGGCGAGCCACTATCAGACGAAGCTCCACCCTCATCTGAAATATGTTGTTCAGAAGCGACATCTTTAGCTTTGATGTTCTCAACTGAGTCTATAACGCGCTTTCGATGCTCGGACTTCGCAGAATCCAATGAAGTTTGAAGAACTTTCTTTTTGTCTTGATCTTTCTTGCCTCGGGCGGCTTTGAGCTTTTTATATGCCTGGTTATGGGCTGCATTGAGCGACTCTCGACTCTCATCAATGTTGGATTGAGCAAATGCGGCGTATCCATTAAGAACGCTTAACAAATAAACAGTTAATGTATAAAAAATCGTTTTTAGCATAATGGATGTGTCCGCCTAGACACAGTTTATCTCATTTTGTGGGCCTTTTTAGGCTTATTTCACTTAATAAATACTATACTTATATTGTCAATCTTTGAGAAGCTCGATATTCTAAATAGTAGGGTTATTGGGGATTCACGACAAAGGGGGAACAATGTCGGTCCTTTCATTTCATCGTACAGCTTCTTTGCTTCTATTTTTAACCGCATCGGTTATGTCTTCATTTGCGCACGCAAACGGACGTTCGACGCAGATCAGGATTCCGTGCGGACAAAAACCTTATCCAGCATGCAAAGAGGTAGCGGATGAAATCAAAAAAGGTGTCCTCTCAGAACTAAAATCCACCGAGGCCTCTAAGAAAAAATTAGTCGATCTTGTTTATGAAGGTGATTTTGCCGCGCTTTCTAAAGGCAAAGTGGCTAAATCTGCTCCGCCGATTTGCGGAGCGGTTGGCCACGTATTTAATCAATGTCAGAGTGAGCTCGACAGCAATCATAAAAAAGAATCCTGTGGCGACGTTGCCTCCATGGCCTTTGTCGGACCTTCTAAATTGGTGACCTCTTTAGGTGACCGGCACTCTGGAAAAGAAACTGCTCACGTATCTGGAGCATTAGTAGTGGCACTAGCGCATTACTATCAAGATACGATTAATCAGGTTGTTCGGGCTTATTCGATCAGTGTTCCTAAAAGTGAGTCACAAAGTATTTGTGCGGCCCCTGCAACAGATCTTGCAAAATCGATTGCAGATCTTGATCGCCTCAGAAATAAATCAAACATGGAGAGATGCGACTCTCAGGATCTGACTATTTGTCATAGCCAAGAGGTACTCATGGGTGCATATGCGGCAGTCAAAACGATGTTTAAAGAAGTGGCACTTTGCAGAATCATCGAGCAGGCGGATGCGAGCTATGAAAGCTATTACACGAAGGCTATTAAAAAAGTAGAAACTAACGTCATCAATAAATGTCGACGTCTTGCAAACGATGATAATGGGCGCTTGGCCAATTGCTATAAGTCCGAATACGAAAATCATATTCAAAGTGAAATGAACTCAATTTGGCCGAGAGCTAAAGAATCCTGCATAGGCGCAAGTTTCTTTTCACTCAGTGGTATTTTGGTGCTTTTATCATTCTTAGGCCGACGACTGACTTCCAGTCCTGTTGCTTTGACCGTTCTAGTTAGCGCTGGAGTTATTTCAGTCGGGAGCAATGACGCTCATGCATTGTTTAATAATACTGGCGCAAAAGAAGTTTGCCGACTCGAAGATCAAAATGGCCGAGTCATTTATGAATGGGAATGGAGAAAGAATTCCAATAGTGAAGCTCGACGTGTTTGTCGAACCTTGCCAATTGTTTGCAATCTCANNAAAGATATAGAACCGTGGCTAAAATACCAAAAAGAGCGTGGCGGTAATATTAAGGATCAAATTTCATTTAGGAAAGTATCGGAGAAGCTCGATGTTTATGATTTCTCACAGATGAAGCTAGCCAAAGTTTTTTACCGAAATGAAAATAGAAAACGTAAGCGTGAGCAGCTCGATACAAAAATCTGTGGCCAAGTTAAAGTCACTCCTTGCGGAGCGGGCACTGTTGAGATGGGCGGAAAGTGTGTAGCACCTTTAGTTAATATCGACGTGGACGATTTGATTCAAGAAATGGATCAAACTCATGAAACCGCAACAGCCAGCATCCAGGGAGCTCATAATCATAATAGCGACTCCAATGATGTAAAAACTGATGAAACCCTTCTTCCACAAACTGCAGCGGCGGTTGAAAGTCAGGTTGCTAGTGATTTTGACTCAAAGAAAGCAGTTGGATCAGACTCACAAAAATCTGCGCTGAGCTCTGGAATCAAACCGAATCTTGGCGGAGGAAGCGTTGCAGGCAGTGGCGCTAACGCCGGCAGCGGAGGCTTAGGTGGATTTGGTAGTGTTCAAACTGAACCATCGTCCGTTGTTGATGCCCCTTCAGGAGCCAATCAAGATGGGTCTGCCCGATATGCGGCTACAGATACCAATTCAGCCTATCAAAACGCGGGCGGAGGCGGTGCGTCTGGCGCAAGCGGAGCAAATACTTCACGCAGTGGCTCGAGTTTAAACTTCGGGAAATTTGGAGCTAGCGCTGGAGCCGGTGAAGGAACAGGCGGGGAAGCGTCTTTTGGTGGCGAACGCAATCCGGCTTCTTCTGATGGCGAAGCTTCTGCTAAAAATGGCGAAGATCCAGACGATTATTTTAAACGAATCGGTTCAGGCGAAGATCTTTTCCATAAGGTCACGCTCCGGTATCGT
>DBAE01000027.1 GCA_002291495.1 Bacteriovoracaceae bacterium UBA1018 | reverse complement strand
GAACCGAACATTACTAAATTGGCTCAAATAATGAGGATCGAGCTTGAGTTGGAGACTTTCTAACTCTTTAGGTGAACGATTTGTCACATTAATCTGGATCTGCTCGCTTTGACCGTAACGAAATCGTTTTGGGTACTGAATTTCAATTTCGACATTTTCATTTGCCACTTTTTTAACGTCTTCAACATCTCCCAATACCTTGGTCAGACTGAGAATAGGAATTAATAGAAGTAAGGGTATTCCGATCTTTTGACGTTTGCGAAATCTAAGCTTTCGCTTGAGGTCAGGGGCACGGATAACCGATGGCTCATTTGAGCGATCGTTCTGATTTTCGTCGATCTTCATAAGCTGCTAAATTGCAGATCCGATGCCGATCCCGACGGCTGTGCAGCAAAAAAAATATAAAATAAAAAAAGACCAAGGCAGCTAGGGATCACTCCAGCTGCCTTGGTCGTCATTCTAATTTTAGCTATTACCGACTAGAGATAAAAGATACTGACGTCGCCTTTATCCTTATGCGCATGCTCAGAGTAAGTTTTCAAAAATCTTACAAACTGTTGATACGCTGGATAAGAAGACATTGCATCGTTAACGACACAACCGTATCTCATATAACGTGAACCATTATCGATACATGCACCGGCATTTTTAATGCGGACATGAACCAAGATATAGGTGTCCTGACTGAAGTAGAGACGGAGTGGAATTTCTCCATCGTCGCTTGGCCAAGGATTTTTTGCATCAAATGGAACTTGAAACGAACAGCCTTCTTCGCTGACTTCGATCAGTTCGATTGGACGCATTTGAGTGCTGCCTGTTACGCAATACACACCCATCAAATGTTTAAAGAAAATCCGTTCGGTTTTTCTGCGCTTCTCATCAAGCTTTTGAGCTCGGGCTTCAGAAAAATCGACTACTTGCTTCGTGCTATCATTTACGCTTCCGCTGCTTTGGGACATTGTGATCCCCTCCCAAAAAACCTATCGGAAGCAAGTTAGGGGCCCTAAATAAGCAAAATTTGCCGCTTGTCGTTTTTTTTCGAAAAAAAGTACGGGCTAAGGGTCTTAGCTGTCGATCTGAGCGGCTTCTGAGATCTGATCTAACATAGCCAAAAACCCGGAAAGTGCTTTAAATCCAGCACCTTGGGTATCTTTAAACTCTGCACCAATACGTCTAACCCCCCCTTTTTCATCGATACGCTTCACCGAAACCTGGAGCGGTAAATAAAGGGATTGGTTGAGATAAAAATGGAGGTCCATGGTGTCACCCATCTTAACGGGAAAGTCCTGGGGAGATTCTCCCCCAGCATCGAAGTCAAATCCTACCCCGCCCTCGCTGACGTCATAGACCCTTAAACGGTGGTCCCCGTTCTTAGGAAGCACTACGAAAAACGAAAAAGAATCCAAAATCGGTCTTCTGCGGGTTGTTCGTCGTTCTTTACTCATAGGCTTTCCTCTCGTTGGGGTAACCCGTTTGGAGATACGGGCAGCTTCTCAGTTTGTTCAATTTTTGATTTTAACGCATTCAACTCATTTTGAGATGAGGCGCTTGCTTCACCGATTTGTAGCTCCATGGTCTTGAGCTCAGGTGAACCGTTCGCTGTCTTGAAATATGCATCATGCATTTGGTGAAGCTTGCCTGCATTGCCGGCAGCATCTTTGATCCTCTGAAAGAGCGGCCCGTAGAAGTAATCGCTCTTTAAAGATTCAGGTGTCCACTTCACAAACGACTCAGCCATTTGAGTATCGAGCTTGATCCATTTATCGTGAAAGTCTTTCCAGGCTTTTGTTCGAGCAGCCATGGCTGCTTTTGTAGGCTTAACTTTTTTGAGTCTATCAAATGTTGCGATTGTTGCGTTGATTTGGCTCTCAACTAATCCCGAGAATTGCTTCAACTCGGTCATTTCACTGGTAGCTCTAGCCTTAATCTTTTCATGAAAATCTTTGAGCCGAGCCAAATAGGTTTCATCTCTTGGTCCCCCGAGGAAAAACTTTTTCTGAAATAAAACCTTAGGAGCATTCGGACCACTCGCTGTGACTGCAGCTACTGCGCTTGTTGTATCTAAAATCGAAATTACATATTCGCCGCGAGNNACTCTGTTTTTCCTAACTTTTGATTGAGTGTAACTTTTGAAAAGCCCGAAAATTTAAGCTGATTTAAAAGTGTTTCGCTCACTCCTTCAATCTTTAAGCCCAACTGAGTGCCATCAGGCAGATTTGAAGCAACGTAAAACGACGGACTCAATAAATCTGCACGTGAAAGTGCTAATGCAAAACTTGCTTTTTGATCCGCGGGCACAATCGCAGCAGCTTTCAGTTCTTCATACTCTTCTGGCGGCACATCTTCTAACGCCGGAATCGGCGAGATCCATTGCGCTAATGCAGGTACCTTTGCGGTCAACTCTGCTAGAAGCGGGCGCATAGCATCTGTCGCAGGCTGTACAACGGCCTTTACACTTGGATCTTCTAATACACCTTGAGAAACCGCGACCGCGCCTCCTCCGATGATCAACAGAAGCACTGCCCACTTCATCATTCCAGAAGACTTTTTCGTTTGTTTTCGTGACTGAGGTGAATTTTCTTGAAGGAGCTTTTTCGTCCCTGTTCCCATCTCGCTAATAGTTGGACGATGTTGTTGCTGAGTTGGCGCTTGCTGATAGTGTTGCGGTTGTTGCTCAAGAACGACAGGTGCATCGATCTCGACCTTAGGCTCTCTTGCCGAAGTAGTACTTGGCGCTTCGGGACCTGCAGCAACCATAGTGGGCTGAGGCTGAGTTGTAGACTTTGATCGAGTGAGAGTGGGTCCATCACTTTTAGAAATCGGTTGATGAAATGCCTGAATCTGCGGAATCGGCATCCAGTCACCCATTCCTTCTGTCCATGCATATCCATCGGCTGGAAAATGTCCCTGAGCAATCTTCAGGTTAATTTCAGCGACCGTGAAAGGACCTTCATGATGATCCACAATATAAATAAACCACTTCTTATCATCTGAATTGTTCAACGTACTCATGTCCATGATTAATGAAGAGTGTAAGGGAAAGCGCGCACCGAATCAAATAATGTAACAAACCAAGCGAGTTATCTACTCTGCTAATCAGATGTTGCGTAGCGCAAACTAAACTGATCGCGAATTCTTCTCACCCAATGCTCGAATCAACTCGGCCTGGCTCATAATGGAAGCACTCGTGGATTGAATATGCGCATCCATGGCCCGAGTCGTTTTAAAAAAGTCCCGATACGAGTGAAAAGCGATATCAGCATCAGTCGTAATCGGCTCCATGTCGACTTCTAGGCGCCCAAAAGCTTTCTCTGCGGCCTGTGCTCTTGCTCGCATCAGTTTGAGTACCTGATGGATCTCATCCCCCGCTTTAAGAAATGAATTTCCTGCCGGCCCTTTTCGTGAAGCATCGATGAGCATATTTAAAACTATGGCTTCGCACTTCACTGCATGAGCCTCAAACTCTTTCATCATCTTACGGCCTTGATGAATCTCATTGAGCTCGTGATGTAAACCCTCGCGGAGCTTACGAGTGGCTTCATAAGATTGCGACGCGTTCATCGCCAAGTTTTTGGCGTCTTTAAGAACATCTCTGACTTGTCCACTGAGAGCCGTGAGCACTGACCGAGCATCTTTGATCCATTCCTGAATTAACGCTGGGTTGAGCGATGGTTGCGCAGAAGTCTCGACCTCAGAGCTTTGATAGGCTACTGCAGGCTCTTCACTCTCTCTGCGAGTAAGGCGTGCTCGTAAGCTCAGCACTAATGAAAGGACCGCCGCAAATACGATTGCAACTGATAGATCATTCCGCGCTTTCGAAGCACTTCCTAAAAAACCACGATAGGGCAGATCAATCTGAATCTTAATTCCTACTGGCTCCTCATGGCTTAGACGCTTGAGATATTCAAAAAGGTGTTTATCCGAATAGTAAAAATAGTTTTCACTCTGAACTGTGGCATCAGCCAATTCAGTATCGCCAAAATCCCAACGCACAATCTTCATGACTCGTGGATCTACACCCTGGGCTAGATAACTAATGAGCCATCCTGTAGGGTCTCTCTCTTCTTTTTGGCGAGCGTAGAGGTATAAGCCCTCTGCTTGAGCTGAGATCTGGCGTCCCCAGCGGAGTGCTTCCTCTTTATGTTGAGTAGCACCTGCAGCCTGATCCATATGATACAAGGCGGCAGTCGTCGCCACTGATGCGACCACCGCAACTCCAAGAGTTATCATGCGTATAAGACTGCTGGTTTTATGCTTCCTTGCACTCATCCACTGAGAGGATCGGCAAACAAATCAAACTTCTCGAGAGGCAAAATCTTCCCACTAAGGTCACTAAGGTCGGCCCGACCTTTTGGTAGCGCACATGCGTCATCCCACCTTTAACTTGAATTATTTTGCCCTGAGACTATCCTGCCGCCATGGACTATATCCTCGCGATTGATCAAGGTACGACGGGAACCACTGCACTTCTCATGGACACTGAACTCAATCGAGTTGCAGAAGCTTCAGTCGATTTTGATCAGCACTTTCCTAAGCCAGGGTGGGTCGAACATGATCTCGAAGATATCTGGACGACCGTTCTCCAAACGATTGGTGAAGTCACTAAACACGTCGATCCTCGAAAAATCGCCGCCATCGGTATTACTAACCAAAGAGAAACAGNNCACGAAAGGAACAGAGCCTTTCTTTCAAGAACGCACTGGCCTCCTTCTCGACCCGTACTTTTCCGGCACAAAAGTCGCGTGGGCGTTGAAAAACTGGGACCCAGTCAAGTCAGCCCACACTCAGGGTAGACTTGCAGTTGGAACAATCGATAGCTTTTTAATCGCAAAACTCTCAGACAATACCGTGCATGCAACCGAGCCGAGCAATGCTTCGCGAACGCTAGCCTTTCATTTAACGAAACACTGCTGGGATAAAGATCTCAATTCAGCTCTTGAGATTCCAAATGACATCTGGCCCGAAGTTAGACCAAGTGTGGGTGTCTTTGCACTCACTCGCAACGTTCCGGGTCTTCCAGATGGGATCCCGATTACGGGTGTTCTTGGAGACCAACAGTCTGCACTTTTAGGTCAAGCATGCGTAAAAGAAGGTTCTGCTAAGTGCACCTACGGGACAGGTGCCTTCATGCTTCTCAATACAGGACGAAAACCCTGCAAAAGTAAACATCGCCTAGTAACTACCGTTGCTTGGGCACTCAAAGAAGATGACTACACCTACGCCCTCGAGGGCAGCACCTTCGTAGCAGGAGCTGCCGTACAATGGGCCCGAGATGGTCTTAAAATTATCTCGAACTCTTCTGAGATCGAAACTCTAGCGGCAGGGTGTGAATCGACGGAAGGTGTAGTTTTTGTTCCGGCACTCACGGGCCTTGGTGCTCCGTATTGGAATCCTGAAGCAACAGGTATGCTCACAGGGATTACTCGTGGCACTACACAATCGCAAGTAGCGCGAGCAATCTTAGAAGGCATCGGATTTCAAATTGCCGATATTTTAACAGCCATGCAAAAAGATGTTGGAACTCCTATCGTAGGACTCAATGTCGACGGAGGAGCTTCAGCCAACAATCTGCTGATGCAATTTCAGTCAGACATTTTAGGCGTAAAACTTCGGCGTCCGAAATATCTAGAGTCAACAAGCTTAGGTGCAGTGTTTGCGGCAGGTCTCGGTGCAGGTCTATGGACTGATCTCGAAGACATTGAAAAAACCTGGAAGCAAGATCGTGCGTTTGATCCTCAACTGGGCGAAGCTCAAAGAAAAGCAAAACTCGCTGAGTGGCATGGGGCGATTAAGAGGGTGAACTTAAAAGTCTAAGTTCAATAACTGCGACTATTTAATTTGTCCTACTTGTTTTTCGATCTTTTTCAGATCCTGATCGAGCTGATCATAAGCGTCTTGAAATTTCTTATAGTTGCTCTCAGTCACTGTGATGTTATCGTAGGTCTCAGCACAAGACTGATCGAGCAACACGAGATCGCTGAGTACTTTTTGAAGTTTGGTCACTTGTTGTTGCGTCAGTTTAACGGATTTCTTTCCAAGACGGTCGTTCTTTTTCTTTTCTTCTTTAACCTTGTCTGCAACTTCTCGATCTAATTTTTTTGTATAGTCGATTGGAAATAACTCCGAGAGCGCATCAATTGCTGGATTTCCATTCGCCAAGTAAAAGATCCTTTGGCAGCGCATTTCGATACCTAAGCTAAAATTCTGAACCGCCGAGCTCAGGGCTTTTCTAGCTGCGGCGATTGCTTGATTACAAAATTTTTGATCTATCTTACTTCTATAATCGATCGCCCCATACACCGAACTTTCGACATAATCTTCAATAGATAAATCGGTCGAAAAAACCTCATCAAAGACACTCTTTACATCTTGCGCAAGCTCTACTTTGATTGATCTCGATTCGAGTTCAATTGAACGATCGCTTGAGTAAGGAGTACGAACAATAATCTTTCCTTCTCTGCTCACACATTTTTGGGTGCCGTCTTTGTCCGTGTGTAGAAATCCCAGATCGAAGTCTGCCATAGCAATACTGCTGTTCAGAAGTAATCCGACAAAACCAATAACCTTCATGGACTTATTCATAGCTGCCTCAATTCTGTATGCAGCTATAAATTGCAAGTCACAGGCCGGTAGATCTCTTAGTAATGACTCGAAAACATTAGCTAAAAAATCCATGTGTCAGCAAAGACGCGCACAGCTCTTAGGCACATGTAAAAACTAAATATTAAAGATAGATTATGGATTATGGCTATTTACAATCCACTCGTTACTTGAGGAGATCCGATAACTCTCTTACTTTCGAAATGGACTTAAGCTTAAGGCCCCAATCCCTTTCCATGATTGGTTTGGGTGTATTTGCAGAAATGACAGCAGTCTTAAATCCAAGCTTCTTTGCTTCCAGAAGTCGCACATCCATCTGTGAAACACGACGGACCTCACCGGTCAACGCTAACTCACCCATAAATACCCAGTCACTTGGAAAAGCCTTCTCTTCGTAACTTGAAAATATCGCTGCCGCTGCGGCAAGATCACACGCCGGTTCAGAAAGACGTAGCCCACCAGCAACATTAAAGAATAAATCCATCTGAGCAAGCGTTAGTCCCATATGCCGCTCTAAGATCGCAGCTAAGAGAGAGATCCTCTGCGTGTCCATCCCTACCGATGTCCTTCTCGGAACTGCCAACCCACTCTTTGCCACAAGTGCCTGGAGCTCAACTAGGATCGGCCGAGATCCCTCGAGTGAAGCTGCGATCGAAGTTCCTTCGACAGGAGTTTTTCTCTCGCTCAGAAACAGACTCGAAGGGTTAGTGACTTCTCGCAAACCCTCACCGTCCATTTCAAACACACCGAGCTCTCGAGTCGAACCAAACCGATTTTTCACGGTTCTCAAAAGTCGAAAACTCTGACCACCTTCTCCCTCAAAATAAAGGACNNGACTGTGTCGACCATATGTTCAACGACTTTAGGTCCAGCAATACTTCCTTCTTTAGTGACATGCCCAACAAGCCAAACTGCGATTCCTGCGGTCTTAGCAAGAGTCATCAGTCTCGCGGCCACTTCACGTACCTGACTTACACTTCCGGNNGATTGAAGATAGCCACTCGAAAAAGTTTGTAAGCTGTCCATCACAAGAATCGTGGGTCTAAGCTCTTGTACTGAAGCAAATACTTTTTCCAACTGAGTTGCGGCAGCGAGAAAGATTCGACCTTTCCCTTTTACTCCTAGCCGCAACGCTCGTCCTCGGATTTGATCCACCGACTCCTCACCACTTACATACAATATTTTGACATCGGGTTCGGCTTCCAAAACTCCACGAGCCATTTGTAAAAGCAGCGTACTTTTTCCGATCCCAGGATCTCCACCTAATAAAATAAAACTATCAGGAACCAGTCCTCCACCCAAAGTACGATCGAGCTCAACAAGTCCTGTAGAAAGTCTTCTTTGAGAAACCAATGGCTTCTCATCATCTTCGTTTTCATCTGGCTCAAGCCCGACCCAATCCGACGTACTCTCACGAAGGTTTCGGATCGCACGAAACTCGTCCCGTACTGCAGATATACTTCCTTCTTGTGGAGCGCTCGCATTCGCGGTGGAAGCGGGCTTTTCTTCGACGAATGAACTCCAAGCTTCGCAGCTCGGACAACGCCCTAACCACTTTGCACTGACATGGCCACAATTTTGACAGGAGTATTGCGTCTTAATTTTCATAATTGATGCGAGCGATCCTATGCTATTCTATACACTATGGCGAAGGAAAAGAGTGCATGGGAGCGCTACGACGAAAGAGAACGTGAGCGCGAAGAAGAAGAGTCAAAACAGTCTACAGTAAAGCAAAAGTCCTACGTTTCGACTCCGACAAGAGATTTAACTCCAAACCAGCTCAAAGAAGTTGCGAAAGAAGCCAAGATTGATGAGCTCTTTGCTNNCTTTGCTCGAGCAGAACCCTTGATCGAGCAACTGAATAATTTGTACGGTCAGTACATCGCTGGAGTGGAAAAAGCTCCTCCTACCGAGCGGCGTAAACAACTTGACCAAACCATGCAGACATTAGTTTTGATGGGAAAACCTACCAAATCACTTCAATTTCGAGCGAGCGAGCTTATTAATAAATATAATTCGTACAAAGACCGCTGGGATCGAATGCTGAAGGATCTCGAATCAGGAAAGCTAAAACGCGGCCGACGTTAATCGGTTCTTCGCCGTGGCGCACCTTGACAATTGACGCTTTTTTGACAAAGCTGGCTGTGAAGGATGGTGCTCTATGGTTTTAAAAACTATTTTAGGAAAACTTTATCCGGCACTCATTTGGGCGGCTGCCGCTGCAGCAGGTTTTTATCAAACCGCTTTTCAAACACTCGACTCTTCTAAGCAAACTACACAAACTACAGTTGAGCAGCTCTCCCATCAAGTTGGGAACACGAACGACCTAATGCGACCGGGTTCAGTTCATCTTAATTAACGTATCTTAATCGCCTGTAGCTAAGGTTGCAGCAAGTTACTGCAAAACTTACTCACAGCACTTGCAGCGACTTGTAACTTCCCTTTTTTGGGTTCAGCAAAAAACTCACCGAGCACCCGCTCAGCCGAGTCAAATCCCATTTCGACCAGGCGCTTACTCCAAGCTCTCTTCAAGGCCTGAACTTTTTCATACTCCGGCGCAGCGCGGGCTAGAAAGATAGGAGATCGTTTACTCAACCGATGAAAGACCTCGATTTGAAATTGCACAGGTAACTGAATCACTTTTTCCAAAAACGTAATCAAGTCCTCAGTGAGCTTGGAATCAAGTAAAGCATTTCGTCCTGCGGCCAAGATCTTTCTTTCAAGATTTGCAACGAGTGCATTATCTACCAGGAGAGTTGCTAAATCATTTTGTAATCTCTGGTCGATCTCTTCGGGGAGAAAGCTCCTCGATAAAAGACCTTCATGCAACATCCACTCGAAATTTTCATAGCTATGTAAGCTCTTCAAAGCGGTAGTAGCGTATTCGATTTTGTCCGTGGATCCGAGCACTTTTAGAAAGTGGCGCACGTAAGAACGATTTCTCTCTAGGTAATCTCTACTGATATTTTTACGAATCACTTCATTAAACTTTTTGGCAACAAGGGACTTATACTGCGCATGCCAAATATCTGTGCCCTCATTGAGGCTAGACGATTCGGTGATTTGAAAGATTTGAGAGAGATCGGTTGCAGTTTGGAGCAGTTCGCTTCTTACTTTAAATTCGTTTTCTCTACCAACAAGCGTCAGAAGCCTCGATGCCAGTCGATATCGTTTTTCCCATCCTTGCTCACGAAAAACATGCCTCTTCCATGTAGAGAGCAGAAGATGCTGACGCAGTTTTTCTTCAGAAATTCCTACATTCCCATTAACTTGTCCAAACGATAAATAAATAAACTGAACGTACTTTTCTGAATCCTGAATTCTAGTTTCAATCTTCCGTGCCGTTTCAACTCCGAATCGATGAATCCCGATGGAGTTTAATACAGACTCATACAATCCCATCGCTTGTGCCTCAGTCATCGCAGGCAAAAATCGATCGAGCGACGAAGCCAAAAACTGTGGAAATCGTCCTGACTTTAACCCTCTTGATTTCGTAAGAGCTAAATACTGATCCACTGTCTCGACCTTGAGGAATACCTCTTCTCTCAGGCTTTGGATCTTATCGGCGCTATGAAACGACATCGTCGAATATTCTTTGAAGTATTCAAACTGTGCGGCAAACGGCGCCTCCATCAGACGGCGTGGCAAATACCGATAGAAATTGAGTTTGCTGTCCTCAATCTTTTCTCGATAGTCGAAGAGCCATTTCCGATACGACCAAATATCATAGACTTTAAGAAGTGATAGGAGCTGCTCACCTTTTCTCCGTAAAGGATCTGACGATAGAGATACTGTATCCCTAAGCTGATGGATCTCCAGGTAACGATCAAAAACCCAGCTAGGTTGATCTAAGAGTGGTGGTAGCTCAATCATCCTTCCACCACCGATAGCCATAGCATTTTGAGGTCGATGCATTGAGTCGCCTACCATCTGGGTTAGATATTGACTTGACTGGGCATACCTTCGATAGAGAAGTAGATTCGTATTTTTTACTTCTTCAGCATGCCGATATTCGCTCTCAACGATTTGGTAATTTGCATTCTCAATAATTGACCCAAGCGATGCAACCACGGGCTTAAAATTATAGGTATAATAAGTTTTTTCGCTGCCGCCCGGAAGACTCAATAAGGAATCATCAAGAAGGGCCCTCTGCTGGAGATAAGTTAATAGACCCTTGATGTATTTAAGTTGATGCTGATCCCCTAAAATGGGGGTTTGAATGGTTTCCAGTAACCATCGTTTAATCTTCTTATCTCGACTAATGGTTTTATAAATACCGAGATAACCGATTTCCTCGCCATCGTTGAGGACCTTTAGATGAAACGCATCTTGATAAAGTGTATCCATGTATCGGTTGCAAGCGGTGCGGGCACACTCTCCAGTACCAATACTCTTAAATAAACCCTCCATGCGGGTCATCGGGGCAATCACGATTCCTTTTTTAAAAAAATTTGTTCTTTGAACTGTCCGAAAAGTCGAATGCTCAATCAGCTTATCGATAACTCGACCTGCAACTCCCAGAGTCTTAGCGAGTACTTTTGCTGATTTCTCTGCGTCTTCCAATACCCGATATTGAAGAAAATCAGTGAGCTGGTGTTTTTTAAGAAATTCGTAGCGTCGACTGCCGAGTGAAGTACACAGCAGCGCGTCCGCTAACTCCGTCATGTCCCCACGAAATTGCTGTCGGTTTGCCAATTCAACGAGGTATCTAAGAGTTTTAATTTGACGATCAGGAGTACCATGACCAAAACCAAGACCCTCAAATCTTTTGATAAACAATCGAGAGATATCGCTCCAGGACCGAATTAGGGAATCATCCAGATATTCGAGCCTTCCATCNNGACCGAGAGTGGGCTCCAGTCCCAGGTCTTTAACAAGATGTTGAAAGGTAGAGAGCATCTCTAGATAGCTTTCAAACGAAAGCCTTGGAGCTCTGTGAAACTGCTCTGGGAGCAAAACTTCATCAAAGTTTCGGTTCTTAAATCTTATCTTCAGTTGATCGTAATAGGAGCGCGCAAGATCTTTGTCGTCCATCAGTTGATCTAATGTGATGAGTTCCGGAACCGTATGCCCATGCGCAAATGGACCTAAAGCCGTCGTAACTATCAATAATAATAGGCAAAATACACCCTTAACCAATGACTTCTCCCCAGTCGTATGCTCCCTGATAACACAGGAATTTAAACAAAGGAAATATTGGCCTTTTTCACAAAATGAACTAAGTATTGCGTTTCATGGTGTTACTGGGGACCATCATTATCGCACTATTTTCAACAGGTACTGTTGCTTCAGGCATTTGTCCGCAAATGCTTGATACTAACAGTAAACCTGAAGCCATGCCCGCACCTGCAAAGCCTCAGGTAATCCCAGAAAAAGAACCTGAAACTCTACCCACTCCTGCTCCTAAACGAGTTCCAAATCCGTTGCCGCAAAGGCAGCCAAAAAGGACTGAGGATCCGAAAGATCTCGTCATTACAGACCTCTATCTAAGAGATGAGGCATCGAAGCCTCTGCTCAGTCTCTTGCCGGGACCCTATCTACAATCATTGCCTGAAGTAGCTCACGACATCCGTGCAGCTCTTGAAGAAAAAATAGAAAAAGAATTTGGCCGTTCTGACCAAGGTCATCTCAGTTATTTAAAGAGAGACATCAGTGCTCGAATTCGTATTTTAGAAACGAAACATTACGATGCACTTATTGAATTAATCAAAACCCAGCTTTATGAATTTTATGGTGCCGAATTTGCCGAAAAAGTTGAGCTCCGATTGCGTGACGCTCGCCCTCGCATCCCTAAACCCGATAAGCAAGACACTCCACCGGTCAGCATGAGTGATCGACTTCGCTCGGCGAAGGAACAGCTGAAGAGAATATTTAATCAAAAAGCAAAACCGCCCAAAGATGCTGACAAAAAATCCGTCTCCAAAATCGATGACACACCTCTCGAAGATGGCTACTTTGAAGACCTCATCCTAAGACGCGAGATTTATAATTTATTGGCCCAAGCAGAAGGCTGGAAAGGCATGGAGCTCTTTGTTCATTACTACAGTGACAAAATTGCTGCGATTGATCCTGAATTGCCTGACCTTTACAGAAAATTAGATCTTCTCTTTCGCCTCAATCAGTTCTATCTAGCAGAATCTTTTGTCTCCACTACCGGCCTCAATAGAAACAAAACAGAGTCTTGGGACTACGGACGAGAAATTGTTTCAGCAGATCACAACGAGATCACTGACNNGACATATCCAATGCTCAAGCTGTGGCATTTGGCCAAGACGCTTATGCTTTGGCACACGAGGCATCGAAAGCAGCCTTTCAGCTTGCGACCATTGCTGAATCTTCTCGGCGAGCGGGACTCAATCAAAAAGAAAGAAAACTTCTGGACGATATCACCAACAGTGGGAGTGCGGAAATCCGTCAGGGGATTTTCGGCCAACGCTTTAATCAGAACTTTAAATATGCTCTCGACCTGCTTGCTTATCCAAATGGTGAGGATCGCTTAGATCGTCGAGAATATTTAGCGATACTCGACACACTATTTATTCAACCACCAGAGATTTTCCAGGCGATCATTTACGGGATGAGCTCTTCGACTTTCTTAATCAATAAACACGAACAAGCTCAGCTTCGTGCGTATCTGAAACAGCACAAGATTCTTTAAGGCTCTACGTCCTAAGCCAGCATCTTCAAAAGTGCGTCCTCGTCGATCACTCGCACTCCAAGAGCCTGTGCTTTTTCGAGTTTGCTCCCGGCTTCTTCACCCGCCACTACAAAGTCTGTTTTCTTTGAGACGCTTGAAGATACTTTTCCGCCATGCTCTTCGACAAGCTTGGTCGCATCTGTTCGAGAAAGCGTTGGAAAGGTCCCCGTCAAAACCACTGTCTTACCGACAAGCTTACCTGCCCCCGTCCCACGTTTCGGAGCTTTAGGTTCAACAAACTTTAAGAGTTCTTTGAGCTCCTTGAGATTATCCTTATCAGTAAAATACTCATTCAAACTTCGAGCTACTTCTGGACCAATCTCATGAAT
The DNA here is from genome assembly GCA_002291495.1 of Bacteriovoracaceae bacterium UBA1018. Lineage (GTDB taxonomy): Bacteria > Bdellovibrionota > UBA1018 > UBA1018 > UBA1018 > UBA1018. Next base: position 14,194 of record DBAE01000027.1, on the reverse strand, counting down.
TTGTTCAAACTGGTCTGCACTCACTCCAAAAAATGAATCAATATCTCCAAAATGATTAGCAAGGGTCTTTGCAGTCCGCTCGCCTACATGTCTGATCCCAAGACCGAAGATGAGGCGATAGAGTTCTGGCTTTCTTGCAGCATCAATTGCATCAATAAGCTTTTGACTCGATTTATCTGCAAACCCTTCGAGTTTAAGAAAGTGATCCTTCTTCAACCTAAAGATGTCGGCGTAGCTCTTTATCATTTGATTGTCGATGAGCTCTTCAACAATGCGTTCGCCCATTCCTTCGACATTCATCGCATCTTTCATCACGAAGTGACGGATACGCTCTTTGACTTGCGCGATACAGTTATGGTTTGTGCAACGAACGACTGCTTCTCCAGGATTACGCTCAACGCGTGAGTTACATACAGGGCAATGATCCGGGAGTTTAAATTTCTTCTCTTTTCCTGTTCGAGCCTCGGTGATCACACGAACCACTTCTGGGATCACATCCCCTGCTCTTTGAATGAAAACTTGATCACCGATCCTGATATCTTTGCGATCGATTTCATCTTGATTATGCAGAGTCGCTCTTCGAACTGTGGCCCCCCCAAGCTTAACAGGGCTTACCATCGCAACGGGAGTCAGCGCTCCAGTTCTACCGACTTGCACTAAGATATCTTCAACAGTGGTTGTTTCTTGCCGTGGAGGGTACTTAAACGCAATCATCCCACGTGGACTACGCGAAACATAACCTGCTCGATCGATATCGATGAGGCGATTGAGTTTAATGACAACGCCATCAATTTCAAACGGCAACTTATCGCGTTCACTTTCGATCTTTCGGTAAAACTTAAGAACATCATTCACGCCCTTACAGATCTGACGATGAGGCCCTATTCGAAAACCCCATTGCGAGAGCTGCTCCTGATACTCTGACATCGCAGTAAATGGGGGACGCGCTTTTCCATCCATCTCAACTTGACCGACGCCATACCAAAAAGCCGTCAAAGGACGAGCTGCCGCAATATTTGGATCCAACTGTCTAATAGATCCAGCCGCTGCATTTCTTGGATTAGCAAAAAGTTTTTGACCGCGCTTTGCTTGCTCTTCGTTCAGTTTTTCGAAGGCCGCGATAGGTAGCACCACCTCACCTCGAATCTCGATGAGCTTAGGAGGGGTCTTGGTCTTAAGTCTAAGCGGAACCGACCGGATCGTTCTGATGTTATGAGTGACTTCTTCGCCTGTCTCTCCGTCACCACGAGTGGCAGCATAGGCCAACTCGCCCTTTTCGTAAGTGAGATTAACAGACAAGCCATCAAACTTAAGCTCTGCATAGTACTCAAGCGTTTGGTTATCGGGGAGATCTAAGAAGCGATGAACTCTCTCATCAAACGCTTTAAACTCTTCCTCTGAGAGAGCATTTGCGAGCGAGAGCATAGGAGCGCGATGTTTAATCTTATTAAATTTTTCAAGCGCGATGCCTCCCACCCTCTTCGTAGGTGAGTCTGGCCGCCTTAACTCTGGATAGCGAGTTTCGAGCTCGACCAATTCTCGGTACAAAAGATCGTACGCCGCATCGGACAACTGGGGGTCGTCGAGCACGTAGTACTGAAAGTCATGATGATGAACCAGATCTGTCAGCTCCTCTATCCTTTGCGAAGCTTGCGCTTGGCTCATTACGGCTGGACTGGCCTTTTTACCGGTCGTTTTTTCTACTGTTTCGCGCTTAGAAGTCGGCATACTTCTACTTCCTAGCTCATCGACAGACCGAATTAAATGGGAATACTCGCTTAGATTACAATGACTTGCAGAGTCAGAATTATTAGTTGACTATAGGCGTCAAACTGTTAATTACCATTCATGCTTAAACTTAAATCTTTCGCGCTTTTAGCGTTCTCCATTCTATTTATTACATCATCGTCTTACGCAACTCAGTGCCAAGAGGTTCGAGGCGCGGCTGACATGGGAGCGGAAATCACACGCTTCAAAATTGTGCTGTTTGACTATTGCCAAAACAAAATTGAAAAAGTCATCTTGCAACAAAACTTCGCTTTGAATGCAGCAGAAGCGATCAAAGCTTCTCCAGATAATAAGATCGAAGAACGACTTCTATTTGATACTTACGTCGTCTTAGCTGAGATCCGTGTATTGCTTGGCAAATATAAAGCCAAACAATTCAATGCGATTGCTACCGGATTTAGAGGTGCAAAAAACTTTGATGATCTGATCAAGATGATCCAATTTTGTACTCACCAAGAAAACAATCAGCGCCTAGAAAAAGCTAAACAGGAGAGCAAAGGTAAGAAAGTGGTTTACTACAAAATGCTTCCACTTCGCGTTCTCCTCACCAGCAAAGATGAAGATACCCGATTGCGCTTTGTCGCCAATGCGGTCAAGGCTCAAAAGTCACCAGCTGATCTTGTGCTTTGGGTAGTTGAAGATGACTCCATGAAAATTTCTTGGGCTAATTCTGCTGGTGTGATTCGTTCACACTTCAGCGATTTTAAACAAATGAAGAAGAATGAAACCTTCATGGTCCCTGATGAACTCGTTGTTAAATTGAAACAACCCACTGCAACTGTCATCGGAGCTGGATCTGTTCACAACTCCATTCAAAAAGACGGTGTTTATTCCTATCAAGAAGTTAAGAAAGCTCCGAGGACTCGCATTCTTTCAAAATCTGAACTTCTATTTTCTTACATGAAAGAGATGCAGATCCAATCCGTTCAGACCATCAGTGCATCTGATATTTTAGACGGATTGTTTGTGACTGAGTCGTACTGGATCGACCGACTCGCCTCTCAAAAATAAACTAAAAGAAAAACTGGACGCTGGGACCTATTGAGACCACTTTGTGGCTCAGGGTCCCACCGTCAGTGAAATCCATCCCTTGAGACATAAAGTCGATGCCTGCACGGAAAGTCATCCGCTGAGTATAGCGATAGTATCCGCCAACAAAAAAGTTTACCGAACTTGCTCCCGAAGTAGATCGTCGGATCGGACCTGACTGACTACCTGAGGTAAATAGACCAAAGTCGNNGTCGATATTAAGCAAGGCTCCTAGCGGCCCACGCACCGGTAGGTCACCACCTAAACCAATAAAGATCCCGTTAAATGAAGACGTACTTGTTTGCTCAGCGGTCGTAGCTGGTGACACACGGTACGAGGTGGTTTGATAGCCCGCCTTTAACCAGCCCTTCGGTCCGAAAAAATCGGGTGTGAGGTGAAACATGTATCCGCCATTGACTCTAACCTGAGTCAACGTAGTGCCCAAGCTATCGCCTTGAACAGGTTGACCTGTTTGAATATCATTTTGTGAATAGCTCGTAGTTGCAAAGGTTAACCCTAAATCAGCAAACCATTCGCGATTTAACCAAAGCTGAGCATCACCTTTCACTCCGACCAGTAAACCACTACCTGTTCTGCCACTCGTTCCATTCAGCGTGCTTGCTTCGCGGCTAGAACTGCCGAGCATTAATCCAGGCGCCAAAAAACCTAAGCGAGGCGGTTCGCGATAAGCTTCTTCGCGAGATTGTTCAGCATCTTTGATCACACTTTTTTCAGGCACCGGTGGTGCTGGAATGATCTGCACGACTTTCTGAAATCGTGAAATCTGTCGCCCGTAATCTTCTTCGAGAATTTTACAAAATGCCATGCCGTCATCGACTTCATCAACGACTGCCCGGCCGGTGCGGGTCATACGCCAATCAACGATTTCTTTAAGAAGAGGATGTTTCTTAACTTCATCAAGAGTTGCAATCACCAGCGTGTCACCTGGAGCAAGCCGCGCATTTGCCCCAATATTCACGGTAATCGTACCTTCGTCCCTACCCGTGACTGTGGCCACAAAAGGGATCTTTGCGATCATTCGATCAAGGCTTTGATGGAGCGCAGTTTTGAAATCAGAAATGCCATTGGCTGGCGCATCGAGCGAAAAGGTGTCTGAAACTAGAAGTTGCGCTTGAGGCATGTGCAACCAATCGACCACAACGCGATACTTCGATCCTTCTTTATAGACCTTAGTTCGCATCATGGTCTGCGTCTTCATCGATCGAGCGATTTGTGCAAGCACTTGTGGATCTTCAATCAATTTGACGTAAGGAATCTTTGCGTTTGATAAGACTGCGTCTGCTTTTGATAGATCCTGCAGAGCAAATCGGCTCTGTTTAGAAAAATAATCTTTGTATGCTGAGTTAAAATACTCAGCAAAAAGTCCGTCGACATTGTCCCAAGCCTTTAGGACACCGACATTTTCGAGAGCATATTGCCGATCAAGATCGGAAGACGCTCTCGCTGTTTGGGCGTTAGCAACACTAAACACTACGGTTAGCCCCGCAGTTAAGGTGCATAGTCGCAAGCTCTCTAAGAGAACGAGTCTAATTATTGATTGAGCGCGCTGGGGTGATCTTGTCTTCATAAAGAGCTATGAGCATCTTCAATTCGGCGATTTCCTCTCGTGCCTTATGAAGTTCCATTTCTAACTTTCTCACCCTGACGTCTTCAGGTCGACTTGGATGAGTTACAGCGCTAACCATTGATGTAGAAACCGGAGCCGATACAAACTCTGTAGCGGAACCCCCGTTATCAAATAAAAGGTAGCGGCCATTCTCAACTTTGTACTCAATCTTGTTTGACTTGATATGTCGTCGCAATGTCGAGAGGCTGATCCCTTTTTTCATCGCGTAATCCATCAGGGTAATCCACATAACTCTATTGTATTTCCATAGATTTCAAATTCAAGTACTCTAATTAAATGGGAACGATGGGATCCTCATCTAGATCATCCGCAAACAGTCGTCGAATCAAAATTGGCCATAAACGTAAGATCGCTTTTATCTGTAGCGGTGGGGCCACCAAAGCTGGAGCATTTCACTTAGGTGTTGCACTTGCCCTGCAAGAACAAGGGTTTAAGTTTCTCGGAGGCACTTCACCTAGCTCAGGCACTGCCCGAATTCCTGACCCCATGGAGATCTCCACCTACGTAGGATCGAGTGCAGGCTCGATCATTTCTGCCTACTTGGCTGCAGGCTACTCGCTCGAAAATATTTTTAATTCCTTCCTAGGACGCAAGCCAACTGACCCAATTGATGCCATTCCACGCATTTTGCCGAGCCTCTCCTACCAAAAAATGTTCAAGCTCAGGCCGGCCATAGCAAAAGAACAATTTAGTCAACTTTTGATGTTTAAGAAGATTTTTAACGGCGTAATGAAGGGTGACTGGGAAGCAATCCTTCAACTGAGGTGGATTAAGGCAACCGGCTTTTTTTCTACCGCCGGGATTGAACAGTTTCTGCGCGAAGAAGTGATGCCATCCAATCGTTTCCAAGATTATATGGCTGATCTGTTTATTGTGGCCACGCAGTTGAACCACTCTCGAAAAGTCGTATTTGGTAAATATAACTACCAACCGCCGCCTCATGATCTAACTTGTCAGTACAATAACGATGTCTCGATCTCTGAGGCTTGCGCCGCGAGTACTTCACTCCCCTTTATCTATGCGCCGTATCCGATCAAGAACGAGAACGGTAAAAAGATCTACTACATCGATGGTGAAGTCAGAGAGACCCTTTCAAGCCACGTCGCAATCGATGCCGGAGCTGATCTTGTCATTGCAAGCTATACTCATCAGCCCTATNNATCTCGAAGAGATTGGTTCACTGACGGATCACGGTTTGCCTGCCATTATTATTCAGTCAATCTATCTCTTAATTGAACAAAAGATTAATACACATATTCACAGCAAACAGACGCAGCGTAACGCGATCGAAGCTGTCTCACGCTATTGCAAACAACAAGACTTAAGCGAAGAGCATCGCAAGCGCATCTGCGAGATTCTTGAGGCCGAGCTTCATCATCGTATGGACGTAGATACGATCTATATCCACCCTAATCCAAACGATCATAAGATGTTCTTTGGTGAACACTTTAGTCTTACGCCAAAAAAACTCGCAGAACTCGTACGAAGCGGATTTAGAGCTGGGATCGAAACCTTACGAAAGTATGAGTTTGCAGACAAAACCGATACAAAAGCAGGCGTTAATGTCGGTGAGAGCAGCAGCACCTAAAGCCGGCTAGGTCCAGCCTGTGCCTCGATTGCACGAAATCGTAAGATCAAAAAGAAACCTGCAAAAGAGCTCGCAGCTGCAAGCAAAGCCCACGGAGAAAGTAGACCGTACTCAATTAGACCCCCCGCAATGAGCGGAGCGCCAATCTGAGCTACTGAGTTCATCGACTGAGTTAATCCCAGCACAACGCCCTGCTCTCGGCGAGGAGCATTCTTAGAGATCAAACTTGTGATGGCTGGACGCAAAACTCCTGATCCAAACGAAGCAATCGTAGCAACGGCAATCAGTCCAGGGATACTCGTGGTAAAACTTAGACATCCGTAACCGATTGTACTGGTGAGAAAGCCAGCTAGAGCTAATTTCTCTTCACCATACTTATTGACTAATCTACCGATTAGGCCGCCCTGGAGAATAATTCCTAAAAAACCGGTGTACGCAAAAATGTATCCGACTTCGCGCGGTCCAAATGGCATGCCGTCGTATGTAAATCGTCGTTCTGCAAAGAGCGCAAAACCAGAGATGAACATAGAGAATGAAAAAGCGAATGCAAAGAACTGCAAAAGCAACGGAGATAAGACATCATCCTTAAAGTAATTCTTATATCGGCCCCAATCCCAGATACCGAGTCGTCGACCTGCTGGGAGCTCTTCTTCTTCGGCCGGATCTGCCTTGATCGGAGGTGACTCTGGTAACAAAAAATACGTCGCCAAAATACTAGTCAGCGAAAGTCCTGCAGCCGCATAGACCGGGTGTTGAAAACCAAACTGGGATAGATAACCAGAAACTGCTGGTCCAACTAAAAAACCTAAACCGAAGGCGACTCCGATAATTCCAAATGCTTTTGCCCGGTTTTTAGGCTCTGTCACGTCAGAAATATACGCTTGCGCTACAGAGAGATTACCCGCCGTACTGCCGTCGATAACGCGTGAAAGAAAAACCATCCAGAGCGATTGCGCGCGCGCTAAAATAATAAAACCAATCAGAGTTCCAATTTGGCTGAATAGCAATACTGGCCGTCGACCGATCTTATCTGAAAAATAACCCAAGATCGGGCCGGAAATGAGCTGACAGGTCGCATAACTCGTTACAAGCAGCCCGACAACGAACGGGCTAGCGCCAAATTTCTGCGCGTAAAAAGGAAGAAAGGGAATGACGATAGTCAGCCCTAAGACATCTACCACGACGATTAGGAAGATAGGGAGCAGGTATGACTTGGTTGATCTCACCCAGCGTAAATAACATAGTTAATTCTGAATTAGACAAAACTTTGGATTATTTCTATAGTTATACTGCTTTGGAACTCGAACTAAACACTCAAGAACTAACGAGACTCACTTCTCTAAAATCTTACGAGATTTTAGATACTGCTTTAGAGCCGGAGTACGACGATTTTACCAAGCTCGCCTCTCAGATCTGTGGCACTCCCATTTCTGCAATTAGCTTCATTGATGAAAATCGCCAATGGTTCAAATCCTCTGTTGGTCTTAAGGAAAGACAAACTCCGCGCGAGATCTCTTTCTGTACTCATACCATTCAGCAAAATGATTTGTTCATCGTAGAAAATGCACTCGAAGATGCTCGATTTAAGAACAATCCCCTAGTCACTGGAGATCTTGGTATCAGATTTTATGCTGGGGCACCTCTTCGAAGTCATGACGGCCAAAACCTTGGAACAATTTGTGTAATTGACACCAAGCCACGACAGATTACGGCCGAGCAAGGCGAGGCACTTCGGATATTATCTAAACAATTGATTACTCAGCTTGAATACAGGCGCCTGACTCTACGACAAAAACAAGCTATTGATGCCCATGGCGTTCGTGATCGAATTTCTCAGAACTTCCCTGGAGTCTTATATCAAATCGCTATGCGCGCAGATGGAAGTTTTTATTTTCCGTACATGAGTGAGCGTTGTGAGGATATCTTTGGCGTTTCGGCTAAAGCCCTTTTACAAGAAGGGTTTCAAGTCCTAGATCGCATTCATCCCGATGATCAGGCCCGCTACCAAAAATCTGTCGAAGAGTCATCGGCTCACCTCACCCCTTGGAAAATGTCTTTTCGAATTTTGAGTAAATACGGAAAGTACATTTGGGTAGAAGGCGCTTCTCAACCTTTCAGGAAACCCGATGGTGAAATCGTGTGGGACGGTGTGCTCCTCGATGTAACTGAAGTTCGCAATTATCAAGAAGAGGCCGAACGCCTCATGCAAACGATTGATGCGATCCCACATATCATCGCTTATTTTACTGTTGATGGAGACACTGCGTACGTTAATCAAGCAGGAAGGAAGGCTTTCGGACTTCCCCCCTCTGGACCAATCAATGAATCTACTCGCGGCATAGAACAAGTCAAATTGAGGTTGCCGATTTCCGCGCAGAAAACGATTTTCTCTGAGGCCCTTCCGTATGCATTTGAGAATGGCCTATGGGAAGGTGAGACCGTCATATTTGACCATTCACATAATAGAGAAGAGCGAACAATGTTCCTTACTCTTCTTACGCACAAAGACCGAGCAGGAGAGCTCCTATATGTGTCAATTGTAATGAGAGATCTCACTGAACAAAAAAATGCGTACTCACAACTCGAAAAACAACGATCTCTCATGATCGAAACGAGCAAAATGGCTTCACTCGGAGAAATGGCAAGCGGAATTGCTCACGAGATTAATAACCCTCTTGCTATCATTTTGGGTAAAACGGCACTTCTTAAGGAATTGGTAGGACGAAACAATAGTGATGCCGCCACCATCATTAAACACCTTGAAAGAATCGAAAGCACATCATTACGTATTTCAAAAATCATCAAGGGCCTCAGAACCTTTTCGCGGAATGCCGAAAAAGATCCGCTTACCGCAAGTGTGCTTTCTTTAATTTTTGAAGACACATTTGAGCTTTGTAAAGAACGTTTTCGTACTAGCTCAGTAGAATTAATTGTCGAACAACCCAATGATTTGAAGATCTACTGTCGTCCTGTACAACTCGTTCAGGTTTTCCTCAATTTGCTTAATAACGCTTACGATGCGATTCAAAACTGTCCTGATAGATGGGTCAAAGTTCACACCCTAGTTGAGAATGACCGAGTACGAATTAACTTTATCGATTGCGGGCCAGGTATTCCTGAAGACATCGCACCAAAAATTATGAATCCATTCTTCACCACCAAGGACGTAGGTAAAGGGACCGGCCTTGGATTAAGCATCGCTAGAGGAATTATCGAAGATCATCATGGCAAACTGTGGCTAGATCGAACTCACCCCAATACATGTTTCGCGATTGAACTGCCTCTTCGGCCCACTAACGGATCTTAATCATACACTTCAAAACATCTTGAGCTTTGAAAAGCTGGAGATCTGGAAGGAACTGCTGCCCGAGAGCTTCCTGATATCGTTTTGAAGCGCTCCCCTCTTTAGCCGAACATTTCCTAATTGCCGCTAACCCGCCATAAGTTGGATTTTCATTCTCCGAACTAAAGGCTTCGATTGAAGGGGGGATCAAGTGTTCTTCGCGAGATACCGGACGATTAAGGCTCTCCGAAAATTCGAGGTTCCTAGGCACTAAGACGTCTGGACNNCTCTTACCGGAAGGTCGCAAGATATAACCGTTGGTTGACCAAAGCACCAAACCCGCACCCAATGTGAAGCGTTTTTTCTTATCGTCTTGGAAAACACCTTTTCCGAAACTTCGCTCCCCTACAATGAGTCCTCGATTGTGATCTCTGAGTGCTGAGGCCAAGATCTCAGCCGCACTAGCAGTTTTAGCATCGATTAAAATAGTGAGTGGAAGTGAAGATGGAAATTTTTTAGTCAGTGTGACTTTTCGCTTTGAAAGGTACTCGGTGATACCGTCATCGACAAAAATTCTTTTCATATTAGTGAGCGTCTTAGTACGTAGGTCCTGAACGCCGTATGAAGCCACCAGCATATGGGGTTGAAGAAAATAATGCGCAACACATGCAGCTTGATAAACTCTACCACCGGAGTTGCCTCGAAGATCTAAGATCCAACCATCGAGCTTTCCATTGGCTTCGTTCATTCGATCGACAATTTGATTACCCACCATCTCGCAAATATTATCTGAATAAAAAGTCCTGAGCTCGATCACTCCATAGGTAAAACGTCCATGCTGGATAAGACGACTCTCGACGTACGGCAGATCCCGCTCTTTAGGAATGAGTGAAATTTGATGGTAAGCCTCACCTCTTTGAAGTTTCAGCTGAAGCGTAACTCCTGGGCTGAATTGGATACGACCAACTGCAGAAAAATAATTCGACTGCGAAACTGGCTGACTATTAATCTCTTGGATCAAATCTTTTTCATAAACACCTGCCACCGCAGCAGCAGAGTTTCGTGCGACTTGAGTGACCTCAATTCCTTGCGGCCCTACTCTCAGTTCAAGCCCAAGATTCGAGATTGTATACGAATTGACATCGGCAGCGTCTTTGACGGAGTCTGCTTCAACACTGCTATTGATAAAGGCGTGAGGATCCTTTGCAGAAAAAATCGCAAACTGAGTCAGTGATGTGAGGGTGAGCTCATTTTGTTCTGATATCGAAAATAGTTTTCCGAGTTCGGAGGTCAGATCGCCTACAAGTTTTGAAAAAGGAATCGTTTTGTACTGACCTCTGAGATAAACCGACTCCCACGCATCTTTCCAGTTTTGATAAGCGCGCGCTGGCATCCAAACGGTCTCTGCTGTGGGCTCTTGGATTTGGTGGAGTTCTTTACCCGTCATTCGAGCAAACGTTAAGCTTCCATAGGACTCCACTGTCTCAACTTGAACTAAGTCATACACACGAGTAATCAGAGCTGGCTCAAATGTAGGTACAACTCGTTGATCTCGGACCATTTGAGCCAATGAATCGAGAGCTGCAACACATCCCAAAAAGTAATGTTGGGAGGATGCACAGTTTTTTTCCGATATAACCAGCGGAAGTAGATTTTTGTAATCGTGCGACGGTGGCTCAATTTGCGTTTGGGCTTGTGACTGGGTTTGCGCCCATGTGAAAGGTGCGAGAGTCGAGATGCCTAGGACAGCCGAGGCCACCAATAATAGACCAAACATCCTCAGACGAGAACTCAGGGTGACCGCAGCTATGAGAAACCTCAATAAAAGCATTAACCTAGGGGCCCTTCCTACCAATAGCGGCCAGCTACACAACAGGCATCTTTATACATTGTTGAAATAGATCGGTCAACTATTGTAACTATTTGCTTTCATTTAGGAAATAGCTCGGCAGCCAGATCGTATAATCAATATCTGGCTCATCCGCTAAGAGCATAATCAAGCGATCAACCCCTACGGCAATCCCCCCTGAAGGAGGCATGCCTTCGGTCAATGCATGCAAAAATTCTTCATCAATTGGATTTTTAGGAAAGCTCGGTCCATAGATTTGCTCTCGTAAATTCATATCCTCAACAAAACGTTTCCGTTGCTCGACCGGGTCGGTGAGCTCTTCAAATGCATTGCCGAGTTCAAGTCCACCTGCGTAGGGCTCAAAACGTCTCGCCCATCGGCTCCCATCAGGATCCTGATCAATGACCGCCAATGCGGATTGCGAAGCTGGATAGCGAGTTACAAATACGGCTCGGTCTTTAGGAAGCGCAGGCTCGATGTGATTGAGCCAAATCCTAAAATACAAATCGTCCCAAGTGTCCTCAGCATTCCACTTTAACCCGAGCCTTTCGACTTCACGTCTCATGCTCGCCACATCTGAGGACTTGATTAAATCTACTTGGACGATTGATTGAAATAACTCACGCACAGTCAACCTTGGCCAAGGTGTTTTGACTGAGATCTCTTGGCCTTGATACTGAAGCACAGGCTTTCCAAGGATATCGATCGCTAGGCGCTCTACCATCTGCTCCATATCAGCCATGATCTCTTCATAACCCGCATAGGCGCGGTACCACTCAAGCATCGTAAACTCGGGATGATGATGAGGAGACGTGGGTTCATAGCGAAACGATGGGCAAATCTGATAGATCTTTTCTAATCCCCCGACTAAGAGCCTCTTCATCGCAAACTCGGGCGAGGTCGGTAGATATCCCCCCTCTTTGACCGCAAAAGGTCTGATGTGCGTTTCCATCCCTGGGCACTGAACCAGAGTTGGAGTCCGCGTTTCTAAGAATCCTTGTGAATTAAAAAACTCTCGGATCCCTGCTTCCACCTGTCGGCGTACCTTCTGTCCATGAAGCCTTCGTGGATCAAGTACGCGCTTTTTCCAAACCTGGGTTTTGGTCTCGGTGCGATTTGGGGTCAGGACTCTAAGCGCCTGACCTTGGACTGCAATGATATCCCCTACTGCGAACGCCGCGCTTTGTGCAGGATCAAAAGACACCTCTTCAGTGCCTCTTTCAGTTTGGATACCAACACGGGTCTTATCGAGTTGAGCAACACAGCGACCTTGGTGGAGCTTGGTTTGGGGTTTAGACATACGAGACTACTACATAGCTTGTGTCGTTGGGATTTCCCATCAAAAGCTGTTGTGAAAACCCTACAATTGGCTGATGTTGGAGCGTCAGCAGCCCTTAAAATTAGAGCTCGCCGTGGTACACATCCTGCGATAGGTGGCTAAATATGAACCTCAATGTAAAAAAGATCGCCCTACAACNNCACAACCCTCATCGCGCTTGGAACTGGCTGTGCCACTGTCCATGACTTTAGAGAACCTGGCCCAAACCTAAGCCTCAGGGGCGAAGAGGCTCAGAAAGAATTTCAGAAACACCAGTTTCGGGAAACATTTTGGTTTCAAACCCCGCACTACTACGAAATGGGACCTCATGAGATCAAATACTCGTTGAATACCCTGAGACCCATGATGGAAAACGTCTCACCCGCTTCGATCAACCAGATGGACGCTGCTTATGGATGGNNATCGTATCTGGAGTTGGTCTAGCTTCGACTATTGGGTTTTGGATTGCCGGCGAAGAGAAGATCGCATTACCCATAATTTGGGGAACGGTTGGCGCTCAGCAAGTCACAAGAACTGTCTTTGCTCTAAAGCTCAAATCTGCCGCAGAAAACTACAACCGTGATCTTCGTGAGAAGCTGGGACTCTCTGCTGCTTCCGCTCATGCGGTACCTGCGACCTACTTTGTCGACAGGGAGTTTGCGCCCGTGCTTGCGGTTGAGTGGGGGTTTTGAGGGAGAAATGGACTCTAGGCATACTTACAGTTGCCCGACCAAGGCTCACCTTAAAACGCTTCGATCATTCACACTAAAATAGGCAGCGAAACATCATTAACTTAATCGATCCTTAAATTTCGGAGAAATTATGAAAATAAACAAAATCATTCTAACTGCAGCTTTACTTATTCACTCATCCTTCGCTTTTGCAGGCAACTATTTATACCACCCTAAGGGGGAACTTGAACTAGGGAAAGGTCTCTCTCCAGAGAACCCGGGTAAAAACAAACGAATGTGCTATATGCCTTTCACTCCCAGCACTAATAACCATGGGCCTCAATCAGAGCTGAGAATAGAGACTCTTGTCGCAAAATCAACTTATGAACTGAAACGAATCTTAGGGATCGACTCACAGATCGATGCAAGCTCCTTAGAACTAGACAGTGGCATCCGTCTTCATCGCGACAGTACTGCAATAGTGATACAAGCGACTCGCCAACATGGCACAAGAGAGCTCCCAGCAAATGCAGAATTAGCAAATATTTATCAGGCAATGATTGATTCAGGCAACATAGATGACTTTGTGAAAATGTGTGGTTCAGAGGTGGTTTCTCATGAACGACGAGCAGCGATCGTCTCAATCATTGTCTATCTTGATAATGTTAGCCAAGATGAACGACTTACTCTCAGCTCTTTTGATGGACCTATATCGAGAAGCATGGAACGAACTCTAGAATTGATGATTCAAAAGCATCATGCTTCAAGATCGCTTAGATTTGACGTTAAAACTATTGGCACTGGCGTACTTAATATGATTGGAGGCCTCATCGCCGATGCAGCCAAAATAAGTCATCCAGAACCAATTGCACAGATAACCAACTCTTTGAGAGCTCATTCTAGTCAATTCAGCGTGGAAAACGCCGCATCTTATGCATTTGCTACGAGCATTATTCATCCAGATGTTGAATCCTCTTATCGAAATCTGTTTCAAGTAAAATTAATTGCTCTGTCCGGAAT
>DBAE01000189.1:10156-10949 GCA_002291495.1 Bacteriovoracaceae bacterium UBA1018 | reverse complement strand
CGCAACCATTTTTACACCCGCATCTTTCAGCGAGGTGCGATGGATCCAGCCCGTAGTTTTACCCAGTCCGCCACCAAGTTTACCCGACTTACGTTGAAATAAAGTAATCTGCCTTTTCCCTCGATGGATTTCACGCTTTTCAGTTTCTAATCCACCGCGCACAGAAAGAGATACATCGATGCCCCAGTGTTTCAGAAATCGCTCGGGCTGAAGAGTCAATGAGTCTCCCGAATGGACCAAAAACTCGGCCATATCGAAACCGATCCCGCCAGCACCAATGATTGCAACTCGGTCACCGACCACGACCTCACCTTTGAGAACTTGAGGATAGCTTACTACTTTAGGATGATTGATCCCTTTGAGGGCTGGAGTTCTAGGGGCTACTCCGGATGCCAACACGATCTCATCGAATTGAGAACTGATGAGACTTTGTGCAGTCGCTCTCGTATTTAAAAGGAGCTTCACTCCGGTGAGCTCAATTTTTTTCCGGTAGTATCGCAAAGTTTCGTTGAACTCTTCTTTTCCAGGGATATTTTTAGCTAAATTAAATTGCCCACCTATCTCAGTAGATGCTTCAAACAGAGTAACTTCATGACCTCGCTCTGCTGCGGTAGTGGCAAAAGAAAGTCCTGCAGGACCAGCTCCGACCACTGCAATTTTCTTTTTCCTAGAGACGGGAGGAAAGTTCAGTTCAGTTTCGTGGCCTGCGCGTGGATTGACTAGACACGAAGCTTGCTGACCCTTAAAAATATGATCAAGGCATGCTTGATTACATGCGATGCAGGTGTTGATC
>DBAE01000189.1:9856-10139 GCA_002291495.1 Bacteriovoracaceae bacterium UBA1018 | reverse complement strand
GACTAAGTCTGAGTCTCCTCGAGCCAGTACTTCTTCGGCGACCTCAGGCATGTTGATGCGATTGGTGCTGACGAGCGGAATACCAATCTCGCCCTTGAGTTTGCGAGTAACAAAGGTGAATGCAGCCCGGGGTACCATTGTAGCAATTGTCGGGATACGCGCCTCATGCCAGCCAATCCCAGTATTAATGATCGAAGCCCCAGCCCTTTCGATCGCTTTTGCGAGTTGCACAATCTCTTGCCACGAGCTGCCGCCATCGACGAGGTCAAGCATCGATAAACGA
>DBAE01000189.1:0-9827 GCA_002291495.1 Bacteriovoracaceae bacterium UBA1018 | reverse complement strand
TCTCGACTGCAAACCGAATGCGATTTTCGTAACTCCCACCCCATTCATCTTTTCGATGATTTGTCTTAGCGACAATAAACTGGTTGATGAGGTATCCCTCAGAGCCCATGACTTCTACGCCGTCGTAGCCAGCTTTTTGAGCAAGAACAGCACAACGAACGAAATCTCGAATTGTCTTTTTAACACCCCAAGAACTGAGTGCCCGAGGTTTAAATGGACTGATCGGNNCGGCATCAGTAATCTTTCTGTGTCGTCTTGGCTGCCAGAAATAACTCAACTGATTTGCAAAAGGAGAAGCCCGGCCAAATAGGTTTGGCGCGATACCGCCGGTAACAATTAAGCCAACACCGCCACGTGCTCTTTCAGCATAAAAGCGAGCCATCTTTTCATATCCATTTTTTGCCTCTTCGAGACCGGTATGCATCGAGCCCATCAGGACTCGATTTCGGAGAATAGTATGCCCCAAGTCTAACGGCGAAAAGAGATGCGGAAATTGAGGATGTCGACCAGATGCAACGTTCATCTCTTAAACCTCGCATGGATAGGAATCTAGATCAACTCTCGCTCAGAAGGTGGATTAACTGGTCATACTGAAACGGACGGGTGATGGTTCTGATCGAAGGATCGAGCCTAAGATGGTGAGCTGGGTCGCTAGGTTTCTCTCCTACTGCAACAATATACTGCGAGCCAATCAGTTTTTTTTCCAAAAGCAAATGGATCACATCTGCGTTGCACATATCCTCAAAAGTCAGATCCACCAAAATACGATCAAATCTTTCCTTCTCAGCCATCCCGACACCGTAAGGGCCAAAAGGCGCGCCACTGAATTGAAAGTGTTTTGAAAGAACGTCTTCGTATCTTTCTAAACTTTCCCAATCATCAACAATCGCAAGTAGACTCAGTTCCTTTTCCTTCACAAATTTTAACTATCGCTCTCTGGTTAGCTCCACAAGTAACAAATTTTTGACATTTTGACTTCCCGGGCACCAACCCGCTAAAATTGACTCAATCTAAGGCTAACGAAGGCCAATTCACGGAGGACAGAAATGAAACACGGAAGACGTCTACTGAGCGGATTATCACTTTCTATCGCGTCATTGATGGCGCAATCCCAAGGTTGGGCCGCCCAATCGTCCGAATCGAGTCATCTGATCTCTGTGGGTGCAGGTATCTCGGCGCCATCAGTCACTTCCGCTTTGGGTGAAAATCCAGCGGGTCTCGCACGTAATCAACAAACGAAACTACTAGGCGCCATTGCTTCTGAAAATGATGACTTTGATCCGATTGGTTACGGTGGATCTCTATTTCTTGGAAACGGGAGCGTCGGCGCTGGCTTCGGCATTCAAAATCATACGGGCGCTTCCAATGGCAGCNNGCATCTCGCGGTATCGGAGATGGCGCTGGCGGTGGAGTTGGTTTCGACGTGGGTATGCTCTACGATATGGGCGGAGCAACAGTCGGTGTTGCAGCTTTTGGCCTCGACGGCGGAATTGATAGCTATGGCGCCGGTGTCGCCTTCGGATTTGGCTCTAACGCATTGATTGCGATCGATGCGAGCACCAATACAGATTTTGAAGGTATTCGAGTCAAACCAGCTCTCGGTATCAACCTGAGCAACGTGCAACTCAGCTACGGGTACGGCATTGAAGTCGACAATAAAGGTGGAAGCTTTATTCGCAGCGGCAGCGCCGTTGGGATCGGCATTGAGCTCAACCAAACCTTCCACTTACAGGCCTACTATAATCAGATTGCGCAATACTACGCGGGTCTAACTATCCGATTCTGAAGCCGGGGCTGACTCACTTTGAGCCGCTCCCTCTTTCGGAGGAGTCGGCTCTGCGACTGTGGATCCGGCAGGCTTTTGCTTCACGTCGAGCGAAACCTTAAAGAGGGCAACCTTACCTGTGATACGGCTGACTTCTTCATACACAATTTCTCCAGACTCACTCATCTGAAGAATTCGTGGACGCTCTATGCTATCTGGAAGTCGATAAAGAAACGAACCTTGTCCACCGATCTTAGCGAGATGGAGATAGAACCCTTCTTTGCCTTCGATTGTACCGGCAGAGACAAAGTATTCCGATTTTAGAATTCCTAACGTTTCCATTCCGGCAGGGATCGAGACCTGGACCCGAGCTAAGTAATCTGGGAAATGCTCAGCGTATTTGGGCGCATCGATAGACACCTTAAATACTGACGTTTGGCCTTGAGAGGTCGTTAGCACATAAACCAATCGCTTTGACTGATCGACAAAAACATTGGAGATGGCTTGAGCCTGAAATTGATCCGCAGTGACTACTCCCATAAACGTATCAAAAGTATGAGGAGTAAATCCAATCTCCAAATTGCGATCGACAAAAGCAATCATTCCCAGATTGTGGACAATCACGCGACTCGAATAGTCTTTTCTTGTCTTAAAAAACCCTGCGATCTTGTATGGGCTTCCAATATTATCGAGTTTTCTTTCGGCTGGATCAAATCTCTTTTCAACATCTTTATTGAGATCATAAATAATGAATCGGCCGTTTGCGCCTGTTATGGAGAGGGCTTTTGCACCTTCATCGAGGCGCAAGCCGGAGATACCATGTCCGAATCCATGAGCTTCGATAGTTTCGATCGTCTTGCCCGAAAGCAAGCTGACTACGTAGATCTTACTATCGATCGCATACGCCAATTTGTCTCCTCGAAGATCACTGACCAGGCGAGCATTTGCAGTGCCTTCAACAGTTGCATCCACGCGCGAGAGTGAACCAAAGGTGGGCATCTTATAGAGGGACAATGTTTTATCTTTATTAATCACAAAGTATTCGCCCAAAGCAGAATTAATCGAAGAGATACTTTCCGCTTCAGTGGTTATCGGTAAAATCTTACGAGTGACTTCCAATTGACTGACTACAGCCGGGACCGCTGGCGCTGCACTACCTCGCGACTTGACTGTCTTCAGTGGTGTGGCATCTGAAGTTGAGTTTTGTTTCTTTGCTTCACGCAACTTCCTTAACTGATTTGCCTTTTGCAAGCGTTGCGCAGCCTTCTTTTGTGCGACTTGAATGCTATAAAGCATCGGCATCTGAATTTCATCGAAGGACAGGTCAAAATCCTTGAGGATAGCTGGAAGCAATTCAGAAAAATTTGCTACATTACGAGCATTTCTGACTTCTGGAAAACGACTAGCGTCGATCTCCGCAAATGTAGAGATTTTTTTCACCCCTTCTTTTTCACTATTTAGACGTGAAATAAACAATTCAACATACGCTTTCTCAAGTGCTGCTTTATCAGCCAGTTTAGCTACGAAAGTCGGATCATTTTTTGCGGCTGCATACTGAAAAAGAGCGTAAAAGAAGCCTTCGACATTGACGGCCATTTCTTCGTAGTACGATTTCTCTTCTGCGACTGGAGGGATCCCATAAGGTTCGTAATGGTCTAGGTCGTAGAGAATTGGGCCTTCTTCTTCGCGGTATTCATGATCAAAGAGCCCAGCGCAATTGATCTTACGTTCTGCATAAGCGCCTGTACCAGCAAAGGCTGGAACCGACTTCGAAAAAACAGAAAAGACAATTGAAATGAGAAGAACTAGAACGTACTGAGATCTTTGCATGATGATAAACCCCTAAACCCGTGGACTGACACAGGCTGCCAGCTTATCTAGATGTTTTTAGGGTCAAAATCAACCACATCGAGCACGTAAAACCGGCCATGACGAATTTGCCATTTCACGTCGTAATCAAAGAGTCGAAATCCGTGATTCGTACCATGAGCATCAGGTGCATTGGGAGGCAGACGATGCTTTTGCGCAGCAGGTCGTGGATCAAGCTCGAGCATCTGTATGATGAGATCTTTTAGATTCGGTATCTTTTCGCGACTTTTTACCGAGATCGATTCTAAACTTTCGTCCGAAAAATCAACCGGTGTACGCGTGATCGGCAAATCTGCCCATCCCGTCTTTGCCTCTGGGATCGAGTCTGCATAGGGCAAATAAGGCTTGATATCGAGCACAGGGCTTCCATCCAAAATATCTACACCTGTGACGTGAATTTCAATCCCACCTTTTGCATTAAGATCAATGCGCTCGAGCTTCACTGCAGACAGACCAATTGGATTGGGCCGATGAGGAGAGCGCGATGCCAGCACTCCCACCTTCTTTGCCCCACCTAAACGTGGAGGTCGGATTGAAGGCTTCCAAGATTTTCCACCGTGTCGATGAAATACAAAGATCACCCAAAGGTGAGTAAAACCTTCGAGCTTGGCGACGGCATTTCGCATGACTGTTTCGTTTCGAAGCTTGATGATTCCATCCGCATTGGGCACAAGGCCTGGCTGACGAGGGATCCCAAACTTCTCTTTGAAACATGTCGTGAGCACACCAATCGGAGGAAATCTAAAATCCTCGATCGATGCTTCAAACGGGCTCTTCTTCGGAGGCTTCTGTGGTCGCTTAGAACGCGGAATCTTTTGTACTTCGGTCTTTTCTTTCAAAACGGTCTTCCTACTCAGCGCTTGAGGGCTGTTACGCCGACTTTCAGTACAGCTCCATCAATTTCAGTTTCTTCTGAGAATGTCCCATGAGGCGCATCCTTGAAAGCAAACTGAGTGGTGAGAGTTTCGTTTTTGATCATCTCGAGATGATGCTCAACTGCATCCTTGAGTTCACCTTCGCAATAAAGTTCAAGTGAGATGCGATCATCTAAGATAAAGTCAGCACTCTTACGTGCCGCTTGGATCTTACGAACCACTTCACGAGCGAGTCCTTCACGCACCTGCTCTGGCGTAACAGTTGGGTCAACTTCGATCGACACCAATTGATGACTTGCGAGATTTGGATTGGTTCCTTTTGGAGCACGACGAATCTCCATATCAGCGAGAGTCACTGACTCCCCTTCCACAGTCACGGTCTGACCCGCTTCGAGTTTCAGGAGATCTTCGAGTCCAAGTTTTTGGATGCCAGCGGCGACTGTTTTCATCTTAGGCCCAAGTCTTGGTCCTAGAGCTGGGAAGTTCGCTTTTGCGGAGATCTGAATATAATGATCTTCGTTCGAGTCGTACTTGATGTCTTGCATGTTCAACTCGCCTTGAAAGTAAGGCTCAAAGCGCTTGAGATTATTGAGTACTTTTTGATCGCGATGAATGATCGTCATGGTCTTGAGCGGGATCTTAGCCTTAACACCGATCTTTTCACGATGATTACGTCCCAGCATCACTAGCGCTTCCATCACACGTACCGCTTCTTCGAGTTCTGGATGTTTGAGCTTAGGGTCTGCTTTTGGGAAGCTCTCCAAGTGCACGCTCTCTTTTGCGCCTTGAAGAGGCCGGCTTAGGTTTTGGTAAGTCGTCTCGGCTAGGAATGGCGCAAACGGAGCCATCAAGCGACTAAGTGTCGTCAGTACTTCGTAGAGAGTTTCGTACGCTAAGCGCTTATCTTCGGGCATGCCTTCTTGCCAAAAGTGACTTCGGTTAAATCGAATGTACGTATTGGTGAGATCCTCAATAAATTGAAGAAGTCCCGGCACCACATTGTACAGGCGATAAGCCGCCATTTCTTTCTGAGTATTTTCGATCAAGGTGTGAAGGCGCGATATCACCCACTGATCGAGGATGTTTGGCGACTTGGCTGCATCGCCTCGCGGTTCAAAATGATCGATGTTGGCGTAATTGACAAAGAATGAATAAGAATTCCACCATCTGAGTAAGATGCGGCGGGTGATGTCTTTCACGCCGTTTTCAGCAAAGCGAAGCTCTTGCGCTTTCACGACTGGTGAGTCAATGAGATAAAGTCTCAATGCATCTGCGCCGTGCTTATTGAGGACTTCCATCGGGTCTGGATAATTACGCAGGCTCTTACTCATCTTTTTGCCGTCTTCGGCCAAGATGAGGCCATTGACGACGACGTTTTTGAATGGAGCTTTTTCAAAGAGCGCAGTGCCGATGACCATCAAGGTATAGAACCATCCGCGTGTTTGATCCAAACCTTCCGCAATGAAATCTCCTGGGAAGCTATTTTCAAAATTCTGTTTGTGCTTCTCCTCGAATGGATAACCCCATTGTGCGTACGGCATCGATCCGCTTTCAAACCAGCAGTCGAGCACACTTTCTACGCGCTTCAGTGGGCTCTTACCCGTTGGAGATGGGATCTCGATTTTATCGACAAACTCGATGTGGAGATCGTCGACCTTCTTACCTGAAAGCTTTTCAAGTTCGGCTTTAGATCCTACGCAGATGATCTCGCCTTCTTTATTTTTCCAAATTGGGATCGGTGTACCCCAGAAACGATTGCGCGAAATCGCCCAGTCACGAGCATTTTCTAACCAGTGGCCGAAGCGGCCATCTCGGAGATGATCAGGCACCCACTGTGTGGTTTTATTGTTCTTGATGATTTGCTCTTTGATCTTTTCGACTGAGACAAACCAGCTCGAAACCGCGCGATAAATAAGCGGTGTATCCGATCTCCAGCAGAATGGATAACTATGCATCAGGGTGTCTTGCTTATAGAGACGACCCATCTTTTTGAGATCTGCGATGATATCCTTGTCTGCTTCTTTGACACGCTTACCTTGGTAAGGCGCTACTTCTGAGGTGAACATCCCATCGTCATCCACTGGATTGACGATTGGCATGCCTTCGCGTGCGCAGGCGTAATAGTCTTCTTCACCGTAGGCAGGTGCCATGTGAACGATACCCGTACCACTTTCGGTAGTGACGTGTTCTGCCCAAATCACTTTGAAAGCACCTTGAGCTTTTTTATCTTTAAAGAATGCAAAAAGTGGATCGTACTCGAGACCTAAGAGCTCAGAGCCCTTCATCTTAGCGAGGACTTCGATCTCTTTTTCTGGCTCTTTGAAATAATTTTTGACCAGTGCATCTGCCAAAATGTAGATCTTGCCATCCGCATTGGATTTGACTTTGGCGTACTCAATCTCTTTACCAACTGCTAGACCCAAGTTACTTGGAAGTGTCCAAGGAGTGGTCGTCCATGCAAGCAGGTGCACGCCAGGCTGACCCATCACTGGGAAAGTCACCGTGATCGCTGGATCTTGAACTTGTTTGTAATTGAGATTGGCTTCGAAGTTAGAAAGCGCTGTAGATACGCCGACTGAGTAAGGAACTACTTTATAACCTTCGTAGATGAGGCCCTTTTTGTAGAGCTCTTGAAAAACCCACCACACGCTCTGCATGAAGCTTACGTCCATGGTGAAATAAGCATTGTCCATGTCGACCCAACGGCCAACACGTCGGACAGTTTTTTTCCACTCTTGCGAGTATCTATCGACGATGCTTCGGCAAGCAGCATTGTACTTATCGACGCCCATTTCGATGATTTGCTTACGGCTATCGACTTTGAGCGCCTTATTGATCTCAAACTCGACCGGAAGACCGTGACAGTCCCAACCAAATCGTCGCGGCACTGAATAACCCTGCATCGTCCAATAACGAGGCACGATGTCTTTGAGCACGCCTGCCATAATATGACCGTAGTGAGGCAAGCCCGTCGCAAACGGAGGGCCGTCGTAAAAACTGTAAGTCTTAGACTTGTCACCCTGAGTGAGCGACTTTTCGAAAATCTGGCGCTCATCCCAAAAGCCGAGAATCTCTTCTTCTTGCTTAGGGAGTTGCACATCGGGACGAACGGACTGAAATGGTTTGGCTTTGGTGTCGGTCATTGAAACGCCTTCATCTCAATAAATGGCGTTTGGTGCAACTGCGGCGTTTGGGGGTGGAGGCGGGCGAATGGACAGAATCGGGGTGACTGAAGCTGAATTTATCTGTCGCGCGACAGACAGTAGTTGAGTACGACAGTCGGTTGCGGCGTCGAAAATAGGAGGCACGCGTAAAGTCGATGGCAGGCGTAAAGTGCGTTTTGGCACCAACCGCGGCCATGTTTATTTTTTGCCGTGTATAACTTTAGTTATAGGGGTGCACATGCAGACATCCGCCTGAGTGATCCGCGTCTTACGCTCGAATTACTTAGCTATGAGTCATATATTTGACAAGCTTGTATTATAGTCCTCACAAAAGAATGCCGATTGAAAAGCATGCCGTTCACTCAATATTTCAGCGCTGCTCACATGAAATTTCGAAGCGCGAAGGCGTTCTTTTTGGCGGCCCTGGTTCTGGCAAGTACGCAAGTATCTAAGTCGCACGCGAACGATTGCAGCAAGCTTTTGCAATACATCCAGACCATAGCTGAAATTCCTGAGCTCCTTCACGCATTGAGAACAGACCAGAGAATGAACGATGAGCTTAAGGCGCTGATAGATGCACATGGAATCACGGTAGCGGAGGTTAATGCTCTCGCTCGTGACGGCTTGCCGATTTTCAAAGAAGTCATTGAGTATGCGCCTTCGGGGAGAACTGAAACATTTGAGCTATTTGGAGGACTCATTGAGCTCGACATTCAAAAAACTTATTGGATGATTGAGAACGGAAAACTCAATGCGAACATCGTCAATCAAGATGTCACGGATTACGCTGAGTCCGCTTACGGGCTGAATAGAAGTCTTGGTTCGGGCGTCGACACCCGCCATAAGAAAAGTTCGACGGGAAAAAATGTGTCGAGTTTCGGAATTTCAATCGATCGTGAATATGCAGCTAAGATATCAGACGAAAGATTGGACAAACCTGGTATTCACCTCGAATACGACGACGGAAAAACACTAATCATCGATGGAAATCATCGTGCAGCGAAGCGATACATGATCGGAAAACCAAAAATGAACTTTTACCTCATCAAACGCACCGACCTCGAGAAGATAAAAAAGAGGTAAATTTAATATCTTTTGGAGCCTCAATACTTGGGCCACAACTTCTAGTCGGAAACTAAGATTTAATGTAACGCGACGGAAATTAGCTGAGTGCGACAGTTGGTTTCGACGAAACCACTCGGCACGCGTAAAATACGCAGTATCCAGCACCGGAAATCAGGCACTCTCGAACTTGGCCAGCTTTTCAATCTCATCACGACCATTGAACTGACAGCGCCACAATCCTTTTTCAAAATGCGCTCCATCCGAGCGTAGAGACTCGCGGCTTTTGGCATTTCTTGATGATAGACGAACCACTCTACTCTTTTACAATCTCTTTGGAGAGCTTCGTTAGCGATGTAGCGAAATGCTAGCGTTCCCAAGCCTTTCTTACGAAACTTTGGCTCCACGTATACATCATCGATAGAAACCGTGCCGCCAACCCAACTGCTATAGCTGTAGCAATAAAGCGCAAAGCCTACGGGTTGTGTATCGTATTCAAGAATTAAAGCGCTGAATCGAGGCAGTTTTCCAAATCCTCAACCGAGTTGGCCACTTTGTGCTCTTGGCCCTCTTCCTGTGCGAGATCTTTGATCCATTTCAGGATCTTTGAACAATCTGACTTCTTGGCCGAACGAATGGAGGAGATAGACATACTAGATCAATAGCCTTCTTCGGATGAAATGCAAGTGACCTATTGTTTTGTGACAAGTGGCAACTGAGCTTGTAATTCGTCTCGAGTAAGTGGCGGTTGGAAAGCGTCGTAAGGCACATACAGACTTCCTTCTTTTACAGAGACAAAGAAACCTTCGCTGGCGAATACAATACTGGAAATCAAGCACTCTTCTTCCGGAATTTCGATGGTGGGTGCAAGTTGAATAATTCGGCCGTCCCGAATCTCAAGTTCAATTCGTGAAGCAAAACTCTTAGACGACCTTGCAGNNCCGCAGCCAATCCCGTTTGAACTTCAAGTAACTCACAAAAAGGACCACGCTCGCACCAACCCCAAAGAAATCAACGGGTTTGATCGAGTCCGCTCTAACCAAAGCGATTAGACCCAAGAGAAAAATTCCAAAGCAAAGGAGAGGTTCATAC
>DBAE01000019.1 GCA_002291495.1 Bacteriovoracaceae bacterium UBA1018 | reverse complement strand
GTACCTCACCGAGTGGTGAGCCATAATATTTTTGAGCCCAGCGACAAAGCTCTAGAACATCGGTCGGTAATATTGCCCCCCCGGTTCCGACCTCTAATACTTTTTTTAATTTTCCAGGAGAGATCGATCCGCTTAACTGAGAAACGGATTTAGGCTCTTCAACAATAAAGCCGTGGGTAGTGCTGCGTCCAAAAGGCACCTTGACCCAACCTCCCACCTGAACTTGCCCGACTAGCTCTGGCGGCAAAAGATAAGTAAATAGTCCGTCCAATGGGCGAGGAATTGCGACTGACAGAATAAGTTCAGACGATTGTGTATCTGGGCTCACAAGTTCCATTTATCGGAAATACTGATAAAAAGTAGTAATAGTTTGCCGAGTATTTGAATCGAGTGAATTGCCAGCATCCGTAAATCCGCTCGCTGTAAAGTTTTTAAACTCGCCTGATTCTGGATCAATTGTGATGTCGTTAGACTCAATGCGGATTGCGCCTTCGTTGCCGACCCCTTTAGGAAATACAGTTATTGTTCTAGGAAAGGGATATTCTCTCACATAGCGATACTTTTCATATTGAACTTCAGCCAATGAGCCTTCTTTTTGAAACAGGATCTTAACTGGATGAAAAGTATCTTTTTCAATCCAGAGCTGCTGATTCTTAGGTTGCCCAAAGACCCAAGCTACTGTTCCATTCCATCGCCCCATCTGCGAAACTTCAGATTTTCTGCGGTCTTCTTCGCTGGACATAGCACGCAGCTCTGCCTCAGGACGCACCGGGATACCTGCCGACTTCAAGGCTGCCATAATTCGATCGGCACTTGGCTCAACTAAAATAAATTGGCCCAGCGGGGCATGAGTTGGATCGACTCGCCTTTCAAAGAAATACAGTTCGCGTCCAGCTTCATCCATCACTTTACTTCGAACCGTCCGCGTCGCGTAATCAATCAGCGCAATTTCTTTGAGCGCTATCCCGGAGGCCTTCTGACCGTCAAAGGAAATGAGAGTGTTCTTAAATCGAACGCTCTTAGGCCCAAGATGTTTCTTCGCAAGTGTCCTAATGACGTAAGAGGATGGCGGCACATAGGCACGCGCCTCTGGAATAATGGTCCCGATGGTAAAAGATAAAGTCAGTAAACCAGAGACTTTCCAAATTTGTCTACACATGGACCCAGGATATGCGCCGAGTAGGTTTAACCCAAGTGTTTTTTGAGAATCTCTTTTACTCCCGGAGCTAAGTCAGCTCTCTTAAGCGCGTAAGCAATCGTGGCATCAATAAATCCGAGTCGGTCGCCGGTATCGTAACGTGTCCCACTAAACTGGTATGCCAATAGTCGCTCTCGTTCTGCCAAAAGTTGTAAACCGTCCGTGAGCTGGATCTCGCCACCTTTGCCAGGCTTGGTTTCCTTTAGACACTGGAAGATCGTCGGAGATAAAACATAACGTCCTGGAATCGCAAATCGTGATGGCGCGGCCTGAGGTGCCGGCTTTTCGACGAGCTGCTTAATATCCATCAGTCTTGGTGTCAGCATCTTACCACCAACGATTCCATACTTGGATACCTCGTCTGCAGGCACTTCCATCACGCCCACAACAGAAGCCTTCTGTTCTTCGAAAATCTCAACGAGTTGCTTAGTGCAGGGCACCGTAGAATCAATGAGATCATCGCCTAAAAGGACGGCAAAAGGTTCGTTGCCGATGACTGGTTCTGCGCAAAGCACCGCATGCCCCAAACCCATCGGGTTCTTTTGCCTAATAGAAATAAGATTACACATTTTGCCGACCGCTTTGGAGACTTCAGCAAGGTCTGCCTTACCTTTCTTCTCCAGTGTATCTTCAACTTCATAATTGTAATCGAAGTGATTTTCGATCGCTTCTTTATGCCGTGCAGTAATAAGCACGATATCTTCAATTCCTGCGCGAACAGCTTCCTCAACAATAAGCTGGATCATCGGTATATCGACAATTGGAATCATTTCTTTTGGGACTGCCTTCGTTGCGGGTAGAAATCGCGTTCCTAATCCTGCCGCTGGAATTACTGCTTTTCGAACACGTCCAAATGTTGAGGCCATTGGTTCTTTCTCCTTCAGGTCAAATTTTTGTGAACTGATCCCGGGTGACGACCAGTTTTAGATCGGTCGCCAAACGATTGCAAATTTTATACTGGACCTAACTTGCTCAGATAATTTCTCGGAAGTACAATAACGCTCTATGCTAAAGCATTTTATCTCGGTTAGTTTCGGCTTAAGTATTTTGATGTCATCAACGCTGAGTGTGGCTTCCGACTTTCATTCTCCGAGAACGGCAGCCCTAGGTGGCGCTGGACATGCGGGCCCAATGTTAAATGACGCCATTTTTCTAAACCCGTCATACACTTCGTTTTTACCTGCATACGGAATCGGCGGTAACTATCTGACATTTAGTGGTCCAAGCCGTACAACTCCTCCAACGGGTGAACCGCACGGAAGAAATTATTCTTTATCCATTCAAGATGGAAGAAATGACATTTTCCAAGCAGGTCTAGCGTACACACAAAGAGAAGATGGAACCATGGTTCACGTTGGAGCTTCAAAATCGTTTATCAAACGAGTTGGATTTGGACTCGGCACGAAACTCTATCTCAATCATCCGGGATCTAAAAACGGTACCGACGTTACGTTCTCTGTCTCGGGTATCCCATCTGACCAGTTTCAAACGGCTTTTATTATCGATAATCTATTTGAATCTGATGCTGGTATTGCAAGAGGAAATTACCGAGAATTTACAATCGGTACAAAGATCAACTTGCAGAGCATAGTGCTACTTTATATTGATCCTCACTATACTCCTTCGGTCGAGACCGGAAAACTTGGAGTCGAATCAGGTATTGAGTTTGTACTCATGAGCGATTTGTTCCTGCGGTTGGGTCTTTTCCGAAATTCAAATATTCCGTATCAAGCAAGCCGAGGCCGGGGTTACGGTATCGGACTCGGGTGGATGGCTCCTAGGCTCTCTCTTGACTACGCGATTCAGCGAGCAATTGAACCGATGGCCACAACAGCACATATTTTTGGAGCGACTGCCTTTTTTTAAACTCCAAAAAATACTTTGCGTCGGCCAGTCATTGGATTAACGCCAAAGCCTAAGCGCATTTGAGGATAGAGCCGCCCTAAAAACTCTTCTGTAAGCATTTCATCAACTGAGCCGCTACCTATAATCTCACCCTGATGAATAAGCACACAGCGCGTAGCCCACTCGGATGCCATGTTGAGATCATGAGCAACCAAAACAAAGCCGTAACCTTCTTTGGCTTTATTTTGGATTAATTTTCCAATTTGTACCTGATGATTGAGATCCATTTGTGAAAGAGATTCATCTAAAAATATTACTTTAGATCTTTGGGCAAACGCTCGCGCCAATGAGATGAGTTGTTTTTCTCCACCGCTCAGTGTGAGCAGGCTTTGATCACGGAACTCCTCACAAAAACATTCTTTCATGATATTTAGGACATGACGCTCATCTTCGAGTGTCGGTGTATACATTTTGCCGACAAGATGACCCATCATCACAACTTCGTAGCCTGTAAGCGGAAACTCAGAATTCAGTTCATTAGAGAGATAGACGACACGCTTTGCTCGTTCCCTTACCGAAAGGCTATTCAAAGGTTCATCCTGAAGATTAATTGCATGAGCCGACATTAGATTTTTGTTCTGAGAGGAATGAACTCCAGACGCTATCTTAAGTAAACTGGATTTACCCGAACCGTTTGGACCAATAAGTGCGACTATCTCTCCGGCTCTCAGATCAAAACTAACCGATTTAAGAATCTTTCTTTGATACGACTGATAAGATAAGTTTCGAATTTCAAGCAAAACACTCATGAGTTACCGCCCCTTTGCCTTAAACGGTGACTCTTTAAGAGAATTAGTACAAAAACGGGTGCACCAAAAAGTGCCGTGATCACTCCAACTGGAAGTTCATAGGGTCTGGCTATAGACCGGCCTATTGTGTCTGAAGCGCACAAAACACCCGCACCCCACACAGCACAAAGCGGGATCAATCGACGATGAAGAGCTCCTGATATCTCTCGTACAAAGTGTGGAACCACTAAGCCGACAAAACCAATCATGCCTGTACTTCCCACACAAACTCCAACGAGTAGGGAGGTCAAAAAGATTAATTTCTTTCTTACTGAATTAACATCAACGCCTAAGGATAAAGCCTCACTTTGTCCTAATAGGAATGCATCCAGATCACGCCAATGAAGAGCGATTAAAAAGCTACAAACTGAAACAAAGACAAAAGTGAATAAAGCTCCGTCTATGCGGGCGCGCGATAAATCACCCAACAACCAAAACAGAGCACTCTGAATCCCATTTGCATCCGCGAATGCCATCCATAGGGCCACTAAACTCGAGCCCAAAAGTCCTAGCATAACGCCAGAGAGGAGGACAGTCGTGTTTCCACCCCGGATCCAAACCGCAATGAAATAGATGATTGCTGCAAAGACTAACGCCCCAATAAAGGCTGGCAAAGCGATCCCTGCATACGTCCATTGAAGTCCAAGACTTGCTCCAATGACTGATCCCAAAGCTGCACCTGATGAGATACCTAAAACATAGGGTTCACAAAGTGGATTAGAGAACAACGCTTGAAGGGCTGCTCCTGCAACAGCTAATCCCATCCCTACTCCTGAAGCAAGTAATGCTCGAGGTAGCCTTAAGCCCATTACTACGTCTATCGAAGCATCAGAGACAGCACCCAATTTGAGTGCGACCAAAAAGCTCAGAGCCCAAAAAATGCTGCCAAAGAATAACTGCCAGATGAACCTTTTCATGGATAAAGAACTCCTTCGAGTTTTTTGAGTCCTTCAAATATCCGTAGGGTTGGCCGAACCAGTCGATCTGCTTCGATGACATGAATACGCTTATTCTTCACTGCCGTTACGTTCGAAAAGCGCTTCCAAAGATTGACGCTCTTCTCTTCTTCGATCTTATCTTTGCCCAGTGACATGACGACGATGATATCAGGATTTCTAACCAAGACATCTTCTAGCGTCGGCTTAGGATAATGAGTTTTGGAATCACTATAGAGATTTTTCGCACCTAAAAGTTCAACAGCTTCTTGAAGAAATGAACCGCGTCCAACCACCACGAGCGGGTCTGAGCTGAGTTGAAGTAAAACTCGAGGAGGGTTCACGCTATTACGTTTTTTTGCCCTATCGGAGAACTGAGTCAGCGAGTCTCTAAATCTTTTTTGAAGTGCGCGGGCTGTCTCTTCTTCACCCATCGCCTTTCCAATTAGACCAATCGAAGTATCGATGTCCTGAAAACTTTGAGCCGCCACTAGTACTACATTGAGTCCGAGCTCTTTTAGGTGCTCAACTTGGTCTTTAGCATTCCCATCCAAAGTTCCTAAAACAAGATCCGGCTTGAGTGCGATCACCTCTTCGAGGTTAAATCGTGAGTAAGGGCCGACACTTTTTTTTACTTTCAACTCAGCGGGATAGTCGGTGTATTCACTCACGCCAACAATCCGATTGGCACCACCTAAGTCAGCAACGAGTTCTCCTAACGATGGAGCAAGCGTTACGATTCGAGTTGCCTCTTTCGCCCAGGCTTGGCCAGACCAAAAAGTCTGGATAAAAAATGTTAAAATCAGAAACAACCCAGTGATTTGTCGCATGACTAATGACCACGGAAAACGTTTTCTCGATCCTCGAGGAGGGCATCAATATTGGCTTGATGCCGAATAAGTATGATCCAGATCATGATCAGCCCAAACCACAAATGAGCTCCGGTGGGCTGGTGAATCACATGAACCAAAGCAGCCGTGGAAAGGCCAGCTATGCTGGATAGTGATCCAATCCGACGCATCATAAATACGAATACAAAACTCGCTACTCCAAAGGCTGCGCTGACTGGAGAGAGTACCAAAATTACTCCAAGTCCGGTGGCGACTCCCTTGCCTCCTCGAAAATTTAGCCACGGCGAAAAACAATGGCCAAATACCGCACTTAATCCTACCGCCCATGCTAGCGCCAAAGGAGGAAGAGTATCTGGGCTTAGGCCGATTGCAGGCGCCCAAAGGGAAAATCCTGGTCGAAGAACCAAAATAACTGGCAGCACACCTTTTAAGGTGTCGAGAGCTAATGTAATTGCACCGGCAGGCCAAAATCCGACTACTCGAGCGACATTTGTAGCGCCGATATTTCCACTTCCACGTGAAGCGAGATCTTTCACCTTGAACGCTTTTGCGACTAGCAGTCCAAATGGGATCGAACCCAAGAAAAACCCTACGGCCAGAGATAATAGAGGAGCGATGCCAAGTTCACTCTCAGTGACCATTGAGTTCTCGGACTTTCTTGAGCCTCAAAGTGAGAACAATTGCCGTTCCAATCATCAGTAGGAGCGAAATAAACTGACTGGTCGACAAAATATCCTGAATGACAAAGCCTCGAATAATATCTCCGCGAAACACCTCGATGATACTACGGATGATTGGGTAGNNTAAAAAGTAGGTCAACACGACTTGCCCATCAAATGATTTGCTCTTAAAGACGCGAAGTAGACCAAAGAAAAAAATGGTTAAAGCGGTGGCTTCATAGATCTGAGTCGGATGAAGATTGATTCCGCGCATCGAGGCGTCGACTAGATCTGATGTCAGCTTAATCCCAAAATCTGTTCCCGTAGGCTTACCATAACAGCAACCTGCAGCTAGACAACCCAAACGACCAAATGCATGGGCTATGGTTAGGCCGGGCACTAAACAGTCCATGGTCTTCCATAAGGGAAGTTTGTTTTTTCTAGTAAACCAGATCGTAAACGGAAGAACCGCAAGCGGGCCTCCGAAAAATACGAGGCCGCCTTCCCATACTCTAAAGATAGAAATGGGATCTTGCATAAAGGATTCAAATCTTGTGATGACAAACAAGAGTCTCGCGCCGATAAAGCCGACAGCCAAACTCCAAAACGTAAGATCTAATACTTTCTCAGCATCGAGCTTAGATCGAGTTGCTAAGTTCTTTACTACCGCCACGGCTACCAAAAAACCGAGCGCGATTAAAAATCCATAAGTGTGAATCGGAAATGGACCGATCTTAGCGAGAAGTGGATGCATTTTTTCTCTCGTCTACTTCTTTTGACTCTTCTTGGGTAAGAAGATCGAGCATTAGTATTCCTACCCCAATGCAGATTGCGCTATCTGCGACGTTAAAGGCCGGGAAATGATGAACTCCCCAATAAAAATCAAGGAAATCGATAACAAAACCAAAATAAACTCGGTCTATTAAATTTCCGATTGCTCCACCCACGACTAACGAGAGAGCTGAAGAGAGCTTCAGATCGTTTTCTGGTAATTTCTTAAAAATATAACCAATAGAGATCAATGCAATGATCGGAACTATTACAAAGAAAGGAATGCGGAAGGCAGGGTCCGCTGTCGCAAGGATACCAAAAGCTGCGCCTGTGTTACGCACATAGGTCAGACTAAAAAATCCTTCGATAAGTGGGATGCTCTCACCCAAACGAAATCGATTGTGCACCAGATATTTAGTGATCTGATCGACTAGCACCACAAAGGTGGTCAGACCTGAGAGGATCAGATATTTACGATTCATGAGTCCAGTCTCCGTAATGTATAACGCTGTTGTAAGTTCCTCATTCTCTGTACACCAAAGCATGGGAATCGCCGATATCTTTCAGCTTAACGCTTGGCACTAAGACAAGCAATTCCAAACCCCATAACTGCCATTCCCATCCATTGAGAAGGCACTCAGGTTTCTGCAAATAACAGATATCCAAACAGTGCCGAAATTGCGGCATTCTGTAGACTCATGACACTCACTACTCCAGCGGGCGCCCAACGGTAGGCTTCGGTCATCGCGAATTGTCCTGCAGCAGCAAAACCTCCGATCAGCAAGAGCTCAATTGCCTGACTTGCGTTCGGAATTCGAAAATCAACCAATGCAAGCGGAAGAGATACGACGCTGGCGACGAGAGTAAAGTAGAAAATAATCCCATTTACTCCCACCCGTGCGGTAAGTGCGCGCACCGCCATAAAGGCGCAAGCCCCGGCCGCCCCACCAAATAGACCCACTAGGATTGGAACTAGAGGTAAAGCTTCCATGGCCTCATGTGAATGGAGAAAAGGTGGATTCAGCAGAAAGACCAGTCCACTCATTGCTATGGACACCCAGACAAATGACCGCGCCGATACTTGTTCTTTCAATAGAAACCGCGAAATGAGGAGAATGAAAATCGGCGAGGTCCAGTTCAACATGGACGCAACTGAAAGTGGTAGCCGAGAAGCAGTGTAGAAAAGACAACTCAACCCAGTAAAGCCAGCCAGCCCTCGAAAGATAAGAAGTCTCTTTCCTGGAATGTTAAATTTTTCCCGTCGCATCAACATAATTATGACGACGACAACCAGATTGATAAACGCTCGAAAAAACACCAATTCAAATTGTGGGATCTGCGTATGAAGTCGTTTCACAAAGATCAGCATGAGACAAAAGCTGAGACCACTTAAGAACATAAATACAAATGAGCGTAAGGGTCGATCAGGTCTCAAAGTTGTCATGAAGATATCCTCTCATACTTGGCGTTGAATTTGCAGAATGCTGCCCAGGAATTTGGGGAGAAAATATGAAGCACACTCCATGGCTCATCCTTACGGTCTTATTTCTTATCTCTTGTGGCAAGAAGGACGACGGTTCTGAACTGAACTTAGCATCAGGTAGTCGCACCTCTGTACTAGGAAGAGCCTCGATTGGCTCACAGTGCCCACATGGTTCTATTAGCCAACCGCAGTCCGTGGCGCTAGGATTGTACAATTGCGCCATCGATCAAGACCCTCTTGTGCTGAGTGAGCCTCCCAAGACACTTATGTTGCAGGCAGACTGCAAAAAGAAATGGCTTAACGTCAGATCTATGGACAGAGGCAGTGAAAAAGTCGACGTCATGTGGGAGATCCTCCCTACCGGTGACTTTGATATGACCGTACCTGGCGCGTCTGTTGGGATTAAAAATCTCGAAGGAGAAGACAGCTCCTGCACAAGCTTTACTGAACTGAGAATTGTAGGCAAAGTAGACTGTACTGATCGCGACCGTGCATCGATTTCAATCGAACCTGTGATCTGGTACCTAGGCCGAGGAAAAAAACCGACTAACTTTGGCGGGACTGAGTGTCGTCTCCCATCGGGTTGCTATCTGGCTGCAGAAACAAAACTCGACCAGTGCATTTAAATCTCTAGATCCACGTAGCCTAGCACTGTAGAATCGCTTCATGAAACCCGATCAGTTTCTTAAGCGTTGCGAAAGTTCAAGTCTTGAAGCTTACGAAGCCTTTAAAGAGCTACTTCGGCGTTTAGAAAATCCGACCACCCGTGTAGAAGCTCTTCAGTTTTGGATCGCGTTTGGTCAGCAAATTAGCAAATCAAATTCGCCAGAAGAACTGCTTAAACGTTACCATTTTTCGATCCAACCCCTTGAACTTCGGTCAATTACCGGTGAACCACTTTTACTCAATTTACTTCAACTTCCGAGTACGTTTGCTCCTGAGGACTGGTCGTACACATTTTTCGAAGGGTTAACTCGTTCTAAGGTCGCTGACTTTGAAGATCGAAGGGTGGTCGAATTGGGATGTGGCATTGGGTGGATTACTTTAGCACTCGCCATGCAAACGCGCCCTAGTAAGATTATTGGACTCGATATTAATCCACGAGCTATCGTGTGTTCGAAACTCAATCTTTTTCTCAATTCATTTGACGTTGATGGAAATCCGACCTGGCAACATCAAGGTAAACCACTGAATGACTATGTCGAGTTTCATGAATCTGATTTGCTTGCTTATTGTCGAGAAAATCAGCTTCATCTCGACGGCGTCATCGGATGCATCCCTCAAGTACTTAATCCCGATCCCGAATTTGCGACTCAAATCGAACCTGGAGCAGACATCGAAAGCGCGAGCGATGAGTTTTTGCACGCTCTCAGTAATTACACTCCAAGCCAAGGTCTCTTAGAAGACGAGTTTGGTCTTGGTCTAATAGCCCGAGCTCTCGAAGAATCTACAGAAGTGCTTCGACCAACGGGGAAGGTCATTCTTAACCTCGGTGGCCGACCTGGCAGCGCAGTGATCGAAAGACTTTTTGCACGCAGAGGGTTTCGAGTTAAACCCATCTGGCAGACTCGTGTTAAACANNAAGCCGCTGATACTGATATTCAAAGCTTAGTTAGCATTGAAAGTAGAAGCAGCCACCGGTTCGAGTTTTACCTCGGCCCGACGTATGATCAACCAGTAAGCGCTAAGACCGCTCAATCTTACACTCAAGCAGGCGGTGAAATATATCACGGGCTAACCGTATACGAAGGCTCCATGAGGGTCCCGGATCACCTACCCAAAGTATTGCGATACGTAAGAAGAAATGGATTAGAACAATCTAGAAAAAACATCGACTTGTCATTTTCTGAGGACTCACTTGCGACTGAAAAGATTTCTTTTCTCTCCGCATTTATTGACGAACTCCAAGCCACTCGCCACTTTCCGTATGAAAACACTCAAGGCACTCTCGCTTTTCGAAAGAGTCTAGGAAAGTTCTTTCAGAACTATTTACGGATACCCCTGACCGAAGACAATTTTTTAATATCTCCTAATCGAACCGAGCTTTTTAAAAATCTTCAGCTCTTATTTGATCCCGAAAGCATCTTAATCGATTCGATACTCGCGAAGAGAGCTAAGCTGAACGGCATAGAAATCCCTAGAGACGCGGATCAAGTCTGCGCTTTGATCGAAAAAATTAAACCGCAAGTGGTGATTTATTCGATGTCAGAGGCGGAAGCACGAACAGCAGACCCGTTTATAAGACTCTCGCTCACTGCTGCTCAAACCTTTACAAGATTATTCGTCGATGTTTCAGATCTTATCGATCTTTCAAGCACTCCACCGACAAATGGANNTGCTAACAGAAAACACGACACTTATCAGTCATCTCGTAAATGCAGCACAACTCACCTATAGCCGTACCCCAGTGCTTAATCAGCTTTATTACGACCGTATCTTAAATGATCTGCTTAACTTTCAAGTCTCTCCGTATCTGAAGCCTCGTACACAAACTTTGCGCCGTTCAACACCTGAGGACGGCAGTGCTGCAAAACATTTTATAGGCTTATCAAACCCAGCTAAGACTGCGTTTTCACATTCGGCGATTGCCGATGAAGAAGAAGCTGCATTACCTGGCCTAATTCGAATGGATTACGGCGAAAATGCCCTAGCCTCGCCGAATGCTTTACATCAATCTTTGTTCGAAGCATTCTCAAAATTTCAGCTCCTTTCTGACGAGTCTAATTGTGATGATGCTATTTTTGATTTAGTTCAAAAAAGGCTAGGGATAACTGCCTCACCAAAGTCTCAACTCGTTTATGGAAATGGAGAAGCACCACTTTTCGCTGCTTTAACAAACCATGCGCGTAACGCAAGTATTGCGATGCTTTTCCCAACTGGAAACTATGGGCACTTTGTAGCATGTGCGCAGGCATTTGGAGTTTCTACGAATTTTATAGAGACTCATGAAAAAGACTTTTTCAAGGTGACATCTGAAACTCTCGAAATCGCTCTTAAGAAGCTGAACGCCCCAGCATGGTTGGTTCTGACTGCGCCAATCGTAAACCCTACCGGCGCATCTTATAGCGCAGCGGAATTGAAGCAATTACTAGTAGTATTGAAGAAGTATCGTTCAGTCTTGATCTTGGACACAATATTTCAAGGTTTAGAGTTTAATACTCTCCCAGGTATTGAGACTACTTTTAGCGATCAACAAGATAACAGATGGATAATACTCGGAGGAATATCTAAAGAGTTTGCAGGCGGGGGTCTGCGATTTGGATATGCTCTAACATCAGATATCGAGATGATCGGTGCCTTGCAGAACTCCGCAATTGCGGAACCTCATTCAACACTTCGGTATGCTTTTCGAAGGTTATTAGAAGCCCAACTCGATGAAGATCCTTTGCTTCTCAAAGAGATGTCTCGACAAAAGATTGAACTCAAGGACCGAGCAACAAAGCTCGCTGATGTCCTAAATCGAAATGGATGGAAAGTATTGACCCCGCAAGGTGGCCTCTTCCTTGTGGCAAAACCAACGACGATCCTAAACAGACAATATAACGGTACTTTAGTATCTGAGGAGAACCTTGCTTCTCTTCTTCGTCAGCATGGGGGTGTGAGCATCAATCCACCCAAATGGACAGGAATTCCACATTACTTTCGATTTGTCTTATCGATGCAAAGCGAAGAATTTGTCGAAGCATTAAAACGTCTTGAAAAATTTTATCAGGCGTTATCTTAACTGAAGCGTCAACTCCAGCGAACTGCGATCTTCCCGATAGACCTTCGCATTTCAAGGTCTTCATGAGCTTTAGCAATATCTGATGCCGAGTATTCTTTTTCAGCGATAGGTCGTATCTTTCCCGAATCAAAAAGAGCGATAACTGCCCTAAGCACTCTTTGAAGCACTAGCGGCTTTTTATCGCCAATGCGAAGCATATTAACTCCTATGACTGCCTTGCAGCTCATCATCAAAAATGCAGGATGAATAATTCCAAACTGCATTCCCAGTCGAGCCATAGTCATCCATTTTGGTCCGCGACCAATAGCCTCAGAGCCACCGAAGCCGACAATTCGTCCTCCAGCACCCAAAATCTTCGACCCTTTTCTGAAGCTTTCTCCTCCGAGCGAATCAAACACCACGTCAACACCTGCGTCGCCTCGGAGTCTCTTGATCTCGTCGACAAAATCTTTTGTTCGGTAATTGATCGGATAATCAACACCTTGCTTTTTGATGTGTTCAATTTTCGCATCACTGCCTGCGGTACCGTAAACGACACAACCTCTGAGTTTTGCGAGCTGAACTAGGGCGGTCCCAACTCCACCTGCTGCCGCTTGAATTAACACGTGATCTCCTGGTTGGAGTCGTACCATCTCTTCCGCGCAGTAATATGCTGTACAGTACTGAGTGACCAGAGCTGTGGCTTGTCCCGCAGTCAGTTGATCACCGATAGTTGCGACTGCCAATTCCTCGGCGACGACATACTCGGCGTAACCTCCGAAACGAGTAAATGC
>DBAE01000228.1 GCA_002291495.1 Bacteriovoracaceae bacterium UBA1018 | reverse complement strand
GAGCAGGTAGCCGGTCGCACCGGCGCGGATGGCGTCCTGGACGAGCTGGTCGTCGCGAAAGCTGGTGAGCACGATGATCCGGCTCTGTGGCATCAGGCGGCGCGCATGCTGCGTTGCCTGAACGCCGTCCATCACTGGCATCATCAGGTCTAATAGAATGAGATTTGGACGATCTTCAGGCTGAGATCTCAAAACCTCAAGTCCATCTCGTCCATTTTCGGCAGTGCGAACTTCGACGCCTTCTTCTACAAGAATGCTCTCGACCGCTTCGCGGATTGCCTCATCGTCTTCTATAATAAGTATATAACTCTTCAAAGAACCACACCTCGGGTTGCTTGCCTGACTTGAAAACTCTAGTTCCTTCATATACAACCCCAACCCTAAGGTCAATTATGTCACTCACATCAAATCGAGACAAAACTGTAGTCGTAGGCATGTCAGGAGGAGTCGATAGCTCCGTCACGGCTGCTCTTCTCCGAGAGCAAGGCTACCGGGTGATCGGCATGTTTATGAAGAATTGGGAAGAAAAGGACGAAAATGGCGTGTGCCAATCTTCCAAAGAATTCGCCGATGTAGTCAAAGTTTGTGAGCGACTGGACATCCCTTATTATTCTATCGAATTCGTTCAGGAGTATTGGGACAATGTGTTTACTCGATTCCTAAAAGAATATGAGCAAGGTTATACGCCAAACCCTGACATCCTCTGTAATCGAGAAATTAAGTTTAACGCATTCTTAGGTAAAGCGATGAATTTAGGAGCCGATTACCTTGCCACTGGGCACTACTGCCAAAATATTCTGGGTGAAAACGGTCCTGAACTCGTCAAAGGGACCGATGCTGGAAAAGATCAAACTTACTTTGTGTACACACTCAATCGCGACATTCTGAAAAACGTCCTGTTTCCGATTGGGCATATCGAAAAATCTGAAGTGCGCGAACTCGCTCGAAAGTATGACCTCGTGACTCACGACAAAAAAGATAGCACGGGGATTTGCTTTATCGGTGAGCGCAATTTTAAACCCTTCTTAAGTCGATACCTTGAGACTAAGCCTGGTGAATTTAAAACACTCGATGGAAAGAGCGTTGGTTCCCATGCAGGAGTGGCATTTTATACCTTGGGTCAAAGAAAAGGCCTGGGCCTCGGCGGCGAAGGCGATGCCTGGTTTGTAGTGAAGAAAGACTCTTCTAAAAACATCGTCTATGTTGAGCGGGGTGAAAAGCATCCAGCACTCTATAGTGACGAACTGACTGCCAATGAACTCAGCTGGGTTTCACAAACAGCACCCACTCCACTACCTTTTCGCTGCAAAGCAAAAGTGAGGTACCGTCAAAATGATCAAGACTGCACGATCATTTCGCTGAATGATGGCCAGATCAGAGTCGTTTTTGACGAACCTCAGAGAGCCGTTACGATCGGTCAATCCATTGTATTTTACGACAAGGACAGGTGTTTAGGCGGTGGAGTGATTCGTGAAACTGGCCCAAGTTATTTTGAAATGGGCAAGTCTCTGCAGCCGTCTCTAATCTGATCCTATTATCTCAGATCTAATTTTTTTTGAGACGCAGAACTTTGAGTCTGAGTTTTGTCAGACGAGATCCCGATATCTAAAGCTCCCTGCTGGAGTTTCACGTTATAGTTCTTAGCGCCTTCAGCTAAAGACTCTACCGATATGCAGGGTGCTTTATCGCTCCTGCACTCTTCTATCTCACTTAAGTCGCGTTCGTACCCAATGAGAAAACTTAAGTTTCCAGTCGTCGTGCGTAGTCGGCTATTTTTTCTCAAAACTGGAAAGCGAACTCGGTAAGGTTTAACTCGGAGGCTGTCTGAGTTCGGATAACCGAACTGAAGAACCATCCCATAGGCTTTGGCACCATGGATTGAAAGACATTCGCCCGGATAAACCGTAAGGGACTTAGAAGCGACATTTTCAATATCATCCCCTGAACGATTTCTTTCGGTGATTTCGGTATAGGCCGCATGCATATGAATCGTAGATGGGTCGGTACCCTTTTCTATTCCACAAATCTTATTGAGTTTAATATAAACTTCGTCGCTCACTTCGAGCCCATATGCCTGGGGCATCGTAATTGAAGAGGCGAAAAACAAAGACACTGAGTAGAGGGCTTTTCTCATTCTGACATTCATCATAGCGAGACTCCTTTTGTGTAGTGCGATCGGAAAGCGGCTTTATACGCCCATCAAAACCCCCATTCAAGACTATTTTAATCAGTTATTATATCTACTTGAAATTGTTAACATTAAATGGATGACCTTTTCTTCATCGGCCACCTTGGAAGCACCACAGCAAAAATCCTTAGAGATAGCAGATAATTCGTGCTAACCGCTCCGACATGCGAAAATACAGTGTTTTACTAGTAGTAGCTTCGGTCTTCTCACTATTTGTCACCCAGGACAGCAGAAGTGCCGAAGGCCCACGATACATTCTAGTACAAGCACTGATGACCCCGTCTCGCCCGATCTCCCTCTTCCGAGAAAAAATAGCGGTAGCTTTGAAAGAACTCGAAGCCAAGAACAGTCCAGCAGTCGTAGGACTCGACCCTGACATGCCTCTTGAGTTTACTGACCAGTTGGTTTTTGAAGTAAAAGATTCTGCGATACTTGATTCATTTCTCACGGAACTGAGAGAGATCGACGGGATTGCGGTCTCAGATGTTGAAGAGATTCTAAAAACCTACGCAGCTGGAAAATCGACTTTACCTCTTCTCACTTTTCAATCTGCCGCTCTGTTAATGGACAATTTCACCGATAAAACACTTCACGAGAAAGCTGAACTTACGGGTCGATTGGACGCTTTCATTCAAAATTCGGACGAAATTGCAATTGCTCACATGCGCCCTGAGCTTCGTGATGAACTATCCAAAGTTTTAGCTCAGTTTTCTCATCAGCTCGATCGAATCTTTAAGGGAAAGATTTCTGAACTCGACAACCCCATCTCTCGAAGCTTACTCACTACCGTTGATCGGCTCGATACCGATTGGAGCAGACTCTTTGTCATTCGCTCTGGTCTTGCACAAGAGAATGCGGGTTGGGAAATCATGAATCGATCTCTTTTGGATCGCAGCAAATATATACAAACTTGGTTTAAGACGATCAAAAATCGAATCGACGTGACTGAAGGTTATATTAACGCTGCACCTTGGAGACGAGGATCCTACCGGCCTAATGCCGAAATCGGGTACTTTGACGAAAATCTAGGTTACACAAATTTCGAAAGCACTCTCGTGGGTGATAGTGATCACTCTCTTTCTTTAGGCAAGGAAGGGCGAACCCCACTTTATTTCTTAGGATCAAAAGCGGATGGTGTAACCGCCGCACAGTTTAAGGCGCAGATCCTCAGCTTCATTGTTACCAGTCAAAGGCGAGTCGAATCTTATAGTAAACGTCAATATGAGGAAATGCTTCAGGACTATCGCAAACAACTCTTTGAACAAATCGAGACTCAGTCGGCAGGATCTCTAACCGTTGATCAAATCAATGCATTGGTAGAGAAAGAAATTCAAAATAAGGAGTCATTGCCATCAGATTCAATCACAGGACATCCGGCGATCGCTCATCTCATCTCTGGATTGGCAACGGATTTTACTCCTGAGTTTCAAGCCTCCCATTTTGATGCCACACTTTACCACGGTAATATTGCTAATATTTTCTTAGAACTTTCACAGTTTTCGGCAAATCCGGCATTTCATGCTCACTTGGCAGAAAGAATTACACGTTGGCTCGAAGTCGTCGAGCGCTCTAAGCTCAACAGCACGAGTGCACGCTTACGAACCAAGATTAAACAGATCAAAGCTCTTCCAAGGGTTGCAAAGCTAAGAACTGCGCAGGCCGCACATCTTATCTGTCAAAGGGCACTGTCTCGTTCAGACGATTAGATCCTGATTTGTGATCCAATCTCAATGACTTGATCAGGTGGGATAGCGAAGAACTCTGTTGCTGGTCGCGCATTACGCGAAAGAAAGATGAACATCTTTTTGCGCCAGACCGACATCCCCGATGTACCGGTCGTAAGGAAAGTCTCTCGTCCTACGTAGAAGCTTAAGTCTCGATGTTCGATCGGTAATCCTGCGCCCTGACAGAGAATCAATATCTCCGGCACATTGGGAGCTTCGATATATCCATAACGTGCGACTACCTTAAAAAACCCTTCTCCAAGTTCATTGACTCGAACCCTCTCTAAGGTATCGACCTCAGGTTCATTCTCGGTCAGAACTGAAAGTAAGATCACTTTTTCATGAAGTACTTTATTGTGCTTAAAATGATGAAGAAGGACAGAAGGTGCAATGTCACGAGTTAGAGTCAGAAATACCGAAGTCCCTTTGACGCGGTGAGGTTTCTTTTCACGAATTTCGTCCAAAAAAGTGTTCAGAGGAACTGCGAGCTGAAGCATTGAAGCAGCTAATGCCTGACGTCCTCTCTTCCAAGTCGACATCAATGAAAAGAGAAGGATCGCAATCAGAACCGGGATCCATCCCCCCTCATGAAGCTTAGTAATATTGGCGAAGAAAAACGCGAGATCGACAAGTAGAAAGCCCACAAATAGAACGCCTGCTTTCCAAAACGACCAATGCCAGATGTGCCGAATCACTGTATAGAACAGAGTCGAGGTAATGAGCATCGTGCCGGTTACCGCAATTCCGTAGGCTGCGGCTAACTTGGTAGACTCTTGAAAGATTATAACCAAAGTAATGCAAGCAACCATGAGAAGCACATTGACCCGAGGAACGTAAATCTGTCCCTCAGTGTGTCGAGAGGTATGAAAGATTGAAACCCGCGGTAGATACCCTAACTGCACAGCTTGCTGTGTGAGCGAATATGCTCCAGTAATAAGCGCCTGGGAGGCAATCACCGTTGCCACCGTCGCCATAAATACCAGTGGATAGAGCATCCATCCTGAAACTAAGGCATAGAATGGATTAGCGAGAGCTTCTTGTCCCTTTTCTAAGATCAGTGCTCCTTGCCCAAAATAGTTCAGAAGGAGCGCGGGCATCACTAGACTGTACCAACCCATACGAATGGCTTTACGTCCAAAATGTCCCATGTCGGCGTAGAGCGCTTCACCTCCAGTGACACAAAGAACAACGGCGCTCAGAATAAAAAAACCATTCGAGCCATTTCGAATAAAAAAGCTAATGGCGTACATCGGGTTAACGGCCATGAGAATCTCTGGATGCTTTAAAATCCAATGAACCCCTAGGCCCCCAATCATAATAAACCAGAGCACAGTCGCTGGACCAAAGATCGCACCAATCTTTGCTGTACCTCGACTCTGAACGGAGAAGAGAGCAATGAGGATGGCGACAGTAATTGGCACGACAAGAGGCTTCAATACAGGGGTCGCAACTTCCAATCCCTCGACGGCACTGAGTACCGAAATCGCCGGCGTGATGACTCCATCACCGTAGAGAAGGGCGGCACCAAAGAGTCCGAGAAAAATAATCCGAACACCGGCTGTAACTCCCTGGTCTTTTCGAATTTTTGGTATCACCAACGCCAAGAGGGCCATGATCCCCCCTTCACCTTTATTGTCTGCTCTGAGGATGAACATCAGATATTTCATCGTCACGACAAGGGTCAGTGACCAAAAAACTAGGGACAAAATACCGTAAACATTATCTTGGGTCAGCGCCACCCCATGATCCGGGGCAAAACACTCTTTGAGAGCATACAGAGGCGAAGTTCCGATATCGCCGAAAACGACGCCGATTGCACCCACGAC
Source organism: Bacteriovoracaceae bacterium UBA1018 (assembly GCA_002291495.1). GTDB lineage: Bacteria > Bdellovibrionota > UBA1018 > UBA1018 > UBA1018 > UBA1018. The sequence goes on along the minus strand of DBAE01000228.1, from coordinate 9,670 downwards.
AACCGGAAGAAGGCGTGATCNNGTATTATTTCGAGCTGCTGACATAGATGATTTTCAGACGCTAACACAGCTGCCTGATAACGCCTCGTATAAAGTTAAGGATTCTGGAGTTTGAAGCTCGCATCAGCCTTGCATTGTGTGCTTTGAGGCCAATGATTATGAACAACACTCAAATTCCCTTTAAAGCAGCTCTCTTTGATATTGACGGAACCTTAATCGATAGCAATCAGGCCCACGCGGAATCATGGACACGTGGNNCGTGCATTGACTCACTTTGGATTCCAAGTCGAATACCAACACGTGCTGATTCGAATCGGAAAAGGTGGAGATAAACTCATCCCGGAGCTCACAGGCCTTGAAGAAACTAGTCCACAAGGCAAAGAGATCTCGGAACTCAGAAAGAAGATTTTTTCAGAGGATTTTGCTCCTCACCTCAAGCCATTTGATGGTGCCCGCGATCTACTCGTACGCCTTAAACAGATGGGTTACATTTTGGCTACCACAAGTTCTGCTAGCCCTTCGGACCTAAAAAAACTCTTAAAAGTGCTGAATGCAGAAGACCTTTTTGATCATCAGGTCNNGGTCAGTCCCTCAGAAGAAGACCCATCTAAACCAGATCCTGACGTCCTTGAAAAAGCAATTGATGAAATTGGCTGCCTAGCCCGCGAGGCCATTATGATCGGTGACACACCTTACGATCTAGAAGCAGCAGAAAAGTTAGGGATACTCTCAGTAGCTCTAAGAACGGGTGGTTGGGATGATACCGCCCTAAAACTTGCTTACGAAATCTACGACAATCCAAGGCATCTGTTGCAAGAAATTGAAACGTCTCTTTATTGCGTGAAACCGGAAGAAAACGAACTACGTCACGCTTAAAATTTCGTACTCACGAATTGCACCTTTAGTCTCAACCTCAATTGTGTGCCCCACTTTACGTCCGACGAGTTCTTCACCTAAGGGCGACTGAGGGGAGATAAGATTAATTCTCTTTCCCTCAATCGTGAAGCTCATACCTCCACCACCTGGAGCAAGAAAATAGTAGGCCTTTCGATTTTCAGATAATACTTCGACCATAGCGCCGACCGCGATACTCGAACCGGATGGCAGATCTTTCAATTTCAGGTTTTTGAAGACGATCAAAAGCTGCTGAAGCTCCCCTGCTCGTTGAGCTTGTGCGCCAGCCAAATAGGAAGCTTCAAGGCCTCGTGTATCATGCTGATCTTCAGCTTTGCTTTCTTCGTGTGTTGCTGCCTCATGTGCGGCTTTTGCTGCAGTAACGAGTACTCGGAGCTCCTCTTCGATTTTGGCAATGATCATTTCAACTAGCTTTTGCTTCATGCGATCGATCCTCTAGAAAATTTTTCCAGGATTCAGCAGACCCTGAGCATCAAAAGAAGATTTTACCTTTTTGAGCATTTCGATCTCAAAAGGTGCACGAGAGTATGGAAGCGCGTCCTTCTTAAGGATGCCTATTCCGTGTTCGGCTGAGATTGAACCACCAAACTTTTGAACATATTTAAAGAGATCTGCGTCAGAAAGTTTACATTCTTGGTGAAATTCCGCTGTGTCCATCGACTTAGGCTTTCGGATAAACACATGAAGATTTCCATCTCCAATGTGCCCAAAGATAAAAACTTCAAACTTGGGATAAGATTTTGTGTAGCGCTCCTGGAGTTCATTTGAAAAAGCCACGAGACTCCGAATTGGGACAGAAATATCTTGTTGATGAACATCGCTTCCCATCAGAATACTTTCGGCCACGGCCTCACGTATTTTCCAGAGATCAGCCTTTTCACGATCGGACTGCGCAATCACTCCCTCTCCAATTCGACCCGATTCGAGCCAGCTCAGTAGTTCTTGCTCAAATTGCGCGCGCGAGTCCTCAGCTTCAATCAAGATGTAGGCGTCCCACGGTTTTTCAAATGGAGCTCGATGACCGTGCTTCACAACCTCTTCAAAGCAAGCACGACTCAGACACTCAAACGCAGATACTGTAAATCCGGCTGATCGTGCTCGGTCATAAACTTCAAGAACAGTTGAAAAGTCCTTTACTCCAACGAGTCCGACGGCAAGATCTTTTGGAATCGGGGCCAAACGCAGATTTGCCTCCGTAATCACACCTAGAGTTCCCTCTGTGCCGATAAAGAGCTGTTTTAGATCTAGGCCTGTATTATTTTTTTCGAGCGGGCTCATCAAGTCCAAGACCTCGCCCGTCATGAGCACTACCTTAAGCCCAATCACCCAGTTTCGCGTCAACCCGTATCGAATGACTCTCACTCCGCCCGCATTAGTTGAGATGTTCCCGCCCACTTGGCTTGAGCCCTTAGATGCGAAATCCACAGGCCAAGTCAGTCCCAAGTTTGCGCAGTGATGGTGGACCTGTTCAGTGATGGCGCCAGCCTCTACTTCTAGAGTTCTTGCTCGGGCATCGACTTGACCTAGTCGATTCATTTTGGACAGACTGAGGACTAGCTCTGAATGAGCGGCCACTGCCCCACCCGATAGACCTGTGCGCCCTCCTGAAGGCACTACCGGAATATTGTACTGGCTACACAGCTTAAGTAGACGAGAGACCTCATCGGTGGATCTCGGAAATGCGATAGCCATTGGATTTGGAGCCAAAACGCCACTCCAGTCAGCTCCATACATTTTTAAATCATCAGAGTTGATTGAAATGAATCCTTCATCAAATTGCTCTTTAAGGACTCTTAAGAATTGAACGTTTTGTTCCATATCGGGTCACTTTCTCATATTGAGCATAGAGATCAAGCGGCCTTTGTGTTACTGGATTTTGGCCTATGCAAATCGTTCGATTAGCCACTGCTTGCGTTGCCCTACTCTTGGTATCTAACCTGATCCCTGCCTCCCTTGCCCATGCCCAAGGACCGCAGCTCTTTTCAAGCTGTGATGACGGTCTGCAACCTGAACCGACCATCAGAATCATGAGACAGTATTTCATGTCCGAGATGAAGGTATGGCATGAAGATGCACGCCTCAACCTCAACAATCTCGTGGGTCTGTCGATCGACGCATTCGGCGTTGAAGGCGAAGAAGTCACCGAGGAACTCGCTAAAGGGATCGTCAAATGGCTAAAAACTCGAAATCCGTTATTCGGAAACCTATCTCCTTACGACATTGCCTTAATGAACGATCCCGCCGGGTTGGTTGCGGTCATTAACTATTTGGGCCGCTATCAGTATGGGGTTTTCAATTAGAGTCCTAATCAGGACTCCTGTAGATCATCGGCAATAAATTTCTTATAGACTTGTGAGGACAGAGTCGCCGTGCGCTCAAAGGTTTCGTAGTTCACGTGATAGAGTCCAAATCTTGGACCAAACCCTTTGATCCACTCAAAATTGTCCATCAGTGACCAGTAATAATAGCCGCGGAGATCTACCCCGTTTTTTCTGGCTTGTTGCACGACGCCTAAGTGCGCTTCAAGATACTCTGCCCTGAGTTTATCTTCTCGGTCCGCGATACCGTTTTCAGTAATGTAGATCGGCAATTCATATCCACTGACAAATCGAATCATTTGATCAAGACCTTGCGGATGAAGTGCCCAGCCTAAGTCTGACACTTTTTCTTTTCTACGAGCAAACTGAACTCCAATAGGTAACTCTGCAGGCCTTTCCTGAGCTGCATCTCGAGGACCCCACTGGATATAAGCTTTCGTGTAATAATTGATTCCAATAAAGTCGGCCGTTCTTCGCCCTAGGGCCTCTTTGACTTGCGCTCCATAAGGCACAAGGCCCCTCACGCCGAAATGTTGCTTTCTGCCCACAATGGCATCGAGCCAAGAACGATTATAAAATCTGCGGAAGATCTGACTCAGTAACAGCTCGAGTGGATGCCAACTGCGATCGGGCTTAAAATCGAGCATGTTATGTGCGATTCCAACCCTGATTGGATGATCCTTCCAAGGCCCACTCCGATCGCGAATCTTTGAGTGAATCAAATCATAAGCGAGCACATGTGCCTTCAGTAAATTTTCACTCGCTAGTGAAACATTTCGTGGGTGATATTTTGCAGGAGGCATAAACTTACCCATATACGAGCCTACTGCCAAAACCATCGGCTCGTTTAAGGTACACCAAAGCGGTATGCGGGTTCCTAATTTTTCGATGACTCGTTCTGTGAAGCGCGCAAAATACTTCGGCGAGTTAGGATGAGTAAACCCGCCCTTGTCAGCTAACCACTGAGGAGAGGTAAAGTGATGAAGCGTAAGCATGGGAAGTAGACCGAGTCTTTCGCACTCAGTGACTAGTTCCTGATACCAACTCATGGCTTCATCGTCCCACTTGCCTTCTTCAGGTTCGATCCTCGACCACTCGATTGAAAATCGATAGCTATTGAGTCCAAGTTCAGACGCAAGCCTCAGATCTTCACGAAATCGATTCCAATGATCTGCTGCGAGACCGGATCGAACTCCGCCTTCGATATTGCCTTGGCTTTCCCATTCCCACCAATCGTTATGGCGATTTCCGCCTTCAATTTGATGACTACTTGTTGCTGCACCCCAAAGAAATTTCATTTTAGATCAACTTACTTGAGAAGCCCGCCAGCTTCTACTCGAAGTCTTTTTCCTCTCCAATTCACTGTGTTTCCACAAAGGACTGTCATCCAAAGGGGTAAGGCAAGCGCTTCTCGAAGTATCCATAGCAAAGGGAAAATCAGTTGATAATAAGCGATGTCTTGCTTTTTCATGTTTGCGCTGAGCCCTCTTCTCGAGAGCCTCACCATCACAAAATCACACGCTAGCCATCCAGCCGCATGCAAAAAGAATATTTTTAGCGGGTCGGTGTGCAACCGAAACGTCCAAGCAAGCAAAATCCCTGAACCGAAACAACTCAGGAGGGCCTCAAGTAAAAACGCAAACGGGGCTTGCGCCTTTCGTATTCTTCCCCAGCGTACATGGCGCTTCCAAAACTCTTGAAATGAGTACCGTCCGATATACTGCGGCACAGGCTCAAAAGGAATTGCGACTTGATAGCCTAGATTTTTCATCGCAATTCCTGCCATATAATCTTCAGCCAGGTAACGAGAAAGAATTTCAACTCCTCCAAAACGATTAGCGACTGACCGTCTAAAAAGCATCGACTTACCTACAACACAAGCTTTACCAAAGGCTTCAGCGATTCGCATACCTCGGGAGTAAAACGTATCGAGGTAAATAGATTCTAAGTTGCCGCCTAAGTCTCGAGGCTGATATCCAGAAACGATCGAAGTGACTATGCCAACATCTGGATCCAAGTACTCGACAAGTTTTTCTAGGTAATTGGTCGGGACACGCACATTACTGTCGCTGATCAATACGATATCAAAATTTGCCTCATGATAGCTTTGAACCAGATTGAGTACTTTTGGATTACTCTCGGATGTAAGTCTATTTTGAGCTGCACCGATGATCAAACGAGCTTGAACCTCCGGGTACTGAGCTATCAGAGCATCAACTACTTTTACAATTGGATCCGACGCATGCGCGACTGAAAAAATAAGCTCATAATGCGGGTAACTTTGAGTAAAGAATGACTCTAAATTGTCGTAACTTCCACACTCGACTCCCTTGAGCGGTTTAAGCACGCTGATCGGGGATGTCGGGTGATGGATGCGTGCACGATTAGACCGCTTAGGTCTCAAACTAAGAGATAGCCCGGTCCCAAACAGTGTGAGGCTGAATGCGAGAGCCCAAATCGCTAATGCTAAAATGCTCGCGAACGTCATCAATATTCCCTTCGTAGAACTTAAAGCTGAGCTCTTGCGCGCGGATAGCTTCAAATATAGCTTGAGGATTTCTTTCACAGTCAAAAACAGTCTTCCATGACCGGATTTGACGTTTGTGGTGAAGATCGCTGCTAGCGATCATGGGCAAACCACTTTCCATCACTTCATCAAAGAGATAAGGACCGCTAGCCACTTCCCAAGCATCAAACTCTTTTGCGAGTTCGTGACGATTATCCCAGAGATGGTAAGTTTGTTTTTCAACTTTTCTCGTAGAAACCGGATGAGCAGCGATCGCTACGCCACCTTGAGCTCTGATTGCTCGCGCGAGTTCAACAGGGTCAAGAGAGGCGTTAATCCAATCCTGGATTCCTAATCCTAAGATATGAGCGGATCTTTGATTCGAAAAAGTATTTTTCGTGATTTCGACGCCGGGAATCAGCTTCATGCGGTAGAGCCTCCACGCGCGCTCAGCCTCTGATTTTAAGATCTCTTGATAGATCGGAAAGGTGGCTCTTGTCAGTGTCTTGCCTAAGTACTGTGCCGCTTTTCCGAGAATGGTAGTATCTTCGCAAAGANNAAAACCCTTGCTGCCGTAAAAATCTACCAGTTCCGGGATCGTGTGTTTCCCGTCACTAAACGTCGAATGGACATGAAGGTCGGTAATCATCATATACCTTCATCATCGGCGATTTAAAAAATCGCTGCGTTAGGGTTCCGTTTGGGTCTGGTTAGAATTATGCAAACCCTCCTCCTCGTATGTACGATCTTCTCTACACTTTTGTAGTTTACGCTGAGAGCGGAAGCAGTATCCAGGCTTCGGCCGCAATTGGAATCACTCAGCCCGCGATCCTTAAAAGGCTCCGTATGCTCGAATGCCGACTCGGGTACGAGCTCTTTGATGCAGATCAGAAGGGGCGCTTTTCGGCTCGCGGTGCAGACCTGTTTTACGCTATTGAGCCCGAATTTCGGACACTGCGCCGGAAACTAAGGGTGCTCGACGCGGATATTATTTAAAGGGGGCCCGGGGGCTTACACAAATTCTGCGAGGTAGAACTAAAGTTATAGAAGCGGCGCACCTATAACTTTAGTTCTACCTGGCAATTTATGTGTGCACACCCCGACCCCCACTCTTCCTCTGCCTAACTTACCTATACTTACGTTCCTAAGCCGGAAACTGACATATAAACTGTGAACCTTTGCCGACTTCGCTCTTCACGTAAACAGAGCCGCCATGGCGCTGCATGATGTGTTTGACAATAGCCAGGCCTAGGCCAGTGCCACCCATCTCTCGAGAGCGTGCTTTGTCGACCCGGTAGAAGCGCTCAAAGAGCCTTTGGTGATGCTCGGGTTTGATGCCGGGACCGCTATCGATCACTCGCAGGAGTACATCGCCCGCCCCTAATCCTTTTGATTTAATTTCCCACACGATTTCGAGTTGCCCACCTGCTGGTGTATATTTATTGGCATTATCCAGCAGGTTAACTAGGACTTGTTCCAGCCGGCGTAAATCAGCTTTGACCGCAGGCACAGTACAACGCACTTTCACGACGTGATTTTTTTTCTCGAACGTGCCTTTCATCTGACTCAAAATTCTTTGAGTAAAGGCTTCAGTATCGATTTTTTCTTTATNNTGCATCGAGAGAGGAGAGATCCAGCAGATCCCCAATGAGATTCATCAGTCGATCGACATTACGAACAATGACTTGAAGAAAATCACGCTCAATGGGACGCCCCTCTTCCGTGTCTTGGACCATGGTATCTGCATAACCTTTGATTGCTGTCAGTGGAGTTCTCAGCTCATGAGAGACATTCGCTACGAAATCAATGCGCATTTGTTCTGCGACCTTAAGATCTGTCACGTCATGAAAAATTCCAACGGCGCCGTAAACTGCTCCGTCTGCGCGACGAAGTGGAGAAACAGATAAGGAATAATATTTTTTCTCACCGGGGCGCCCTAAAGTGACTTCATCAAAAGCTGCCGCTTTCAGTGTCGCCGCTTTCCCTTCCCTAAGAGCCATTCGAAAAGTACTGAGCATCTCAGGGTCGCGGAATAGCTCCCAAAGTTTGATTTTCTCACGGTTCAGGTTTTCTCTCCCCATCAGGAGTGCAAAACGACTATTGTAAAATAAGGGCGTCTCTTCCAGATCGAGAGCTAAGATCGCATCAGATATGGCACTCATGAGAGTCGCGGATTGTTCACGCTCGAGACTTAAACTTTCCGTTTTTGCCTTAAGATCCTTACGAATATTTTCGATGGAGTTTTCGAGTGCGGACCACTCACCGTAGACTCCAAAAGGATCATCCCGTCGTGCCTGGTGATCATGAGGAGAAACACCACGAGCTTTTAATAAAAGGCGCCCTAGCGGAAACAAAAGAGCACTCCCCGACCAGACTGCAAAAAGACTCAGAACGAACGCTAAGATCGTCAGGGAAAAAACTAAAATGCGGTCAAATATACTGAAGATTTCATTAACGGTCTCAGGCGGAATGCCGGCGTGAAAAAACTCGCGCTTAAAATAGTAGCGGGTTGCTAAGGCAAAGCCACCTAAAGCAATCACCACGACAGCTGACTGGACCAGGATTACTCGGCGAAATACTCGCCAAGGAAAGAGAGCTCTAGATGATTTCATCACCCTTTACTCGATAACCCACACCCCGAATAGTCTCAACAAAGTCCGCACAATCTCCCAATTTCTTTCGCAGTCCAAAGATATGAGTATCCACCGCTCGATCTACGACACTCACCCCTTCGCCCTGCACTAGCTCGATTAATTTTTCACGCGAGAGCACTCTTCCTCGATTTTTCATTAAGGCCAGCAAGAGCTTAAACTCAGAAGGAGTGAGGGTAACAGGCTGTCCCCCACATGTGACCTCGTAGGTTTCGGAGTTGAGTTTAAGTGCCCCAACTTGATGAATAGCCTNNCCTCAGATCGCTTGTTTGAAGACTGGGTTCGACGCAAGAGTGAGCGCACCCGTGCCAAAAATACGGGGATATCAAAGGGTTTGGTCACATAGTCGTCAGCTCCTGCTTCCAATCCCCGGACAATATCGGAGGTGTCAGCCCGCGCCGTGACCATCAGCACAGGCAGCTGGAGGTTTGAACTATGGATCCATTTACAAATCTCAAGACCGGAAACACCCGGAAGCATCCAGTCAAGAATAACCAGCTGAAATTCTTCATTTTGAAGGAGTTTTAAAGCCATTTCGCCATCTTCGACGGCCGCTGCCTCAAAGCCTTCTCGCTTAAGATGAAGCATCATCAAATCTCGCACATCCGCTTCGTCCTCAACCAACAAAACTCGCGAACGTGTCATTTGAGTCACCATAATTGCCACTCCTTTACGCAGAAATATTAACGCTTTAAGCTACACCTGTCGTGTCAGAATTCAATTAGGATTACAAAACTTTCATGTATGAAGATCCGCTGCAGCATGCTACCATAATAGGCGTTACTGTCCCGCGATGAGTCTGGAGCATGGTGCTCATGTCCTCGGAAGCGGTCCCTACGCCTTAAGGAGGTCACATGGGTAAGAAATTGTATGTTGGAAATCTTCCATTTTCCGCAACTGACGATGCTCTTCAACAAGTATTCGCTCAAGCTGGAACTGTAGAATCCGCAAAAATCATCACAGATCGCGATACAGGTCGAAGCAAAGGCTTCGGTTTCGTTGAAATGTCCACTGAACAAGAAGCAGCAGACGCCATCAGCAAGTTCAACGGCGCTGATTACGAAGGCCGTGCAATCACCGTTTCTGAGGCACGTCCTCAAGCTCCACGTGNNGACGCGGCGGCGATCGCGGCGGACGCGGCAACTGGTAATTCGATAAATATTAGATAGATGATAGCTCCGAGCAATGTCGGAGCAAAAAAAGGCTGGGTCGCTGACCCGGCCTTTTTTATTTCACACTCGCTCTCCAACGTTCAGTTCAAAGAGTAAGGATTAAAATAA
>DBAE01000034.1 GCA_002291495.1 Bacteriovoracaceae bacterium UBA1018 | reverse complement strand
CGATGTGATCACTTACATGATCCGTGTGTACTAAAAGCAATCAGTGGGCCACGTGGTATCACGCGGATTCGTTGGGATTTTTCGGTGTGAAGTGAATAAGTTTTGGAGAGGTGTCAACTGAGGTAGACAGTGTCGGGTGGGACACAATCGCACCCGCGCATAACCTTTTATGTCTTCAAATTTCTTTAACAGGCCATAATTACATAATAATTATTTAACCAACTACTCTTCTGTTTTGAATAGATAGCTGCGGCACAATTCGTGCTGATACTAAACAAATCCTTCAAAGATCTTCACAAAGGCTCACATGACTAATTGAGAAAGACAAATAGAGGAAAAGAGTATGAGAAGTATTTATAAAAAATCATCTAGATTATTAGTTCCTTGCCTAGGTATGAGTTTATCTCTAGGCGTATCATCGCCTTTGGCGCTAGCGAACACTGAACCTGAGATCAAAACAAAAATCGGCATCACCCAAACCAATAGCTTCAAACATGGGGAAACATCCGCAAGTTCGAAATACTTTACTTTAATCACAGAGGACGAAAAAGCGGCACTTGAGTATCCTAGCTCGATTGCAGGGCCAAACTACCACTACAAAAAAGCTTCAGAGCCCTATACTCCAAAGAGTGCGCCATTAGACTTTCAAGTCTACTTACAGGGCCATAAACAGACGACTAAAAACGTGATCGCCTTTAAAAAAGGAATAGTCCAAAACAGCGCTAACCTCAAATCATTAGCGAAAAGACTTGGTACCTCCCTATTCACGATTGAGTATGTCCAGAACAATCTCGACCCAAAACTCAAGATTGCCACTTGTGCTACCCAATTTGTTATCCAATCTAAAGCGATCATGGACAGCTTCCTTCGTGTTCAAAAGGCGCAACGCGAAGCCGCCAACCTCATTGGAAAATTGCGCGTAATTGAGATCGTGAAAGCAACCGAAGCTAAAAAGCAGATCCAATCGAATGTGGATCGAGAAATTTTTTCCCGGGTAACCGATAGAAATCCGTATGATCTCGAAGGAAAAAAGCAACTAACGAATCTAGCGTATGAATTTAAGCTCACGTTCTTTCGCGCCGCTAAGATTGTAAAAAAGGAAGTCGGCAGCGACCCTAACGACATTCGAAGCTGTGAGCATGCTTATACAAGCAGTAATTCAGTCTTCGTGGACTTTGAAAAAGAAGCCAATCAAATGCTCGAACAAGAAGCTGAATACGAAGCTACCATTACCGCTGCTCTAAAAGCTGAGATCGACAACAATCAAATGGCAATGAAGAGCTATCATGAAGCAACGAAAGAACTGAATCGAGCGCTCGGCTCGAGCTCAGACTCTCAATCCGTTCATGCCGGTCAAAAGCCTGAAAGCACTGAAAAGTCAGCCGAAAGCTCTCAATCAAAAGACGCAGTCGCCGCAGAGTCAGCTGAAGGCCATTAATATTTAATTATAAGTGCGAGACTCGGGCTTCAAGGTTCGTAGAAACTTTGTGGCCCGAGCCGAGTGTTTGCGGCGTCGAAAATCTAAACCACCTTATGCCTTCTAGTTATCCAGCTTAATTTCGAGTTGGTAATGCCTCGGTCTGAGATCGTCGCAATACTGGAAGATTGCTTGTTGCATCTTGATGTGGAGGCAGCGCCTTTTGCGTCGATGGTGGAAGTTGTTTTTTAGGCGCTGGTAGTAGCTTCTGACCCGATTTCAGCAATTTGGTCTCTTTGATCGGAGCATCGGTAAGGCGGAAAAACTGGATGATCTCTTTTGGATCCATTCGATACGGCCCACCTTGATAGAATCCATACCGATGGATTAAGTGGGGCGTTAAAGCATCGCCCTTGAGGAGTTTTCCACTCTCGATATCGATAATTTTATACTGCCAGTTCGAGAACAATTCATCGTTGAATAAGCTCCCCTGGGTGACAAAAGGCATTCCTTTCATCCCCTTCCACCCAGACTTCATAGTACTTTTCGTACCGAAGGTGCCCGATCCTTCCCACAGACGTTCAGCTTCGACCAGATATTTGCGCCCGTTATAGACAAACTGGAACGTCGCCTCCATCGAATCAAATGACTCTGCCTTTTCGATGATGTCTAGGAGCGGATCCGCCACCATTTGATGGGTTAACCCATAAGATGAAGTCACTAGTGTATTGTCTGTGATCAGGCGATCACGCATGGTTTCACGCGGCGAAAGCCAACCTGCGTAAGATCGACGGATGCCGATCTCTAAATTCGTAGACGAAAAAAGGTTCTTCGTCTTATTTCGGTCCTCATTTTTGACCAGTTCCGCAAATAAATGATAGTCTTCTTCATCCGATGGAAAGCCCCATCCCCCCTCACTCGGTCGTGCGCGACGCGTAAGGTTGTCGAGCGGTACTCCTCCAATAGTATGAATTTTTTTTAAGGTCTCGTTTGAATTTATGCCACTGGTTTGAAAAACTAGCCCGCCATCTGCTGCTGCTTGATCTGCCGGATGTATATAAGGCTTTGGTTTTATATTCTTTGCGTTTTCGAGCTCAGTTTTCGACAGTTTGATATGAGTAAATGTCTTTCCGTTTTTGAACGTTTCTTTTACGAAAACAGGTCCCAATTGTGGAATTTCAAACAAAGGAGACTCAGCCTTCGGCAAAACCGGGTTCGTCTTAGGGATTCCACGCACTGGCCCTTCATGCACGATAGTCCTAGATTTAGGATCGAGAATCTTTATTTTCGGATGATCGAAAGACAAAATGGTTTCATCAAGATCTTTGAAAAGGCCGTCACTTGCAATTAACCGACCTCCAGTTTCTTTTTGATACTCATATGCCATCTTTTCTAACTCTGTGCCGTTTACATTGGGTGTAATGACGTCGACATTAAAAACATGCCCTTCGACTTCCGCTGTTGCAACCCTCGCGTTCGATGGTGCTGGAATTAATTTTTGAGCCGATTGACCTGTCCCTTCGGTAAGAAGCTTAAATTTTGGTATGTTTTTCAAAGCCGATGCGGCTCGCACTCCATCTAAAAGTGCAGCACCTGTCGTCGTCGCAATTGCTACATTTCGATTCAACTTCGCTTGCTCTATTTTGACCTGAGACTTTCTGGCTTGAGATGCGTCTCTGTTTGCAATTGCCGCTTGGAAGCTATGCTGAGCTCGATCGAGGTCCTTTTTGCTATAATAGATTTCTGCTCCCCCGTAACTGAGTCCAAGGACAGTCAGCATTGGCCATCCAACACCTGTAAGAACAAGCGCGGCCGAAACTGCACTACCGCCATAAATCAGCAAGTCTCGCTTATTTTGAGTCCTCTTTTCCCTCGCAGCTAGTTCGCCCAAAGCCGAGCACACCATCGGAGCGAGCGAAGGATCTTCCATGAGAACTGTTGAAAGTAGTCCTCGGTTGGATTCTATTAATTGGAGTGCCTTCTGATAAGAGGGATCTTTAGAGTTCAGTATTCCTAGCGTCGTCATCGCATTTTCATGTGTCGCAAGTATTGCTTTTTGTGCCGCTTGATCGATCTCGCTGATACTGACATATTGATGTTGGACAATAAAATGTGTGGGATCGAAGAGTTTTGGTCTTAATTTGCTCTGCAATTCCGATCCAAGGTAAAGGGATGCGCCCGCAGATTTCTGAAACTCCTGATAGATCTTTGAATATTCTTCGTAGTCAGCCGCTGCCTGAGCAGGATCAAAAAACTCAGCAACAAACTCCCCAGGAATTATTCCAGCTTCCTTCCTATTCATTGGACTTTGAGAAAGTTTCTTAAGATATGCCGCGCGAGACTTTTCAATTCCCTTCTTAGCATTATCCTTCATCAGATTGACGACCTGATTCAGGCGTTCCAAATACCGATTACTCTCCTTCATCGTTTCTTCTTTTGGAGAAATGTCTCGGTACTTGATTTTAAGATAGGTTGTTTGCTCTAGCCCCGATGTTGTAATATCTTGTGCATTTAAACAAAAGCTTCTGTCGGCCTTACAATAGTCCGTTAAAACTTGGTTCGACAATCGTTTCTTATCTTTGAGAAATTCAAACCAAAGGCGACTTTTATACCCACTTTTTGCGCTGTTATGAACCAATCGATAAATCAGTTGATCCCACGGGTACCCCTCAAATCGATTTACAATCTGCATTTTTGCAGCGTCGTTGATGAGATGATCTACTGAAGTGCCTGCCTTTAGGATCAAAGCTAGATCTTCCTCGGGAGCACAAGTATCGTCGTTCACATTCGTTCGAGCGCTTAGCGAGATTGACTTAAGCTCTTCCTTAGCTTCGCGATGATCAAGTCCAGAGCATTCTGGATTTTTCAGATTTCGTTCCAGTGCCAGATATGACGTAAGCTGATGTTGGAGATTTATCAGCTCCTTCGCCTCCGATTTAAGCGTACGAGATTTCGGATTATTTAAAATCAAAGATTCATTTTTTGGATTCTGTAAAAAAGCCTGAATCCTCTCGGAAAGGTTTCTTACTTTCGAAGGATGCTCCCAAATACTCGTTCCTTGCTTAAGAAGCGCTCGTATTTCCCATCCGGCAGTTTGAGCACGAGCTCCACTCGCTGAAGCGAAAAGCGTGATTATGATGAGAAGAATCGAGAGTTTCGCCATCTCAATCTTTTCGGACTATCGACGATCGATCTAAAGCGCAGGATCGAGAAGCTGATAAGAGTGCCGAGTTTAGTACTGGAACGAACTGAAATTCTGTCATACTTTTGACGACGATTGAAGAATTTGCGCAAAAGAGCCTAGAAAAGTAGATTTAATTTTGTTAAATGCTCATGCACGACAAGCGCAGAGGATGATCTCCAGGATACATCCGAATTCCGGACTCAAAGAAAACAATAGAAAATCAAATTAATCATTCTTACCGGAGACTCTATGCAAGTCATTCAAAGCGATATGTCACCCCCAAAGATTTTGACCAACCCGCCGATAGAAACCGCCATTAATATTAGAAAACTATCCTCTACAGAGCTTCTTCTACATACAAAACGACTTGCCCTTGATGAACGTCGCATCGGGATCGAGGTTCTCCATCACTTGCGAGAAATCGAACGGCGGCGCATTTATGCAGATATCGGCTATGCAAGTCTCTTTGATTACGTCGTTAAAGAGCTCGAATTTACTGAAAGTTCCGCCTATCATCGTATCTCAGCGATGCGAGCGATGCGTGACCTCCCCGAACTCGAAGAGGCATTGCAAACCGGAAAGCTCAGCGTCAGCACCGTGAGCCAGGTGCAAAGCTTTCTTCGTGCTGAGGCGGTCCACAAGAAAAAGACATTTTCAAAGGAAGACAAGGCCTCCCTATTTCGCTCCATGGAAGGAAAGTCCACTCGTGAGGTACAAAAAGAGCTCGTCGATCGCTCCCCTGTTTCAGCTCTACCCAAACAACGCGAAAAGCAAATGACTGAAGAATGGACTGAGCTCAGAGTATGCCTGAAACAAGAAACGTTACAGAAGCTCAAGCGCCTCCAAGATCTCGTCGGCCGACGTTTTAAAGAACCGAGTTCATACGCAGAACTCATCGATCTTTTGGCTGAACTCGGACTCAAGAAGTTTGATCCCTTGATGAAGATGGCACCCGAAAAGAAAGAGCCACAAAGTAAATCGAATGTCCGCGGCGAACTCGAAAGTCCCGAGGAAGGACGAGAAATGGATGCGGCTGTTAAAGATCGCTCCAACGCGGGTGAGGATATGCGAAGCTCTGAGGCTTCTCATGCACGGTACAGGTCCCGCACAGATTGCACGACCCGCGTACTATCCACACCCCGTGTACTTTCGACGTCGAAAGTAAACAGTCGCTACATCTCCTCCTCCGCGCGAGCGCAGGTTTGGAAAGAGGCTCGAGGACGGTGCACGTATAGAAATCCAAAGACCGGCATCCGCTGCGGCACAACGCGCTGGCTAGAGATCGAGCACCTCACCCCCCACGCCCTAGGAGGAACTAACTCTCCTGACAACCTTACGCTTCTCTGCAAAGCTCACAACTGGGTACGAGCCAAACAGGCTTTTGGACGAGGTAAGATAGAAAAGTATGAAAGGGCCAATAAAAAACCCTGATTTTCGCTAGAAAACCAGGGTTTTTATTCGATTTATGATCGGACTCGCTAGATGAGCCCTAGAACTGCAAATTTAGAACAATAAGCTTAGTCCAAGCGACAATGAGTCCGTCCAAAGAGTACGTTTATTGGTCAAACCAGCAAGATTTTCGCTGTGGTTAAGCATGCGATAATCAAATCTGAGAAGAAACATTTGGCTCAAATAGATCTGCTGACCAATTCCGACAATCGGAGCGAGGTAAGTTCCATTTGAGGTATTAAGCTGACCCAATCCTGCTGATAGATGGAGATCGTAATAGATAATGGCTTTACCTAAGAGACTCAACTTTCCATAAAGCAAACTTGCTGTACCTTCCACTCCATAGAAATAATTTGGAGGGTTAGTCGTCGCTTCACTCTTTTGGTAGGCCAAGAAAGCATCAGCAGCGCTCGATTTTTTTGGAAAGAGCNNAGAGCTTCATATAGAGAGCTCGAATACCAATGTACTCACTGAAATGGTAGCCAAGCGACGCACCTAGTGATCGAGTCGAAAGAAATGGATCATCTGAGAAAGTTCCGCCGAAGACTGAAAGTTCGACTTTTCCTTCACGGGTATACATGCGGTTTTGAACCACATTCATCTGGGTTTCATTACCTTTAGCCCAGTACTTTTGTTTAATTGATTCGACGTCCAAGCGCTCCCCTTGCTTTGCACCGCCCCCAGCTGGGGCCTGAGCAAAAGCCGAAGACGAGATGGTCGGCAAAGTCAAGAATAACGCTACGACGACAAATGGGTGGGTTAATCGAGTCATTATTTTGTTTCCTTACCATTAGGATAACAGAGAAAGTCAGATTGAGAAGCTAGCTTCTTGCTTTTTATTCAATGTCCGTTGAACATTGAATTATGTCGGATAACCAAACTGCGATACTCGTCTACTTAGGCAAGGACGGAAAAACTTTCGGTCCATTTTCTGTTGCTGAAGTTGAGGCAATGAAAATTAGTGGTGAATTTTATCGGTATGAATGGATGTGGGATGGTCAAAGCCCGAATTGGGTTTTAGTTCCTCCTCCTGCTCCACCACCACCGCCACCTCCTCCTACTGGAGTGCAAGGACCTGCGATTCCTCCACCAAGCTCTGCTGCGGCAGCGGCTGCAGTAGCGGCTACTCAGGCAGCTTCTTCACCGCAAACCCAAACGCAAGCACAGCCAGCAAAACCACTTTCATATGCGAAGGAAACTCGCACGATGGAAGTTCCGGCAGGCAAGTTTACTAATCCGGCCAGCACTGGTACTGCCTCTGCTGCGGATGCCCCAATTAGAAAGACATCACAAACTTTCCAAGCGCTCTGTCATGACTACCACCGAGTGGTGGCTGGACGAGCAGTCGAAGTCACTTCACGTGGATGTCAGATGGTCTGTAAAGACGCGAGCCTCGCTCCGCCCTTTATGAAAAATTCACAAGTCTGGATGGATCTCTATGACGAGCCTACAGATCGATCCGTTACTCTCCGAGTGACTCTCGCTCAGCTCAACCGTAAAGGCGAAGACTGGGTGTATGATGTATCTTGGGAAAATTGCCCACTCTTGTAGACCTAAGGTCTTCGTTAGCTGATTGAAGCTTTAAATACAAAAAGGCCAAGCTCGAAAGCTTGGCCTTTTTTATTACCCATACTAAATTTATAAATTAAGCGGCAGGTTTTTGACGATTACTTGACTTAACCTCAGGTGCTTCAAGCTCAGTACTCTCGTCTTCTTCACCATCGTCGAGCATTTTGCTAAACAGACGGTCAAAAGTTACATAAACGCGCTGCATGCTCAACTGGAAGGCATTTTTAGGTTTATTGCCCCGACCCTCTCTAGGCTGGATGCCAGCATTTTCGAGCATCATGATTAAGGTCTTCATGGTCTTTTGCATTTCAGGAGTGAGATGAAACTGGAGTCCCAATCCCTTCACTCCGTGAGCAACTCGAGCCTCAAATGCAAGTTTAAGGTCTTTATACTTAAAACTGAGAAATACGTTCTCGTTTTTCTCAAACTTTTGATGACTGCGAAGGAGCGCGCCACCTTCAGAAATATCTTCAATTTCGCACTCACTCGAACCGTTCGAAGTTTCAATCACTGCAGGCATATTGACCACAAACCGAGGCTTGGTCTTATACTGACTGCCAGGTCCTGCATGCACGTCGGTTTCTTCTTCCTTCACAAGTGGAAGTAAGAAGTACCCGACTGCGCCGGCATTTAGCCCGTAAGCTAAAAGCATGAGAGGCAAACTCAGGATTTCTGGGAGATCCAGACTAATCGTCTGCATCGTGACGATGTTCCAGACCGAAAGTCCTAAGAAAAGTGGAAAGCTCCAACCCCTTTTGGCCAAGATCGCTAAGCCTGCTAAAGGCATGACAGCGAAGTAGCCAAAGGACTCGAGTCCACTTGCCTGTTTGAATACCGCGGAGGCGTACTCCGAAGTAGACATCTCAAAAATCCAAGCACTGATTGCGGAGATCGCAACCGGCACAAAGAATTGAACCGCCGACAGAGCATACAGAGATTTTGAACGTGCTTTCATCAATAGACGTCTCGGCATTTAGGGTTAAAAACATGAGCCTGAGTCTGTATTTTTATTTAGCGCCTATTTAATTTGATCTGAGACCAGAAGTTCATGAAAAATTCACATATTTATTGGTCCAAACATAATGTATAAGATGACCTATGGCCGCCCGTCGTAGCTCCTTCCGACTCCTTCTAATGATCAGCCTGATTGCACTACCGTATCCTTCATTTGCTCATGCGAGCTTATGGGATGGGGTTTGTAACTTTTTCCTAGGCCAGGAATACACCGATCGAAAAATGATCGTTGATACGGAGGTACTCCACCAAAAAGTGGGAAAGATACTCAGTGGCCCATCTATAGAATTAGTCCTGTTAGAACTAGAGGCCCTCAAAGTCCACAAAAGTCTTCCACTCAGTAATACCTATGTCGCAAAAACTCGAATCCCGGCCCTTCTTCAAGATGCGAATAGTGCGAAGGACCGGCTCGAAGCACTCGCTCTTCAGGTCGACTCGGTATGGAGCAAACTCAGCCATAGAATTCCTAAAATCCCAACTCGCTCTTCTTCTTACCCTCAAGTTCTAAGGCTGAGCGAAGAACGCCTTGCGGGCTCGCGATTTGTCCTGAAGACAGTGACCGAAGCCTTTACCGATATCTCAAACCTGAAAAAGTCCGAGATCTATCCAAATTCGTCAGTCAGTAATCCCGTTATTGAAAAGCTTTACTTTACACTCAGCGTATTTAAGCTCAGTTTGAGCCACCCACACTTTAATCATCCCGACTTTGGTCTATTTCTCGCCGATGAACTTAAAAGAGAAGTTCTTTTAAATCCGCAAGTTGCGATCCAACAATGGCGCCCTGACCCAGCTCCTGTGGTCTTGCGAAGGAAACAAAGACCATCCACCTCAAACGACGATACTACTGGC
Source organism: Bacteriovoracaceae bacterium UBA1018 (assembly GCA_002291495.1). Taxonomy (GTDB): domain Bacteria; phylum Bdellovibrionota; class UBA1018; order UBA1018; family UBA1018; genus UBA1018. The sequence goes on along the minus strand of DBAE01000034.1, from coordinate 7,662 downwards.
CCTGATTACTACAATTACGACCGTTGGCGGGACGATACCGATGCAGAGACCGATTCTGGCCGCGACTCCGATTGGGGCGATAGCGATGCTGGAGACAGTGGCGGAGATGGCGGCGGGGACTAAGATCTACGGCTATCGATGCGGCTCTATCCATTCAATGCTGCCGATCAGAGCAAAAACCCTACAAATCCGACTAATTAGTTGACCATAAGTGTCAACGCAGCTATGAAGATCCCACGATGATCAGCCCGAGTCCAAACCCTACGCTTCGCTTCTCTGTCCTTACGGCAGATAATCCCGAAGCGACTAGAACCATTGAGCAAACGCTTGCGGAGATAGATGCTCTCCAGACCCCCCTTCTGATCGATCGCCAAGCTAAAGATACCGAGAATGGCTTTCTTATTGGCTCAATCTCGAACCACGAAATCCAAGCGCTCCTCGCCGAAGGAGCGCAGATCCATCTTGCGCGTGACACAAATGGCGTTCTCCTCGCTTTCGCGATGATGACCTCCATTCAAGAACTTACAGTTCTTTATACAGACCGCACGGATGGACGCCTCACACTGAACTACCCGGCCGCATTTTCTGAAGAAGAAATGCAGTCCGCAGTCTATCTCCATCGCATTGCTCTAAAAGCTGATCAGAGAAAAACCGGACTTGGCACAAAACTCGTTCAAGAAATTCAGCGCCAAACGTCACATCCTATTGTGACTGATATACTTTGCCAACCCATTTTCAACGAGGCGTCACTTCGGTTTTTTCAAAAAAATTCTTTTCAGGAATTCGCTCTTCTTTATCTCGATAACTACCGGGATTTTGGTCAGCTTGTATCGAAAGTGTTGGTATGGAAACCATAAGATACACCAAGATTATCGCAGGCATCGCATTACTGCTGATTCCGATCGCGCTTCTTGAATCTTACTTTCCAATTAAGCCAGGGCTTTATGTCGGTCTTGCCGAACTCTTAACTGAATCCATCAGTGCCTGGTTTATTTTTGCAAAGCCAGAGTATTGGAAAAATCTAACTCCATTTTCTCGTCGTACTCTGGGTTTATTTTTTGTTTCTCTGCTCTTCGCAGACTTTTGGTACATCTTTCTTTTCTACATCAATGGATATGATCCCCATCTTTGGTGGACCGTACTCCTCACCACCTATGGGTATGTCGCTGCATTTGTCTTAGCGACTTTGTCCATTGTCAGCTCTTTTCAAGAAGGTTTTCGTAAAGCATTACTTCGTCCAGTAAGCCTTATCCCAACTATCCTATTTATCCCGACCGCGTACCATTTTATTATCTGGCCTTATTTACGCGCAGTTCAAGGAAATGGTCTGACAGTCTATAATATCGGCCAAGGACTAATCGTCCTCTCCAGCTTTATCGCCGCACTTCCTGCCTTTATGGGATTGATCTCATCCCGAAGTTTGTTTTGGTCGTCGTTTGCTCTAGGAATACTGTCTTTAGTTTTTTCAGACTGGGCCCTCCGTGTTGAAGTATTTAATGGAGCCGAGGCGCATTTTGGTTTTTATGAATACTTTTGGGCATTCGGAATATTCCTTTTAGGTTCATCGGCGGTCTTTTTTAGAAAAGGTATCGTACGCATCGAAACATTTAATCGATCGAGCCTACTCTCTTCCTATAAAATGGGCACGCTCGCCTTGATCCTCTTGTTCATCGGGTTTCTTTCTGTTTCGCAATACGGAAACATCCAGGCAGTAAAAATCGTTGCTCTAGGATGCAGTTTAGGCGCAATCCTTTCGACGCTAGTCAGTCACTTTCTCGCAGAAAAAGTCAAAAACTTCAGTGAACAGCTCGGGCTCCTGGTAGGCAGCGAATTTAGACGAAATAATCCAGTCGAAGAGTTTAATCAGTTTCAACAACTTCCTCTTGAGCTCTCGGAAAGCTTCAAACTGGTTTTGGAAAAATCTGTTCGAGAAGAAAAGGAACGAGACTTTCAAGCAGTACGAGTAAAACTAGCACAAACCCGCTCAGAAATGGCTGCTCAAGTTGCACATGATATTCGCTCGCCGCTTGCGGCTCTTGAGATTATTGCCCGGTCAGCTATTCAGCTCCCAGAAGACGAGCGTATCCTGGTTCGAAGTGCGATCACACGGATTCGGGACATTGCCAATAATTTGCTTGAGAAGAACCGCCTCCTCAACACCTCAACATCACTTGACTCCAACTCTCACCTCTCGACTGAAGAAAAATCTATAGAGCTCCTCAGTGTTCTGATTGAAGAACTTCTTTCAGAAAAAAGAATGCAGTTTGAAAATAGGAAACAGATTCAAATTGAAAGTCGCTTTGATCGCAGCACTTTCGGGTTATTTGCAGACATTCAAAGAATCGAGTTTCAGCGCCTACTATCCAACCTCATCGATAACTCTGCTGAAGCTATCGAATCTGCTGGTCAAATTATAGTGCACTTGAGCGGCGATCGGGACGTCGTACAGCTTGAAATCATCGACAACGGTCGCGGCATCCCAAGCGACGTCATCCAGAGATTGGGCAATAAAGGCGAAACTTACGGCAAACCTCACGGTTCAGGCTTGGGGCTTTATCATGCCAAGACATGTGCGGAATCTTGGGGCGGATCTTTCAAAATCATTTCCGAAGGTGGAAATGGCACCAACGTCCTTATTACTCTTAGACGGGCTAGGACCCCGAGTTGGTTTACATCTGAAATCACACTCCATCCTGACTCCGTAGTGGTTATCCTGGATGACGACCAGTCCATTCATCAGATTTGGAAAAATCGATTTACAGCGCTTGATCTTCCAATAGATAGCTTGCCTACCCTTCTTCATTTCTCAACCACTTTTGAACTTAAGAATTGGTTTCTCAGCCATCGCAATCCCAGCGTAAAACACCTGTTTCTCTGTGACTATGAATTGGCAGGCGAAAAAGAAAATGGTCTCGATACGATTGAAGCCCTAGGGATCCAAGATGACGCCATTTTAGTCACCAGTCGGTTCGAAGATCACGACGTTCGGGGCCGCTGTGGAAAACTCGGTGTCGCACTCATTCCAAAAGTGCTTTCTGGATCAGTACCGATTGTATGGACCGGTTCGAATCATCGTCCACACCGATCTTTAACGACTCGATCTCACTCGCAATCGACCTTTCAACACTACGAAACGCCTCGGCTGCACTAGCTTTTAGGCGCAGTCATTACTTCTGATTTGATTTTTTTGCGCTTTGAGTCCCGTTTTTATCTTCCACGACCTTCAGTTGGTCACCCTTTTTAATTTTTTTAGCGATCGGCGAATCAGCTCGCATTTCAAGGATGGCAAAGGATGGCACTTCTTTAGAAATCATGATCTCAGGCGGAGTGTTCCTACCAGGATGAGCTTTCATTTTGCGGTGAATATCGAGGACTTTGAACTTTTCGTCTAAGAAAAAAATATCCAGATCAAAATAAGTATCCGGCATCCAAACGCGATGAGGTTCGTTGCCTCCGTAGATAAACATCATCCCTTGATGAGCCGCAAAGTCCTTTGAAGCAATCCCACTTAGACCTGTTTTTTGGTCTTCGTAAGTCGTGGCAACAAAGATATCGAGCTGCTCCCCTTGAGGCGTTTTCATCGTTTGACGAGGAATATGCGCGAGCACAGCTGCCTGGGCTACAAGAGTCGAAAATACACTCAAAGCCATGCCTATCGTCATTAAAGAGTTCTTCATCCTTCTTATCCTTTTACCTGAATGCCTTGTTTCAGAAATTCGGCGCGAATGATTTCTCTCTTATCGCCTTGAATTTCAATAACTCCTTCTTTTCCATCCATCTTATAAGACCCGCCTGATCCACACTTCTTTTTTAATTTTGTGGTGAGATCTCTTAAGAAGAGCTCAGTTTTAGGCAACTGATCAATCACGGTAACAGTTTTACCTGCACGTCCGCTTTTTTCAATTCGAAGTACGGGAATATATTTTGCCTTCGAGGCATCGACCTCAGGCTCACAAACACATGCTGCCTTCAGTTCTTTACATTTTGAACACTGTGCCTTGAGCGATGGATCTGTTGAATAGACAAGCTTTCCTTCTTCAGGAGATTGCTTGGAATCCTTAATTGAATTGCGAAGCGCTCCCTGAAGCGCGTTTTTCCATGAATCGCTCACGATCACTCCTTATGCTCACTGATCTCAACAGTTTATCTCTATTTCGCACAAGGGGCAAAATTTTTCAGGTCAAAATCCTGGGTTGTTCACCCGTCTCTTTTTGATACCGCTCCGTGACCCGTAATGAAACCGTTGAGCCTTTTCCCTTTTTGGCGATCGCAACTATAGATCCTCCAAAACCTCCGCCCGTCAGACGCGCGCCGTAGACATCGGGTTCGGAATTAGTCAGCTCAACTAATAAATCAATTTCTGGGATAGAAGTCTCATAATCCAGCTTCATCGAGAGATGAGACTCCTTAAACAGATGCCCTAATCGAGGTAGATCGCGCTCCTCTATAGCTTTGACAGCCTGTACAACCCGTTCATTTTCAGTGATCACATGCCTGGCTCGTCTTTTGAGTACGTCAGACAAGCGATCCAACTTGGGTAGATCAGACACGCTAAGATCTCTCAGTTCATTTATCCCAAGTTCGCGGCAAGCTGTTTCACATTGGGCACGACGTTCATTATATCCGCCTCCGACATTGCGGTGGGAGATCCCTGAACTAATCACAATCAGATCGAGTTCCTTTGGCAAGTCGACTACCCGGTAGCTCAAGTCTCTCGTATCTAAAAAAAGTGCACTTCCAGGTCGAGCAAGGCTACACGCCATCGGATCCATAATACCGACACGAGCGCCGACAAACTCATTTTCTACTCTTTGGCAGAGTCTCGCAATCTCTACATCTTGCAAACCAAAGTCAAAGGCTTCGTTCAGCGCTCTGAAAAGTGCCACTTCAAGCGCCGCACTCGATGAGAGTCCGCTTCCCATCGGAACGTGAGAATCAATCTTGATATCAAAGCCACACGGGATGGTTCGAACTGAGCTGAGTATTCGAACTACTCCCTGAATGTAGTCACTCCAAGAATGGGTCAGTTTTTCAGATCCTAAAGCACACTCAAAACGTTTACCCGTATTTGAACTTTCCGCCCGGACCAGCTTGGAATCAGGATTGAGCTTGAGCTCAACAACAGTCTCTTGGCTAATAGCTGTTGGAAGCACAAATCCTCCGTTATAGTCCGTATGCTCGCCGATCAGATTAACTCGGCCAGAGGCCCGCATGGTTACGGTTCTTTGGTGTGTATTTTTGCGTGTATTTTCATGTGTATTTTGATTTGTATGAACTTTCATAACCGCTCCCCCTAATTTTACGGTCTGACAAGTAGATCCGGTCGCTTACATCCCTCGATCATTTGTGTGGGCCACTTTGGATCAGTTGTCAGCACTTCCGTAAATCGTTCTCCAACCACTACCGTGTCCTCAATCTTCGCCCCAGGAAGACTTGGATTCCAAGCCAGTGCTGTATTCGGTTCAATTCGAACTGCTTGATCGGGTGTTGCGACAATTTCACGAGATAGATATCCAGTCGTGCCACCTTGGTGGTGTTTCAAAATTTCACGAGGGTAACCTAGTCGCCCGTAAGCACGATCGAGTTCTTCATAGATCTGTGCCAGAGTGAGAAACCTTTGAGACTGATCAAAGGCAACTGCCTCGACTCGCGCAACGTCTTCAAATCGTTTTGTCTCTTCGACGGTGGGTTTTCTGAAAAACACAAATCGTGTGAGATTGGCGTAAAGACCGTACTTTCGGGCACAAAATACCAACATGGCGTAACCGTCGAGCTTGGTGAAAGATGTCGCTGTTGGATGTCTGAAGCGCGCGACCCGGCTCTCTCCTCCAACAAGTGTGAGAGTAGGATGAATACCTCTCCTCCAAAGCGCTTGAGATCCTTGTGCAGCAAGTTCGGCCTCTGTCCACTTTGGACGTGCTAGACTCAAAGTTTCTGTCATCGCTTCGGCCGCAGACTGCCCTAACTCGCGATAACGTTCGATCTCAGAAGGTAGGAGCTTTCGTTTGGCAGCCACAAGATCGACTGGCAAAGCTACTTCGCCTTCACTAGGCCGATCACTCGCCACTCGGCCCGTCGGAACTTGATCCCTGATAAATTCATGAAAAGGGCGATGAGATAGAGCGGGCCAAGGTTCAGAATGGACCTCGTAGTCTTTTGTCAGTTCTTCTTCAATCAGGCGGTCTCGTTCAATCGAATTAGTGAGAACCCACGCTCCGTGCGTGGTTACAAAAACTTCGGCAATACCTGCTTCACTCGTCAAAATGACTACACTCGATCCGCCAGCCGTGGCCCAGCTAAACCAATCTACTCCGCGGAGTCGAACTCCAGCTATGCCGTGAGTCCGCATCGAGCCGCGAATAATTTCTAACTTCTGTTTAATTTCGTCAGATCGCTTGGCTATTTCAATTTCCATTTTTTTGTTCATTAGGAAAACTCCGGGATCACTACTTCTTTTAGTTCTTTAGCCTTCTCTTCAGGAAGGCTATCGTTGGCAAACATGCCTGCTCCGATTTCAGTACCTGCCAGATATTTAAGTCGGCCTGGACTTCTGAGAGCAGGATAGAATTGAATGTGAAAATGCCACTCGGGGTAGGAAACTCCGTCAGTGGGTGCCTGCCGAAGAGTCATCAAGTATGGAAACGGTCGGTTCCAAAGAGTGTCATACTTCATGGCGATAGTTTTGAGGGCTTTCGCAAAATGGCGCCGTGGTTCCGGGCCTAGATCTGCGACCGATGCAACGGGATGTTTTGGCAGCACCCAAACCTCATACGGGTAACGGGCACAGACTGGAATAAACGCGATGGCGTGATCGGACTCAAAAATAATCCGGCGGCCATCTTTTTGTTCCTCGGCAATCATGTGTGAGAGAAGTGTATGCCCAGTTTCTCGAAAAAACTTTCTTTGCTGTGAAAGTTCTTGCTGCTGAATAGGAGGAATAAAGGGGTAAGAATAGATCTGGCCATGCGGGTGATGAAGAGTCACTCCCACTTCTACCCCACGATTTTCGAAGGGCAGAATATAATGGATGTCATCTCGCTCAGAGAGCACCCGATATCGATCACCCCATACTTGAAGCAGTAAATCGACGTGATCTAATGACAGTTCGCCCAAATTAGTTTTTGAGTTTTGGCTAAAGACAACCACCTCGCACGAGCCTTGAGCAGGACGCGCCTCGGTATAAACTCCCTTGGAATGATCGGTCGTCTTAGCGTCCGCGTAGAGAGCTGGAAATAAATTTTCAAAAACAGCGACATCATAGTCCCCGCTAGGAAGTTCCGTAGGAAAATCCTCAGAGCGCATCGGAGCCAAAGGATTGTACTCAGGCGGCGGTAAGAAAGTACGATTTTGCCGATGACTCGCATAGGAGACCCATTGTCCTAACAAGGGGTGCCATCTCAGATGCGGATTGACGTTGAGCGGTTCGGTATTCGGGCTTGGAGCTTTAAGACCCTGTGGAATGGGTCTACGCGAATAAATATAAAGCGTCCGGCCATCAGGTTTTTTTAATGTTTGTTGGTACATAGTGCGCGGATCCTCGTGCAGCTTAGATGACTTAGCCAAGCATAAAACGGACCAGAGCAGCTTAGATTTGGCACGAGTACTCGACATGTCGCAGTAGAATTGAGTTAGCCACCTGTCTAATTTTTAAACACATTAAAC
>DBAE01000198.1:24059-24331 GCA_002291495.1 Bacteriovoracaceae bacterium UBA1018 | reverse complement strand
GCGGTCAAGAGCTAAGCCTCAGATTAAGAGTAAGAGACGCCGAATATCTCCCTATTTTTATCGTTCAATTCTTTCACGGATATGGCGAAAACCTCCTCGATTATAAGGAGGAGAAGACGTTGCTAAGAGGGGGCTTTTCCTTTTAGTTTTGATGCGTATGCGCTACCTGAAGGTACGGCCTACTTCTGTAATCGCTCGCTGACGTAACGTTTCATCCTTTTTGAGGTCATAAACTTAAAATGGCCATTTTGATCACGAGCGCACGGACCGAG
>DBAE01000198.1:197-24014 GCA_002291495.1 Bacteriovoracaceae bacterium UBA1018 | reverse complement strand
CTCTTCTAAAAACGCGGCGAAAAGTTGAGTCGACGTCAAACTCAATATACTCATACGCACCTTCTTCGCCGGATTCAGCATCGGTGACGGCATCGTATGCTTCACGCAAGCTATAATAGGATTTCTGGTTGCGTTCGATCGTCTCAAAGATCCATGTACCAAGTCCTACCACCGCACCCACGGTGTAAAATACGGGGATAACTAAACCCACTGCGTACGATACGGTCATCGCACCATAGCCACCAATCCGGGCCGGATCTTCAATCCGGTGGGACCGAAGATAACGATCGCGATAAAAGTGTAAGCATGCGTTCTCTCCGTGGCCGAAGCTTTCAGACGCGAGAGCACTCTGAATGAGTAAAGTCGATATGAGAAATGCCAGAATGATTCGGATGGGTTACCCCTGCTGTTCGCAGGGATTCGCCGTGCAGATACTGGGCCGAGTGTGATGTTGGAGCGGGAGTTTCCGTTATCTCTAAAAAATTGTTCTAAAAACTAGCTCTAAATCTAGAGCCCTAAAACTAAAAAAGGATCCGGAGGCAAAGCCTCCGAATCCTATTTAGCCACGGGAACCGCTTCAGTGTGTGGGGGGGAAGTGGGGCACCCGTGGAAATGAAAACCGGAGGACCTATATACTCAGGCCATTTGCGGGTCGCAACATGTTTTTTACAACTTCGTAAAAATATAATTTCTGTAGATTTTATCGAGGTATTTCAAAGCTTTAAGAACATTGCAAAAAGCTCGATTGGACCGCATGTCGGTGACAGAGCTCAATTTCGGCCTGTGAAAGCCCTAGTATGTCCTTTGCGATCTTAATTTCGCTTGGAAGTGTTACTCCAAAAATGCCCGGATCATCCGTATTGATACAGACAGGGACCCCTTTCCTTAAAAGTGAGGGGAGGGGATGTTTTCGTAAATCAGGCGTTACATTTGTAACAAAATTGCNNTCTAAACAGATTTTGTTTTTGATGAGATGCTCGACCAATTGAGAGTCTTGAATAGACGCGACACCATGACCAATCCGTTCCGCGCCTAATACCTCGATGGCTTCCCAAATCGCTTCAGGGCCCGTAGCTTCGCCGGCATGAACAGTGATTCGTGCTCCTTGTTTTTTTGCCTTTTGGAACGTCTTTGTAAATCCAGCCGCAGGAAAATTAGCTTCGTCACCCGCAAGATCGATCCCGATAAAGCGATCTTGGTGCTTGAGATAAAACTCGATGGTCTTTTCTACAGAGTCCGGCCCTAAATCACGAGATGCGATGCAAAGGAGCCCGGCTTTCATCTCGGGATATTGATTTAATCCACGCTTCAGTCCCGCTTCAAACCCATCCAAAGCGTACTCCCATTTGAGCTTACTGTACTGACACACAAAGCTTGGAGAAAAACGAAACTCCACCAACCGAGTGCCTTCTAAATAAGTATCTTCGAGGGCTTCGAACGCCACCTTTTCAATGACGTCTGGTCGGTCCAAGACATACTGAAAGAGGGAAAACTGAGATAGTACTGTCGAAAGATCAGAAAGGGGCTTTTTGATGAGAAACTTCTCTGCAAATGCATCGACACTTGTACTCTCTGGTTCGAGCCCGCGCTCTTGAGCGAGCTGAAGTAAAGTACTCAATCTCAAAGAAACGTCGATGTGTCTGTGAAGTTCTGCCTGCATTACATCCCCATGATGTGCGCGCCGCTGTCGACAAACATTGTTGTTCCGGTGATGTGCTTAGCACCGGGTCCGGCGAGGAATGCACCCAATGCGCCCACATCTTCTGCGCTAATATTTTCTTTCAAAGGAGTTTTTTCTGCGGCGGCGCTGAGCATGTCTCGAAAATTTCTGATCCCAGCTGCTGCAAGAGTTTTTACTGGTCCTGCAGAGATCGCGTTGACCCGGATCTTTTTAGACCCCATGTCGTAAGCGAGATAACGGACACACGCTTCGAGCGCGGCTTTTGCGACTCCCATGACGTTGTAATTTGGAATGACTCGTTGAGCGCCGTAATACGAGAGAGTCAAAATCGAACCATCACGTCCTTCCATGAGTGGTTCCGCATGGCGAGCTAGGGCGACAAGAGAATAAGCGNNTATCCATGGCGACTCGAAAACCCTCGCGTGAGGTATCGACAAAGCGTCCTTCGAGATCTTCGCGGTTTGCAAATGCGACTGAATGAACCAAGATATCCATGGCTCCCCATTTCTCTTTTACCTTAGCGAAAAGGGATTCGATCTGAGTGTCTTCAGCAACGTTGCATGGTTCGATCAGGGCCGCTCCAACACTTTCAGCAAGGGGACGAACACGACGCTCGAGTGCCTCGCCAACGTAGGTGAACGCAAGCTCCGCCCCACCGCGATGGAGTTCTTGAGCAATTGCCCATGCCAAACTGCGTTCATTAGCGACACCTAAGACGAGTGCCTTTTTTCCTGCAAAAATTCCCTGTGATTGATTGGCCACGTTGACTCCTTTATGAATGTCAGTGGCTCATTTTTGGGGGCTATTTTATTTTAAGTTCTTAAAACGAAATAGATCCTAGATTGATCCCAAAGAAGAGCTCACCTTGAGCCCCGTAAACGTCCTCGAAGCCCTTGTGATACTCAAGAGAAAAAAGCAGAGGGACGTGTAAAAATAGTTCGGTTGCCATACGTATTCCGCCGCCTACGGACGGCAAGAAACGCGATCCTGCCTGTGCAGTTGGAAAGTACGCAGACTCACCAAAGACAAAGCCGTGAAAATTCTCAAGAAAGAACGGGTTTGTACCCCATCCACGAAATACTTGAGCCAATGGAAAGCGTAAGTCGAGAGATCCTACGCTAACTGCCTTAGAGCCTAGCTCTATTCCTGGATACCCTCTAATGGCGAGCTCATCGAAAGAATCCCCTGGGAAAGAGTTAAAAACNNCAGTTACGATTGCGTTCGAAGTAAAAAATCCGCGATTGATCTTGGATACCGCCATTCCTTTGATTGAGGGTGTTAAGACCACATGATTGCCTAAATAAAAGTACTCTGTGTCCTTAAACAGGCCCTTGTAATATTGAGTACCGGAATCATTGTAAACGCGTACTCCTGCTTGAGTGACGCGTCCTCGTTCTGGACTAATTGCGTAACGGGATGTCTCGGCATCGCTATAGACAAGTTCTGCGTCGACGCTAGGTACGTAACGAGATTTACCGGTAAGGGTAAAATCATTTAAGCCTTCATATCGACTTTCTCTCTCTGCATTGAGTCCGATGCTCGGGGTGAGGCCAGAAAACGTCCACTGAAAGGGAAATGAGAGATCGGCGGCTATTTCCATCTTGCGCGTGTAACCATCGACTTGGCCTGAATCATGGCGACGCACGTTTTGTGTTTGGTTAGCGCTGATTAAACTGAGAGTTGGCCCAAGCTGACGATTGGTATAGATCGCTAAATGATCGACTTTTTTGATTTCAGTATCATAGGCACCAGCGAGGACATACTGGTGTCGATCGGTGGCGTCGTAACCTAAGATTTGGCCCCCAACGTAGACTGAGTCTGCGCCCCAAACTAAAAGGGGTGCCCATTGTCGAGGAAGGATACTAGGCCAAACTGAATAATCTTCGACAGGATACTGAGTTTTGCTATCGGATGCCGCAAGTTTGGGTTCGCTTTGTACAGGCTGCGGAGCTTGAGCAGGTTGAATCGACACGAGAGCGGATTCAATACGGGTAGTTTTGAGTTCTTGAGGCGAGATTTGGATTTTTGCCAAACTCCAACCATCGGCTCCGAGGACAGAAGCATAGAGTCCCTTGGGTCCGAAAGCCGGCATCCAAATCGCGGTCGACATATTGGTCACTTGAATCGATTGGCCGTCAGCTTTTTCGTAACGATAGAGATTATCGACACCGGTTCGATCTGAAATAAAATAGAGTTGCCCACTCAAATCAAAAGCTGGGAAGCGATTAAATTTTCCATCCGAAACTAAAGCGGTCGGTTTTTGAGTGGTAAAATCGTAGCGAAATAATCCTTCGCCCAACTCTCCATTTTTATGGAAAGTATAGACAATGCTCTTCCCATCGGGGCTCCAGCGCGGGGTGGAGACGCGATCATAGGAAGTGGCCTGGATCAATGTCTTGACCGGACCAAGTTGATACCCGTCGCCCACTTTGTGAAGCCCAGCATACGCAAGTCCTACACCACCATTATCTCTGGCTTGTGTAAACGTGATATATTTTCCATCCACAGAGACATGTGGATCCCTCAAGCGAGACGCTTTTGTGATCCAAGATTTAGAGTTTCGCTTGAGGTCATAGGTCGCGATATCGCTAAAGAGATAATAGTTGGATGTCTTTCGGAGTGCACTAAACACGAGTGTCCGAGAATCGGGAGTAAACGCCATCCCAATCCCCATGTACTTGTCCTCAATTCGTTTCACTTTGCCTGTTTCAAGATTTCTCAGATAGAGACCAATTCGTTGATCTGGATCGTCTTGAGTATAAGCTAACCACTTTCCATCAGGCGACAGAGTAGGTCCATAAGTAGAAAAGCGGGTGCCGGAAATTTTATCAACTGACGTGACTGGCAATGTTCTAATTTTATCTAGATCTTCTTCAGCTTTTTTCTTTGCGACGGAGACCCATTTATCCCAATATTGGTACCAATCCTTACCAGTAAGATTTTCTAAGTTTCCATTGATGAAAAAAGGAATGCGCTCGCTTGAGGTGAGCGACATTTGTCCAAGCACTTTACTGTTATCTTTTGAGACTTGATTCATCAGCTGATAACCAAAGAGATAGGGTGTCTCGCCGCCTGGAAATGTGGGATTGGTTCCGTTGATCTTATCTAAGGTAATGAACTGAGGATCATTGAGTACTTTTTCTTGAACCGCAGCACGAATTACTGCTTCATAGTAAGGGCTCCGACCGCGGCCTCCTTGAGTGTGCAGAGTTTCCATATACACAGCTAAGCCTTCGAGCATCCACACAGGCCAAAGCGAATTAGGAAGAAAGACATCTCCAAATAAGACTCGAAGTGCGGAGTAAAAGCTTCNNGTACTCATGAAGACAAAGAAGTCTCAACCAATCATCATAATAGGCGGTACTGAACCAATTGTCTGGAGGTGTAAAGTACAAGACGATACCAAAACGAGAGACAGGCGAAGCCATGCCATTTGCTGCATCGGCATTATCGATCACTAAGATTTGAGTCTTATAGCGGGGTGTCCAATGAAGTTCAGGTGCCAGAATCGTGTGAGAGTCTTCAAGATGTTGTGCTGACTTTTGAGCTTGCGCGGTGAGGTGAGCCGGAAAACTCACTCGGAAGTGTGGTGTTTCAAGTGTCTTCCAATCCCAAAAAGGAGAGAGACCGAGTGAGTCTCCAAATCCAACGGTCTGAGCTTGGCTCGGAAGCGTGGTAGTTAAGAGCCCGAATGTGAGTGCGAAGGTCAATCCGAAAAACAATCCAAACGTGGAAGAGATCCGTCCAATAGCCTTCATTTATTGCTGTCCTTGCCGAGTAGGAATTAATTTTCCGAGGTGTAGGGAGCGATCTTAAGAACCTTCACTTGAATGGGTTCAGGACTGTCGCTTTGGTTTTGAACACTTTGAACCAAAACACTCAGTCCTTCTTTTGCGTGAGTCTTTCTTAATGTCGCCAGTGCCAAAAATCCTCGTCCGTTGCCATTCAAGTCTACGACAGCACTGGTGACTTTTCCAACCTCAGTTTTTGAAACTTCGATATTCGAATCGAGTACGGAGCTTCCTACTGGAGGGGGGGCACCATCGCCCGAAATCAGAGCCAGTCTTTTTGCTGGTGATCCGAGCGCAATGATCTTTTCGATGACTTCTTGGCCTGGATAACATCCTTTGTTGTCAGCTATTCCTGATTTTAGGCCGATCTCAAGCGGGTTAGCGCCTTGAGTGAGCTCTTGTTGGACCTTGGGTTTCAGGGACTGAATACGCCAGTACTCAACTTCTTGTTCGGAAACCGTTTCGGTCTTAATTCCAGGAAATGCTTCTTTGATCCAAGATTCAGCTGAGATGGAAAGAGCTTTCTCATCTAAGTGCACTGAGATCCAAGGTCGCCCGAAGGACTCACTGCCATGATGACAGATGCGAAGAGAGGATCTCTCGGTGATCGAATTGGCTTCGATCGTTTTACCTTCGAATAGAATGCTCTCTTGTTCATCCAAAAAAACCCATACACATTGCGTGAACTCAACGTGATCCGTTAGGGTCATGTTTTCAGCGAAAGTAAATTGATCAATCGCAGCCAAAAGTTCAGTCTTCCATGCCTGGTCGCTACCTGGATCAAACTCCATCTCGTATTTTTGAGGTGCGGTATTCCACAAATGAAAATAAGCGCGGATCTTACCTTGTGGGTTCAGAAACAAACCCTCGGTTCCAGTTCCGGTTTTTAAGTACTTTGTGTTTGCTGTAGTCAGGCGATGCAGAAAATCCTGAGTATCAGGACCGCTCAATTCAACCCAGCTCCAAGCTTTTGGAAGATAAACTTTTGCCATGAGCCGACCCTACTCAAGGCACCTGAGGTGGGTCAAGGGATTAGTCTTACTTGTCAGCTACGTTTGTGAGCTGACCTGCAATGTTCCTTGGGCTTACACGTGTCGTGTCTGCCGGAGCCACATTGTCACGGAGGTTTTTGGTCTCCTCAACTGCGATCTGTAAAGGGGTAGGAGGCGGCGGGGGTGGTGGCTCGCAAGCGGCTAGTCGGCGTTTTTCACCCAAAACGAGAGCCCACGTGAGCTCGTCTTTATAATCTTGATAATTACGAGTGTAGAGATCGAGTAGATCATATTTGATAAGATCACTGGCCTCAATGACCCCGCTCTTAGATAGAAATTTTGGAGAAATCTTTCTCGCGTATCGATCCAATTTTACAGGCTCATCTAGATCCTTAACAATGGTTTCTACAAGTTTCGCCGGCAAGTCTTGAAATAGACCAAAGGCCGTTCCTATGCCTGCTCCGATATTTGGAGGGAAGTAGGCGAGAAAGAATTTGTTTGCATCGTCTGCTACGATCTTGTTTCCTCTTACGTATTTTTTTACTCTTTGGTTGATAGTTCCCTTTGTAACTTTCAGTCCTTTGGTCAAACCTTTGTGCGCTAACTTGCCTGCAGATGCTTGCCACGCGGCAAATCGACCACAAATCTTTACTCCCAGATGACCAATTGCCCATCCTTTGACCGACGGAACCACAAGTGATCCATAATCGATTGCATTATCAACTTTACCGTCAAACGATTTTTCTTGTAAGGCAGCGTAATCTGCAGCGAGTTCATCCATGCTGTAAGTGTTTTCGAAGCCAGGCAAAACAGGAACGCACTTTTTTACTGTAAGTTTACTTCCGGCACCATTGCTCCACTGAGCGTCACACTCGACAAATGAGATTGTTTGATCTGGATTTTTTATATAGCGAATCACTTTGTTAGGATTCTCTTTGAAATAAATAGTGAGCGAATCGCGCGATGAATCCTGAGCCCAGCTAGCGCTGGATGAAAATATGAACGAGAAACCTAGAAGATAAAATTTTAAAGAATTTCTCATATATGACTATAAGAGCAAAGGTTATGCCCTGTTACGTACCGTAATATCGGCCTTTTTGTCGCCTAAGTAGGCTTTAATGGGATGGGGAGGCGCCTGTGTCTTTTCTGACAAATCCAAGAGTTAGGCAGGTGTCAGCCTTTCATACGATCTATTTTACGCCAAGCGGCTAAAATTTCTTGCCTAATGGTAAGTGTTCACTTACCATGGTTAGTAAGTACTTACTTAGTACGTGAAAGTCATCGAGGAGTTTAATTTGAGTCCCAGCGAACGATTAAGTGCAGAGCAAAGAAAGTTGCAAATTATTGCAGCAGCGATGCCTGTATTTGCAGAAAAAGGTTTTTCTGCCGCCACGACAAAAGAGATCGCTGAAGCCGCAGGCGTTTCAGAAGCTCTCTTATATAAGCACTTTCCCAATAAAGAGTCTTTGTATCAAGAAATGTATCAATATTGCTGTGATCAGAGCCAATCCGTCGGTGAAGGCATTGTCCAGTTGGAGCCAGGTACCGATACGCTAATTAAAGCGCTCTTTACGATCGTGTATTCAATTTTGCTCGGCTTTCCTCAAAAGGTTGGCGATCAGAATATGGTCAGACGTCTCGTCACCTACAGTATCCTTGAAGATGGAGAGTTTGCTCGTCAGTTTTTGAAAGCCCGTTTCATTCCGTTCATTCCATTTATCGAAAAGTGCATTGAGCGCGCAAAGAAGGAGGGGAGCATTCATTCAAGTCTCACTTCAGGTACCGCTTCTATTCGAATTTGGATGGCCCATCATATCCNNTTGTTCCGATTGCCAGCGCCAAAAGCGGCAATCGATTACGAAATTTCGGACCACGAACTTCTAACCCAGGCCGTATATTTTGTTCTGCGAGGAGTAGGGTTGAAGGAAGAAGTGATTCAGGCACGATTTAAGCCCAAGGCGCTTATTCAATGGATCGAAGACGTTTCAAATGCCCCTATGTCTAAGGAGAAGAAAAAATGAAAATACAATCCATAATTATTTCACTCTCTATGAGTGGGTTTTTAGTGCCACTTGCCCAAGCAGCTCAAACCGCCGAAGAGAAAGGTCTTGAGCTTGCGATTAAGGGTGAAAAGTCCCTTGATGGCTTTCAAGGAGAAAAGTCAGAAATGGAGCTGATCTTGATCAATGCTCATGGTGATAAGGTCACTCGTAAACTCGTGAGCAATGTCAAAGAAACTAAAACGGATGGCGACAAATCTGTCATTACTTTTCAATGGCCTGCAGATGTGAACGGCACTCGTATGTTGACGTGGACACATAAAACCACTGATGACGATCAGTGGCTCTATTTGCCTTCGATCAAACGAGTTAAACGGATTACTTCTTCAAACAAATCGGGTTCGTTTATGGGTAGTGAGTTTGCCTACGAAGACCTGGGAAGCCAAGAACCTGAAAAGTATAAATTCAAATGGATTCGCGATGAAGTGGCTGGAGGTCGCCCAACTTGGGTATTAGAGCGCATTCCGGTGGATGAAAGAAGCGGATACAGCAAACAGGTGGTTTGGATGGATCAAGAATATCTTCAGCCTTCCAAGATCGAATATTACGATCGCAAGAGCGAACTTCTGAAGACGGCTACCTTTAGCGGATACCAAAAGCAGAAAAACTTTTGGAGGGCAGGTCAGATCGACATGATCAATCATCAAACTAAGAAGCAATCTGTCCTGAGTTGGAAGAAGCGTGAACTCGGTGTGCAACTCGCTGAAACTGAATTTCGTAGCGAAGGTTTAGAGAAGTAATCAGAAAAATCACCTCAATATAAGGAACTTTTTATGCTTCGCTTTCATAGAAATTGCGTGGCCCGCTATACGTGTGTCTTATCATTGACGCTCGTTTCTCAGGGACTGGTCTATGCCGATCAAACACCAGAAACGAGCTGGATGAGTCGGGGTCAAGTCGGAGTGGAAACTCGCTTCTTTGCCAAAGATAATTATGCGAGTACGAAGGATTATTCGGCGGCTTTAGCAGCGAGGCTCGAAACAGGATTTGNNGGGAGGACTTGCGAGGACGAGCTCGATTGCTCGGCCGATCCGAACAGTCCGATACGACTCAAAGTCGAGCCATCGTCGAGGAGCTCTGGACGGGTTACCGAAAGGAAGCGTTTGAGATCCGAGTAGGTGCTCAAATCTTGAACTGGTCTGCAACTGAGGCCTTTCATCCAGCCGATGTCATCAATAGCAGAAACTTCGACGGCAATATCGAAAACGCAGAAAAACTCGGCGAACCCATGGTCTCGGCTAGCGTAAGGTTAGGTGAGGGCAGCTTAACCGCTTACTTCATGCCCGTATTTATTGACCCGCTCACACCTGAACCCACTTCTAGGCTCAGTCTGCTTGGACCAAACTTTCCCATCGGTGAGCCACTTTGGGTACAGACAGATGGTACAGTGACTAGCAAAAACTTTGGTCCACAAGGCGCGCTCAAGCTGAGTCAAACCTACGGTACTGCAGATTCAAGTGTGCACGTCATTCAACATCAAGATCGCACACAGCCTTCATTTGTATTTGATCCCTCAGTGAGAAGATTTCGTCCTGTCTATCATTGGGTGACTCAAGTGGGTGGTACCCATACACAAATTTTAGGAAGTTGGATCTTTAAGACCGAACTCGCTTATCGATGGTTCAAAGATGGTCAGTCGCCAACCTTTGGTGCTCTCAATCGCGATGATCATGGACAAGTAGCGGTTGGCATCGAAAAGCTTTTTGGGCACGACAACGGAAGCGAGACCACTCTGATTGCTGAGGCACAAACGTTTCTCGGCCACGGCCTTTCTCAGCGCCTGTTTCTTGGACCGTTTCAGCGAGATGCATTGTTGGGTCTAAGGCATGCGTGGAATGATGAAAGCTCGCGAGAGGTTTTCGTGTCTCTCATAGGAGATCTTGAAGGCCAAAACGAGTGGCTTTTCAACACGAGTTACGGCCAGAGACTATCTGATACTTGGAGTATCAAAAACGGAGTGCGAATATTTTACGCCCCTACTCAAGGCACCGTACCGACAGTACTTGAAGGCTTAGATCGCGCCGATCATATTTATCTAAATTTAGTGCGTCACTTTTAGTTTGGGAGAGCGAGGAGAAAGTATGGAAAAGGAAAAGAAAGCTAAGTTTTCGGGTTTAGTGGAGTCGATTGCTGACTTCTTTGTCAATCGACCAAAAACAATCTTAATGGTTGGATTGATTATCTTGTTCTCGTTGATGGCTGGATTGCCGAAATTGAGCGCAGACTTCACCTACCGAGTTTGGTTTAAAGATAATAACGAGTGGCTAAAGAGATTTGACGCCTTTGAGCGGCGCTTTGGCAGCGATGAAACTTTGGTACTAGTTCTTCATAGCCCATCAGGAGTGTTTGATCTGGAAACGGGCGAGATGATTCGCGAGTTAACTCGAGATCTTTGGAAGATACCAACAGTGATCCGCGTCACATCGCTAGCAAACCATTCTTGGGTTCATTCTAAAAATGACGATATTATGGTTGAACCTCTTTTGCCCGAGCAAGGACCACTCAATCAATCAGTGCTTGATGAAAGAAAGGTAGTCGCCCTTAAAG
Organism: Bacteriovoracaceae bacterium UBA1018; assembly: GCA_002291495.1. Taxonomy (GTDB): domain Bacteria; phylum Bdellovibrionota; class UBA1018; order UBA1018; family UBA1018; genus UBA1018. The sequence goes on along the minus strand of DBAE01000198.1, from coordinate 12,943 downwards.
ATGAGCAAGTTCCCGGTTATCTCGTCAGTAAAGATGGGAAGACTGCGATGTTTTATGCCAATCTGAAACCTTCTCTCTCCCAGTCTCCTGACTATCATGTCGCAGTGACGAGCATCCAAGATATCCTTAAGAAAAAGTACGAAGGAAAAGGGGATCATCAGTTTCATCTCACTGGAAATCCAGTAATCAACTCTGCATTTCAAGATAGCGCACAAAGAGATATTCAGCTTTTGTTTCCAATTGTAATACTGATCACGATCGTTTCGTTATGGTTCACGTTTAAGAGCGCTGGCGGTGTTGCTCTCTCTTTGCTGACTGTATTTACAAGTATCCTGGCGACCCTAGGATTAGCCGGATGGCTTGGGTTTAAGATATCCACGACTACGGCCTTACTTCCTCAGATACTAATTGCAGTTGGCGTTGCTGAGTCAGTTCATGTCCTGGTTACCTATTTCGCCAATCTGAGTGCAGGCATGAATCGCAAAGATGCACTTCGTGCCTCTGTCGCAAAAAATTATACGCCAACAGTCTTCACCAGCATTACGACCACTGCAGGGTTTATCAGTTTTGCTAGCGCCGAAGTTGCTCCTATCATGCATCTAGGGGTTCTAGCCGGAGCAGGAGCCTTGATTGCTTGGTCCAACACGTTTTTGATCTTAGTTCCGCTGGTTCGCCTTTTGCCTGTTGGGAAACCCAAGGCTAAGATCGAAGATGATGAAATGGGGGCCGCTAGTCCAGTGGCTCTTCGGATCACAGAGTGGATCCATAAGTTTAGATATGCAATCGTCATCATTTTCATCTCGCTGACTGCACTATCGACTTGGCTTGCCGCAAAGAATGAAGTCAATTCAGATCCGTTTAAATACTTCGCTAAGGACTATCCCTTAGTTGTGGCTACGGATTTTATTGAAGAGCACGTCGGCTCTGCAGTCGGTCCGGAGGTCGTTCTTTCGAGTGGACAGCCTGAAGGCGCAAAAGATCCTGCATTTTTGCGGAAGGTGGAAGAATTTCAAAATTGGGTGGGTGCCCTGCCTTCAGTTACTAAGACGGTGTCACTGATTGATATTCTTAAGGCGACGAACCGCTCGTTGCATGGGGATGAGCAAAGGTATTATTCGATCCCCGAGCAGAAAGAAGCTGTCGCTCAACTCCTCTTTCTTTATACGATGAGTTTACCCCAGGGCTTAGATATCAATGACCGAATCACGTTGGACAACGACGCTGTTCGATTATCTGTGCTTTGGAAGCTTCATGATTCCATTACAGTCATGAAGAATATTTATGACATTGAAGCCAAAGCAAAGGAAATGGGCCTTGATGCAAAAGTCACTGGTAAGGTGCCTCTCTGGCAATCGATGAATGGATATGTAGTTCAATCGTTTGTTGATTCAATATTCAGCTCAACTCTCATGATTGGAGCGTTGATGGTATTTGCATTGATGAGCTTTCATCTAGGTCTGATCTCGATGATCCCAAATATCGTGCCTCTTGTTTTTGGTGCCGCTGCCTTGAAGCTGCTGGGTAAGCCACTCGATATCGGCACGGTCTTGGTAGCCAGCGTATGCTTAGGGATTGCAGTCGATGACACCATCCATGTGATGGTCAACTACCGAAAGCTGACCAAACAAGGGAAAACGGTCTCCGAAGCGTTTGCCCAAATCTTTACCCACACTGCAAAAGCTCTGACAGTGACGACTTTGGTGCTGGTGGCGTCTTTCGGGGTTTTTGCATTTGGCTCTTTTATTCCAAATGTGAATTTTGGAATTATGACGGCTCTCATTTTGTCGATCGCATTGCTTACGGACCTCTTTTTGACTCCATCGTTACTGATGATTTTGGAGGACTGGAAGGCAAGACGCTCCGAAGCTAAATCGTCGATACCGGTGACCGTAGCTGTACAAAGCGAGAGTTAAGCCGAAAGCTGATCGGAAAACAGATTAGTGAAATTGGGCTCCCCAGGTCGACTCGATCTGGGGAGCTTTTTATTTGAAGTGTCTTAAATTCTAAAAAACGCCTTAGCGTTTCGAGTGGTCGTGGCAGCAATTTCTTCGAGCGAAACACCTTTAATCTCTGCAAGTTTTGCGGCAGTCAGCGTCACCATGCTCGGCTCACACTTCTTACCTCGGTGTGGAATGGGTGCTAAATACGGAGAGTCTGTTTCGACGAGGAGTCGATCGAGCGGAAAAGCTGCGGCTGCGACTCGAAGGTCCTCCGCTTTTTTGAAAGTCAGGATACCTGAGAACGAAATGTAAAAGCCTAAGTCNNGTGTCCCAGTGAAACAATGGATGATTCCAATAGGTGAGCCGGCTGGAACTTTGGCGGCGTAGCGTGTGAGTTCGACTAGGAGTTCGTCCTCTGCTTCGCGACTATGGATGATGACAGGAAGTTTCATCTCCAGCGCCAGATCGAGTTGCGCACTGAGTATTAGTTTTTGTACCTCAGGTGGTGAGTGGTCATAATGATAATCGAGACCAATCTCTCCGATGGCGCGGCACTTGGAGTGCTTTGCTGTTTGTCGCACGCGATCGATGTTTTTCAGAAAGTCGTCGGAATTAGCGTCCGTTCCGACAGTGATCGCATCATGCGGATGTACTCCCACGGTGTGAAACACATTCGGATATCGATCAGATATTTGTCCAATCGTCTCGATATTGCTTAAGTCACTTCCAATCGTCACAAGATGACTTACGCCCGCCTCTTGAGCTTCACGCACTAGGTCTGCTTCTGACTTAGGTGCGTAGTCATAGTTGAGATGGCAGTGCGTATCGATGAACTGTGGATGACTCATATTTACTTCTTAGCTAGGAGTGTCTCGATAATTCGTTCCCAGACAGGTACTGGAAAAGCACCTTCCACTCGATGACCGTTGATGAAAAAGGTAGGCGTCGATTGCACGCCTAGTTGTTCACCTACTTGGAGGTCTTGAGTAATCTTTGCAGCTGTTTCTGGAGATTCGAGACAAGCTTTCATTGCTGCTTGATCTAATCCCNNGCTCAGTAGCGATTGCGATCGGAAGTCCTGGCTTAAGATCCGATTGTTTTTCAAAAATCTCTTCGTAGACTGGTTTGAATTTTCCAACTTTTTGTGCGCAGACGGCAACCTTTGCTGCTTCGCACGCTACTGGATGCCCGCGATGAGTGATCCGAGGGTTACAGGCAGAATCCAGCGGGAAGTTCCTGAACACCACTTTGACTTCATTGGGATAGCGATTGAGAACAGCATTCAAAATCGTTGCTCCATTGCGACAGTAGGGGCATTGAAAGTCACTGAACTCGACAATCGTGATGGGTGCGTTTGGATTGCCAAGAATTGGAAGATCACTTCCTGTTTGAACCGCGAGCGGAGCGGAGTTGAGAACGGATTGGCTGATCTGCACAATATCATTTTCGCTGATTTTGACTCGGTTGTTTGTAGTCAAGATCAGGGGCACAAACACCAGGCTCAACGCTGCTAGGATTAAGAATGTTTTCCACTTCGAGCGATCAATCGGAGCAGATTTAAAACCTTCTGGTTTAAGGCTAAGAACCAGAGCGAGGGACGAGATGTTCACTACGTCCACGACGATACAGTAGAGGCATCCGGTCTTAAGAACGAACGCCATGATTCCTAAATAAACGAGCGTTGCGATGCTTCCAATGCCGCTCAGGATGAGGGTGGCTCTTAAGGATTCCCGGCGCCAGTAAGCATTACGAGCAAAGAGGGTAGCTAAGAACATCATGAGAAACCATGCTGCAGTGACGCTAGATAATGGCAAGCCTGGAAGAAGCTCGGCGTACTTACTGACTGCGACGAGGTCGCAATTCATGCTTGAGCCGATGTTACAGATTGACTTGAATGATGCGGCTCCACTCTTTAGGTCATAGTGATGAAGAGTGAGTGCGACTGAGGCAGCGAGCCCAACCAAGGAGAGAATCGTCAGCAAAGTGATTCTTTTTGGAACATGATGCATCGATTGATCAGACATAGTCTTATTCAGATCCTTTATGGTCGTTAGTCAGGGGTAGCATGACAGGCTAGCCTTTGCTAGTGAGTGGTCATGGCCCTGAAGCGTCCCCCTTATCGTATTCTAATCGCCTTATTCTCCCAAGTATTATTCACCGGTCTAGTCGGCTGTAAAAAGAGTGCCGAAATTTCTCATCTAGACCTGAGTATTCAGATCAACTCTGAACCCGTCACCCTCGATCCTTCGCTAGTCGAAGATGGAAACGCTTTTAAGATACTTGGCAACACCATGGATGGGCTCATGGGGTACGACGGTCATGGCCAGCTGGTCAAACGTCTCGCTGCGTCTTTCGAGGTTTCTAAAGACTCAAAGACGATTCGATTTAAAATTCGAAATGATGCGACCTGGTCAGACGGCGTCCCAGTTAAGCCTGAAGATTTTGTCTATGGGATACGTCGATCGCTTCAAGCAAGTACCGGCTCCAAGCTTGCGCCACTATTATTTGCGATACGAGGTGCCAAAGATTTTCATTTAAACAAAACTACTGACTTGGGAGTTTCAGTCAAAAACGGAGAGCTCGTTTTTGAATTGGAAAAGCCATGCTCCTACTTTCTCGCAGCGCTCACTTTGCCGATTACTTTGCCTCAACGACCTGGGACGTGGACGGATCAAAGCCCAGTGACGGGCCCTTACCGCATTACCTCTCGTGAACAAGACCAGAAGATCGTACTCACTAGAAATTCGTGGGCTAGACCGAGCGCACCCTCTCAGGTGATTGTTCGAATTGTTCAAAGTGAGAGCACTGCTGCTTTACTCTTTGAACAAGGTAAAATTGATATTCTGACCCGCGTCTCTGCGTTTGAGCTTAAGAAATTGAAAGAGCTTGGAGTCATCCGCGTAGATCCCTACGCAACGACCTATTATCTTTCTTTCAATCTGAGAAAGGCGCCCTTTAGAGACCCAAGATATCGTCGGGCTGTCGCAGGAGCTGTCCAGCGCCAAGAACTGGCTCAGTTGTTAGGATCAGGTGAGCCTCCGGCTCGAAGCTGGATCCCGGTCGGACTCGAGGGATATATTCCTTTCGAAGATCGCTCGACCTATTATCGCCAAGACGTGGAAGAAGTTCGAAAAATTTTGAGCGATAAAACCATCGCTCCTATCACTGCCGCCTTTGATACCAGTGGTCGCAACGCAATGATCATGGAGAAGGTGCAGAACGATTTGGCCGTAAAGCTCGGACTGAAACTCAGCTTGCAAAACTCGGATTGGAAAGCTTTTGCAAAATCACTGACCACGGATCCTCCCGAACTTTATCGATCGGGGATCCTTGCTCCGTTCAAAGATCCGATCTTTCATTTTAAAGCGCTAACCACAGGATCTGGGTTTAATTTTTCTGGCTGGTCAAACGCACGCTATGACCAACTGGTGAGTCAGATCGAAGAAACTCCTTCAGGGCCAAAGAGACTTGCACTGATGATAGAAGCTCAAAAAATACTCGATGAAGAGGTACCTGTTGTGCCGCTTTATCATTACGTGCAGACACTGGCTGTCTCGCCACGCGTACAAAATTATCAGATTAATTTTGCTGGGGTCATTCGGTTTGAGGATTTAGGGGTCAAGTAGGTCGTGCAATTACGAGCGACTAATGACGGACCACTGGCGTGTCCCTTTGCCTTCACGTCGATAGCTGAAGAATTTAAAATTACCGAGGTCAGGTTCCTGCGAACACATCGTACATGCCCTCAAAAGATCAACTTGCGCTAAGCCAATCAGCTCGAGTTCTGCTTTATTGATGGCCGGCAAATCTAAATGTCGTTCCTGCGGTACAGCTAAGCCATGACCTAAATTTGCAAATTTAGTGGTAAATTTTTCTGCAAGCTCTTCACTCACTTCATAGCAGCACGGCCCAACTGCTGGTCCTATGGCGGCCACCCATTCAGAAGGAGATTCACCTTGTGATTCGAGTTGAGTCCAAAGTTGTCTCAAGATTTGAGCTTCTGTTCCACGCCATCCTGCGTGGATTGCAGCCACTGCGGCTCCATCTTTACGGGCCATCAAGACTGGAACACAGTCTGCAGTCACTACCGCAATTGGAAGGCTAGCTTGACGGCTATAAAGTGCGTCGACTTCACCACATTCTTGAGATGGCGCTTTGACTTCAATACAGGAAGTGCCGTGATTTTGTTTCCAACGGGGTTTCAGTTCTTCCCATCGATTTTCAAATGGTCTTGGCATCGGCTCATTGCGCGAGCCAAATCCATGTTCGATACCGGGTATTGAAGTTAGAAGTTTGCTTTTAAGATGCATAATTTTTTAAGACCTTCAGGAGTTCACTAAATTGCTGGGGGGGTTCCGCCTCAAAATAAAGTTTTTGTCCCGTAATCGGGTGATCAAATCCTAATACTCGTGCATGCAAAGCTTGTCCCGGAAGTTTTTCAACAGCCGCTTGAACGTCTTTGGGTAAGGCCGTCCACTTGGTTTGGTGAACCGTAGGGCTACCGTAAACAGGATCACCTAAAATGGAGTGATGAAGGCTCGTTAAATGAACTCGAACTTGATGAGTGCGTCCCGTTTCAAGCGTAGCTTCAATTAAAGACGCAAAAGGCTTTTTGTTGGATGTGCCATATTCTTCAATCTTTTTGAGATAGGTAATTGCCTTGCGACCGTCTTTTACGTTGAGGGTCATCTTTTTTCGGTCTGTCGGGTTTCGTCCGATTAAACTTTCTACTTTGTATATGCCAGTAGGAAAGTGAGGACTTCCGTAACAAAGCGCCCAGTATTTGCGATCAATTTGGTGACGAGCAAATACCTCTGCCAGTTTCTGATGAGCTAAATCTGTTTTAGTAATGACGAGAGCGCCGCTCGTATCTTTATCAATTCGATGTACGATGCCAGGTCGCAGGACACCTCCGATGCCGCTCAGATCTTTGATGTGATGAAGAAGTGCATGAACGAGAGTGCCTTCATTTTGAGTAGCGGAAGGGTGAACCGTAAGACCCGGTGGTTTATTGATTACAACCAAATGTTCGTCTTGATAGAGGATGTCGAGAGGACGATCCTCTGGCACAAGCTCCATCGACTTAGGATCAGGAAATCTAATCTCGATGACTGCATCGGGCTGAAGTTTTGTGCTTGTCTTAAGCGGCTGACCATTGATTGTGGCACAACCTTCTTCAATCAATCTTTGAACTTGGCTCCGCGAAACAGCGGGTGGCGCATCCACTGGAGTATTGTTTGGTGAAAGATGATCCGAAGTCCATTGGCCCTGGCCCGACTGCAAAGCATCGTGGATGCCTTTATCGGCACGAACGCTAGGGATATGAGGATAAGTAAACTTCCAAAAAATAGGCATGAGTCATTTGAGGCCTGGCTTTATCGCGCTTTTGCCTCTGCTGATTGTGTGTAGCGCGCCATGTAGGCAGGTACAACCTTTTCAGCAGGAAGTTTCAGAAATTTTGCAAACTGAGTCACAAATCCACGCATATAGACGGCGGCAGGTAGCTTTGAGTAATTCTCGTCTTCGACGGCGGATAGGTAAGTCTTTGAGATCCGAGTAAACTCGGACATTTCTTCGATCGATATTCGGCGAGCTTCACGTACGCGCCGTAAAAATGCACCACTCCATTCTACTTCATGAAGGATGGCGTCTTCGATAGCTGGGTCTAACGAAGGTCTCCCGGATCTGCGTGGAGGAGGGGTAACCGCTGCTTGGGGTTGGTCATGAATTATTGGCTCAGCGCTTTGAGGCGCTGGTGGATAATAAGTTTCGCGTACGGCCGAGGATTCCATTCCTCGAAAATCAGTAGCAGGTGGAACTAAAATTTGAGTGTCCGTAGTCGCTTCCATCGGTGGTACACGATCGATGGATACAATCTTTTGATGAGTTCTTGAAGGACGGCTCTGAATTGAGAAATCGTCTTCAGGGTTTAAGAATCCGTGGCTTGCATCGTATTCTTTGCGGCGCTCTGGAGTGGATAGGATCTGATAGGCTTGCTCAATTTTAGCTAAAAGCTCTTCAGTTTCCTCGTGGCCCATCAAAGTATAGAGTGCCACGCTATCTTTTTTATAAGCTGACTTTGCGCGGAGGTAAGCGGCGCGCACTTCTTGTGAAGAAGCGTCGGGCGTAATCTCTAGCAGGTCGTACAGGGATGGATTCTCTGACAGATTCATTGCTGAAACTTGCTCCGCTAATAGATATCGTTTTTCTGATGTCCGTGTCGCTTTACTAAATATTGTACAACCCTTTCGAGGCTGGATACAAGCTTAGCATTGGGGAACTCTAGCATCAGAGGTCGTTTTCGACGGATGGCCTGCCAAACCGCGCTGTCGTAATCGAGATAGCCAATGTAATCCATGTCGATTCCGAAGTACTTTTTGCACACAGTCTTTACTGAAAAACCAATATCAATATCGGTTTGAGTGCGTGCCTGATTGACCATGAGTTTTGGTCTAAATCGTCCGATCTCTTCCTTGAGCTTCATGCCTGCTTCAGGACTCATTTTATTCACTTCGCGGAAGAGGTCAGAAGGACTTCTAATCCCTAGTGGGTTTTTGGAGTCCATAGCCATATCGATCAAAGAGTGGATCTCTTTGAGTTGGCGAGAGAGTCGAAGGCGGCGGTAGTAGGCGCCTTTAATAAATCTGTATCCATTTTCAATTGAGGTCGGTTCAGGAAGGAGAGTGAGTAGCCCGATATCGCTAAATAAGAAAAAGTCTAAAGTGTGTAAGTTAGTACCGGCACCTAAATCGAAGATCAGATAGTCAGCATCTAAGTCTCGAACGGACTGTAAGAGCTTAACCTTTTGACCATGACTAATGTTGGCGACACCTAAGTCGTCTTGAGCACCACTGATGAGATCCAGGTTTGGGATGCCAGTCGGTATAGTGCAGTCTTCGAGTTTTTTGGTGCGTCCTGAAAAGAAATCGCTGAGCGTTTGTTTTGGAAGGTCAACTCCCAGAGTGGTATGTAAATTTGCTCCGCCCAAATCTAAGTCGAGCGCTACAACCTTATTTCCGAGGCGAGATAAGGTGATCGCCAAGCTAGAGGCAATTAAGCTTTTTCCAACGCCACCTTTTCCTCCTCCGATTGCCCAGATCTGCTTCACACGGCTATTGACCGGATGAGTGAGGGTCTCAAAGGGGTTGCGAACATCATGTGTAATGACGTCGGCCGGCTCAGATAGCGCCTGGCTTGGTTCGATTCGGTTGGGCTTGACGTGTCCTTCCATGGATCGTTCTCATTTCTTGTAAAATGCTTCACCAGACTCTGTGCGTCCTGCGCAGAATCCTCCTATATTCAGATTAGGGGGTATCTAGGATGCGTCAAGAGGCAGAATTTGCCTAAAAAGGTGTCTGCTCCACATCTTGTAATAATAGTCGTGAGACCCCACCTCAGTGCGTAGCTGGCTACGCATAAAATTGAGCAACTGCGTAATATTCTACTCAATTAGTTGAGTTGAGCGCTAACTTATTGACATTAATGATGCATTGCATCGTTATGGAATTTTAATAAAGTCGTGATATAATTAAGTAATTATAACAAATAAATATTGTTTTTTGACAGTTCTAAAACGAAACCGTGGCATTTAGGTTGCTACTGTGATGGAAAACTGTGTACAAAATAAAACAGTCCATTTTAAAGCAACTTTGATGAGGACCATTGAATGAAGCGAAGAGAAAACTCGAACGCAGTTCTAAAAAGACATCTGCGTCCAGAACACCTCAAGTTAGGGCATATCAATCAAGCCTTAGCTGCTTCATTTCCATTTAAGCTCCACCTCAGATCTGATCTCCACTTGACCCGTAAGGCCTGGCACATGCTTATGGGTCTTTTTATTGTTGGAGTCTACCTTGCCGGCGTTTCTCGAAGTGCAGGGATCTTGATGTTAGGATCTGTTTTGGGCTTAGACCTCATGCTTGAGACAGCCCGTTTAAGAATTCCTTCTCTGAATGCAAAGATTTTGAAAGTTTGGGGACCCCTGATGCGGTCCTGTGAAGTCAATCGCCTGAGCGGCACTCCTTATTATATCGCCGCAGCTATCCTAGCGATCGCAATCTTTCCTAAGCCTATTGCTGTACTCAGTATCGCTTACTTGGCTTGCGGAGACCCGATCGCATCTCTTTTTGGGATTCTGTATGGTGATCGAAGCGTCCGATTCTCAAACGGTAAGTCTTTGATCGGAACATTAGCAGGCGTAGTTGCCTGTATCATCGTTAGTGTGGTTTTTCTTCAAAACCTACAGCTTTCAGACGGTAAGTTAGTCGCTCTATCGCTTATTGGCGGTATTGCGGGAGGAGCAGCTGAGCTTCTTCCACTCGAAGTGGATGATAACTTCGCGATCCCAATTGTCTCTGGATTTGGCCTTTGGTTAGCCTTCATCATCTTGGGCGTTTAATTCATCAAATCGTGTAAGAAAGTTAGAAGCGAAGTCCGTAAAAGAACTTCACGGCTTCTTCGCCGGTTTGGTCGCGTGTTGAACGCGAGGTATCCACAATACAAGTCAGATTATCCATCAGCTCTTTGCTGACCGAGGCGGTCACTTTATTTGAACTACCGCCGTAAGAGACTCCAGTTTTTAAATCCCAAACAGGAAGGCCGCGAGACAGCGATAAGCTGTACCTTTCACCATTGGCATTATAGGCCAAAGCGCTATCCACATACTGGGACTGCATAGCGAGCGAAGCTTCTTTCTTTGAAACGTTAGTTCGACTCGTAAATCGAGCTTCTTCTGAAAGTTTTACTTTGATCTCTTGTCCCGTNNGCTGCGGCGGCCGCGATAGCTACTGGTTTTTTGATTTTTGCCAAATTTTGATCTCGCTCAGCAGCCTTGGCCAAGGATTTGACCTGGGAGCGGATATGAATGTTGCTGTAAGCTCGAACCGCTTCTACAGTGAAACTCGACATTTGATTGGAATGAGCAGCCTGCTCTTCACGAGTCACTAAATCGTAATTCTTTCTAAGTTCGTATTCACGATTTAAGTCCTCATAGCGCTGTCGCATTTCGAGAGTAACTTTAGAGTCAAAGATTTCTTCCTTAAGGGATCGATTATCCCATTCATTAGAAGCTGATAAAAAGGATTGGTTTGGGTCAATCGATGTATAGGCGTGTCCACTCCATTCAGGGCGGATTACCTTTCGCGAGGCAATTTTCCTATTCTTGCCTTCATGAGCTTTAGCGCTGTTCGGGAGAGACATGGACGCATGAGCCGATGAGCTCAAGCATGTGAGCCCTGAAGCTCCCAGGAGGATGGCTTTTTTAAGGATTTGGCTAAAGCGTGAAGGATTCTGCATTGCTTAGGTCCCTACTTGCCCCGTTAAGAGCAACCCCCATACCAATCAACCGAATAATAATCTTCAGTAAGAACAGGTACTTCGAAAAGCCGACTCTGTCTAGCTTTTAGACAGAGTCGGTCATTATTACAGGTTATGAGTTTTCAGATTCTGATTCAGCGACAGCTTCGCTATCGCCGCCACCCATAAGGTCGAAGTCTTCGGCGCCATTGCCTAATTGCTCNNGGATAATACGTTTAATCCAAGTAAAGTTTTCTTTGTCTTTGCCCTTGAGGTGAGAAAGGTCAGGTTTTGGGCCTTTACCTTCTTCATATCGGCTATTAGCAATCAAGCTCTTGATGATACGTTTGTTCGCACCTTTTGATTTTGCGATCGCTCTGATTTCAGCTTCACCCAAAACAGTAGCTCTCATGAAACCACTAAATTTAGGGGCCGCCTCGCTCGTTGCAGGGCTTGATGCAATGAAACGCGCTGTGGCTGCAAACGCAGCATGCGCGACTGAAAGAGTAACAACAACAACTGCAGAAATATAAATCTTCTTTTTCATACACCACACACACCTTCGTTATAAACTTTTGAACGCTTCGCGAACTTTTTCGATTCAGCGCCCGAGGTGACTAAAAGCACGCAGTGTGCCACGAAGAGTTTTGTAAACAGGCGTTATAGGGGGAGCTCAGAACCGCAAAACGTCTTAAGGAAAGTAAAGGTTTTACAGCTGTAAAAAAGTTCGACAGTTAAAACTGATGTTCGATTTGGAGCCAGGGTTGGCCTCGCCATTTGGTAAAACGAATCGGAAGTAAAATCTGCTCGCGGAAATATTTTTCGAATTCGTCTTTTTTAGGCCAATTCGAAAGTTTGAGACCGGGAGGAACGGTTTTGGCTCGGACACCGTGCGCGGTAAGCCAATATCCACTTCCTTTTAAGTAGGACAAATCCGCTCTGCCTACCCAAGTGAGAAGATGTGCAGCTGCAAAGCTTTTTGAAAAGTTAGCAATGTCTCCGCCCTCATCCAGCGAATAGTGATAGCGACCAATGGGTCCCATGCTCGCTTTGCGTGTGGCCAATCGGATCCCGTAGTCTCTTTTAGAACTGAGTCCAAAGACATAGTTAGAGACGCTTACGAACATGACCCAGTAATAGTCATCTTCGATCCACACGGGTTCGGGATAGATATTTCCACCTTCGACCAGATCGCCCAGGCCGTGGCGGTTAGTCGATGGATATGGGGTGGGTGTTGGAAAAAGAGGATTACCTTGATCGTCTGTTGGGTACTCCGGCCGCACACTGACCGAAAGTATTTCGTCTCCTACGATGCGGCCATCCGGCAGGCGGTCACCCTTTTTGTAGGCTTCAGTCCCATTTTTCATACGTTTTTGAAAAATTTCGGTCACCCATGGGAGATACTCAGTCCACCCATTTGGGTGCTTTTCGCTTGGAGGATGGTGGATGACTTTTTGTTCAGAGACACGCTCATAAGTCATCCAAAATGAGCCATCGTATTGGATCATGACG
>DBAE01000198.1:0-191 GCA_002291495.1 Bacteriovoracaceae bacterium UBA1018 | reverse complement strand
GTTGATGAGTATCGCTCAGCCACATCCGTTGAGTAGTCGGCTTATTTCCGTGAATGCTCCCAAGATCCGTCCAAACCTCATGGTCGTCGTAGATCTCGACATCCATGCCGTGACGATCGCGATTTTCATTATCTTTTTCGACCGACGGAAGTTTGCCATCATCAGGTGATGCGTCTATGAGTGTGTAAGGT
>DBAE01000258.1:37656-41528 GCA_002291495.1 Bacteriovoracaceae bacterium UBA1018 | reverse complement strand
CTCGCTTCTGAATTACGATGTTCTGGATCGATGACTAGACCACCGATCTCCGAAGGCCCATCGGAGTCGGTTTTAAGTTCAAGTGTCCCATGAATAAAGCCAGTATTAATAGTGTCAGAAAATCGCTTTTCACTATCCACTTGGAAATAAAAATGAGGTGACTCGACAGTGCCATGCTGAGCAGCGATGAGTGAAGTACCTACCGCGAGCTTGGTATCCAAGTCTTCGGCGACAAACATATACTTAGCTTCGCTCTTATTAGATAACTGATTACGAAACGAAGCTTGAGCATGTGAGATCTTTTCCTTGAGGAAGTCTCGATCGTTATGAAGATTGATCAACCCCGGAATTTGGGAAAATCGCTCAAGGGCTTCCAAATCCCTGTCTTGGATTTCCCGCAATAAGATCATATACAAATCCCTTCAATAAGATTTTCATAGAAGGCGACTGCTTTCTCCAGGTGCTCCACGATATTGTACTCGTTCGGACTATGGCTATTGCCATGAGAGACGCCAGGACCAAACACTACTGCTTCATATCCGGCTTGGAAATACTGTGCAGCCTCGGTAGAAGTTGCCTTTTTGTCTACCTGAACCGGAATATTTGCCGCAGACATAGCTTCTTTGCAGAGCTTGACCAAGGAATGATCTAAAGTCATGTTGAGGCCAGGGTTGGTACGTTGGCGCGCTACCGATACGTTTAAGCTAGGATAACGTGATGCGATCTCTTGCACGTCTTTGATTAACTTTTGCTCCATCTCTTCGAGAGGCTGATCTGGCAATAATCTCAAATCAAAGTACATGTCGATTCCGCTCACGGCTTGCTTAATTTGTCCCAAGTTTACCGTTGAGAATGCTGGATTATATGATGGATCTGTCGTTTGTTCGAACGACTCAGCCATTTTTCTAAAATGATCGATCAGATCATTCATGCAGGTGAACACGGCATCCGGGAGGAAGCGAACTCCTTGCTCCCCTAGTCCACCTAGCTCTACTTTAAATGCGGTTTCTTTATTCTGTTCTTTAACAACTTCTCTAAAGTAGCGCTTAAAATCTTCGAATTGATGGGAGGTCAGATAAAACTCAGCCATCGCACGATCTGGGACTTTATTGATCGTATCGCCACCGTCAAACTTGGTAAAACGCATCTCAAATCCGTGATCCGAGGCTTGTTTCAAGAAGTCGGTCGTTTGATGAATCGCGTTCGTACCCATGTGCGGATAAGAGCCGTGTGCTGATTTTCCGTATGAGTACAGATCGATGCGTCGATTAAAGCCGCGAGCATCCCGTGCAACCATTTGATAGCCGATCGAAACTTTAAAAATCTTCATGCATTTGTGTGCATAGACGACTTTAAGCTCTGAGGGTTCACCTACGACGACATACTTTGGATTGAGCGCCATCGACTTGATGAGATATTTGGCGCCAAACATACCGATTTCTTCCCCGCAAGTTCCCACGAGGTAGATCGGCATCTTAAGTTTACGTTCACGAAATTTTTCGATCGCCTTTAACTTACACAAAAAATCGAGCTTCACATCAGCGGAACCAAGACCAAAAATCTTTCCGTCTCTTACTGTCGCGTTGAATGGATCGCCACCCGTTGAGGTCCAGTTTTCAGGTAAACCAGGACTCACCGTATCCAGATGCGTATTGAGTAACAGGCCCTTACGGGTTTTTTTGTCCACCAGTGGGTCACCCATAATACCAATTACATTAAATTGGCGCTTAGATACGTTCTCAAGTGAATGCATCACAGGTTGAAGCTGTGTTTTGAGTCCACGACTTTCAAGTAACGAGGCTACGTAATTTGCGAGCTCTTCGTTACCAGTTGTCGTAACCGAATTAATTCGGATCATTTTTTTTGCTTCTTCTAGTAGCTGTTTCATATTGAATTCACTTTCCTTAGGTCCGTCAGTTTTTACAGCTTAAAAGTACTTTTTCGATGACTCCGCAAGCTTCATCAATATGAGCCTCAGTCATCACTCCGAAAGGAGGAAGCAAGCGAATGAGGTAAGGATCATGGCCACAGTAAAACGCCACTACTCCCGCATCGAAAAGTTTCATCAAAACTTTTTTCACATCATCCATAGATCCAGAAAGTGGAGTAAATGCGATCATCCCCCCCACAATTCTCGTCTCACCGATTAGACCTTTACAGCTTCCGTCGGAGAGGCGCTTGAGCTGCTTTCCGAAGTAGCCCGAGAGTTTTGCGATCTTTCCTTCTTTACCGTAAAAACCGTCTTGCGTGAGCATCTCAACGATCTTACGGCCTGTCTTGAGAGCAGCCGCACTTCCAGAAAAAGTTCCAGACACCAATCCAGGCTTTGGATTGTACTCGTTCGTGTACAGAGTCATACAAGCTTGTAAGAGTTTACCGACTGTAACGACATCCACATACTCATCAAGTCCGAGCATCTGGTAAGCAAAGAGATTTTCTGTTCGCCCAAAAGTCTGGATCTCATCGATCCAAATTGCGAGGCCGGCTTTCTTTGCTGCTTCGAAAAGTTCGACATAATACTCGCGAGGCGCAACGTTAAATCCGCCTTCGCCTTGAACGAGCTCAAGCATGATCGCTGCGTATTTTCCAGGATAGCGATCGAGTTCAAACTTCATCTTACCTAAAGTGCGATCTAAGTTTTCTTTCAAACTGAGTTTTGGTGAGTAAAACTGAAGATGACTCACTTCACCGTAGACAGGCTGTCCTTCACGGTACTTGGGGTTATCTGTGATTTCTTGCATCGCTGTAGATCGCCCTGCAAAACAGTCTGTGAAGGCAAAGATCTTTGTTGCTGGAGACTTTTTCTGACGAATAATTTTGAGAGCAACTTCGTTAGACATCGTACCGCTGCACAACAACCAGCCGTGCTTGAGCCTAGATTTTGGACCCACGTGTTGCAAAACTGTCCTGATTAACTCTTGAGACTCAATGCCAGGTTGAAGATTACCTTGCATGATATCAGAGCCTAGACCATCAACGATTTCTGCCATGAGTTCTGGATGAGAGTGGCCGAAAAAATTGATTCCGATCCCTGTAATCAAATCCATCTTGACACTGCCATCAGTGAGTTCGACGTAAGGTCCGGAGCCGATACCAGACGAGAGATAAGGGAAATACGGTTCGCGACCTTTATTAGTGGATAGTTCTTTGAGAGACTTCTGGTACTCTTCACGAATCTCTTGAGAGCTTTGATGTTTGATGCCGCTTACACGCTGAGAAGACGCTGCCAACACCTTGAGGAGAGCGGCTTTTGCATTCTTATATTCTGAAGACGAAACAAGGGATTGAATTTCGGTCATATGAAGTTCTTGTTGCAAGGATAGTCATGCCTGTCTATTTTTTAATCATGCCTAATAAAAGCTTTCCCAAGCAATCCTTGCTCTTCTTGCTCGTGGGTATCTTATCAAGCTTTAGTTCTCTGGCCGCCAATGGTCAGGAGACTTACAAATCCTACTATGACTCGGGAAAGTATCAGGAAGCACTGGAAATTCTCAAGCAACAAGCGTCGTCGGAACAAGCGTCCTCACTCGATGCGACTTACTTTTATAATTTGGGAACGACTTATCACCAGCTTCACCAGTCTGGCCTTGCGGTGGCCTATCTTGAGAAGGCAGCTCGCATGGCTCCTTATGACTCGGATATTAAGACGAACCTGAATNNGATCGGACAAAATCGCTTAAACCCGGCCTCTACTTCATTAGAAAAGTGGGCGGATGAGCTGCCTCTTTTCGAAATAGGTTCAGTGCTCATGGTCCTAGCCCTACTGCTCACTTTCAGTGCTGCGCTGACTTACTTTCGCAATCGAAACACTCAGATACTGTTTCGCTCCAAGGTATTTATGTTTGGAATTAGTACGTTAGTGGCGGCCACAC
>DBAE01000258.1:0-37630 GCA_002291495.1 Bacteriovoracaceae bacterium UBA1018 | reverse complement strand
CATCATGGTCATAGCCCCCGAGGTGGTCCGAAGTGGTCCGGGACCGCAGTTCTTAGAGCTCTCTCGCGTAGAAGCGGGCATGAAACTCAGAGTCCACGAACTAGAAGTACAGCCTAATCCTCAAAACCCGGGTGAACTCTGGCGACAAGTGCGCTACTCAGCTTCTTGGGGATCGAACGAGATTGGTTGGGTAAAAAACTCAAGCTTATTTNNCTCTTAGACCACGGTTAGATTAGATCTTAAAGGGTATGAAACGAGTTCGATTCTTGAAGAAGTATGTCCTGGTGTTGAGCTGCATTTTGAGTGTTTCCATGATCCAGTTAGGATGTAGTGGAAAGACGATCTCTGAAGAAGATCCTGCAGCACTCTATCAAGAAGCAGAAGAAGATATCAAAAGCGATCACTATCAGCTTGCGATCGATAAGCTTCGGGCGATTAAAAATAAACATCCCTACTCCAAGCAAGCGGTCGATGCTCAGCTCCGAATTGCCGATGTTTATTTCATGCAAGAATCTTTTACTGAAGCCGCCACTGCGTACGAAAGTTTTCGCGACCTCCATCCTAAGCACGAAAAAGTTCCCTATGCGATGCATCGCTTAGCTCTCGCTCACTTTAATGATATTCCTGGTAACATTGCTCGCGATCAAACTCCCGCCGTTCGTGCACTCGAGTCTTTCCAGTCTTTTGTCCGTCGATTTCCAAATGCACCTGAGAGTGCGGACGCAAACCAAAAGATCGCCGAAGTGCGAAAGATCTTAGCCTCAAAAGAACTTTACATTGGCAACTTTTACTACAAACGAAAGAAGTACGATTCTGCCCTTCCTCGCTTTGAGAAAATTATAGCGCTCTATGGAGACACATTGCCCGCGCAAGAAGCGCGCGTAAAGGCTGAGGAAATTCAAAAGATGCCTGCTCCAAGACAGGACACAGGAGCTACAAATAAGTGAACTCCGCTCATATTGATCAAGAGATCCAAGAACTACTGACGCGTCGGAGTTATCCAGAAGCAGAAAAGCTCATCCGCGAAAAAATGGTACGTGAACCAGAGAGTGCGGATGCTTTTTATCTTTTAGGAGTGCTGTATTACTTTCAAGGCCAAGTGGCCCTAACAGTTGATAATCTAAAAAAGGCCCTCTCTATTGATCCACGCCACACGGATGCAGCAATCTGCCTATCGGTCCTGCTGAACGACGTAGGCAAGTATGATGATGCAAAGAAAGTTTTTGAACAGGCCAATCACTCAGTCATTCACCGACGAGATGGTGCGGTCTCTAGCATCGATCAAAAGTTTGCGATCAAACATCTAGAGCTAGCTGATTTGTATTTTCGATATCGTCGCTATGACGAGGCGATTGAGGAATACGGCAAGGCTGCCCTTCTCAATCCGACAGCGCTTGATGTACGCATTCGTCGAGCCNNCGAGCCAAGGCCTATGCTAAGAAAGGTTTTCTTACCCGTGCGATGCAGGAGCTTCAAAGCCTCAAAGCAGATCACGGGGGCTATCTGCCTGCGCGTATCCAGCTCGGATTACTTCACTATAGCCAAGGAAATGTGCTGGATGCAGAGCTGGAGTGGGAGGGTGCATTAGCTATAGACCCTAATCATCGTGAGGCTCAGTCTTACCTCGAAATGGCTAAACAAGCTCGAACCAAGCCCAAGGGCTCTTAATTTACCTATAATTTCAAAGGCCTGCAGAGGGACAAAAAGAATTATTAATTATTGATTAATATAGTCAAGTACCTTAGACTTATAAGTCGGGGGTATTATTCGTGCGTTTTCAATTCGGGGGACTTCTATTACTTTTTTTGACTACGCTCGGCCTCTCATCTTCTGCTTGGGCTCGCCCTAACGCTGAAGACATCATTGAGAGCATGTCGCTTCCTTACGCGTGTGCAGGTTGCCACGGCGGCGGAATGAAACCAACAGTCACCTTGAGCGGTCCAACTGCCCTTAAGCTCAACGAAACTGGAACTTACATTTTCAAAATTACAGGCGGACAAAACTATCGCGGGGGCATGTACATCAATGCTTCAGGTGGGACTCTCGCTTCAGGTACCAACACTAAATATGTTGCTGCGCAAAATGCGATTATCCATAGCAGTGTTTTGAATGCGACTGGGACTTCTCCCAACAAAGTTCTCGAATACAGCTTCAAATTTAAAGCGACAACCGNNATGGTGGCGGCCGAAAACCAACCTCCTGTCGCTCGACCCGGCGGTCCTTATTCGGGCCGCATCGGAGCAAATATTCAATTTAATGCAGGCGCTTCAACTGATCCTGAAAATAAACCACTCACCTATAAGTGGACTTTTGGGGATGGGGCTATGTCCACCTTGGTCAATCCAACTCACGCCTACAATGAAGTAAAATCCTATGCTGCCAAATTAGAAGTGACAGACAATGAAGGATTAAAACACGAAGTGAGCTTTAACGTCGTCATCAAGGAAGCAAACGATTTGCCTGTGGCCAAAGCCAAAGTCAGCGAGCTCACTCCTGGAAAACGTAAACGTCTTCATTTTTATGGTCGAGAGTCTACCGATAGTGACGGGACCATCCAGTCGTATGTTTGGAACTTTGGTGACGGAACCCAAGGTTACCGTAAGAGTATGGCTCATAAATTTCCTGGGCCTGGTTCCTACAACGTCACGCTAACAGTGACAGATAATGACGGGGACACAGATACAGATACCATTACGGTTCAGATCAATAGTCAGTAATTGGGGTACGCTATGCTGAAGATTTCGAAAAATATTACATGGATACTTTTAGCACTGAGCACCCAGTCTCTTATGGGTTGTATCGGTCAAGAAACAACAAGCAAGGTCAAACGTCAGACCTCATTGGCACAAAACGATCATACGTCAGTACTTTCAGAGATTACTGATGTGTCCAATGTAGATTTTTCTGTTTCTGGCTACGCTCTCGACAGTAAATTTATCAATGAACCCGTGGTGATTGAATTCTATATTGATGCTCCAATTGATTCTGCAGATCTAGTAGCCGATCAGAAGGCCGAACTGGACACTTTTGTTGCTCAAGAATCCAACGTCGGATTTAAGTTTATCGTTCCAGCTCAATACCGTGACGGCCAAAATCACAAGCTTTACGCCTACGCGATCGATACCGCAACTGAGAAGCCCATCCTTATGAAGGGCTCTCCCATAACGTTCAATTTTCAATAAGCTCTATTTCTGGACCTTTTAGGGAGTCATTAGGACTCGTGCGTCTTTCAGAAGCACTTCGAGTGATGAGTTCATTGAGACATTGTGCTCGGACTTTAGGATGAAGAAACTGAGCTATTTCTCGTAAATAAAACTCTTCAGAAGCTTTAGATTGCGTCTCATTGCAACCTTCGGGAGGAAACGCGATCATCTCTCGCTCTCCAAACTGGATGATTCTAGGAAGGTGCGACTTTCTTTACCACAAGTCATAACCTGGCAAAGTGAATCACATCGATATCCTTTGCGTTCAGCCCGAAATAATCCATTCTTAAAACGCTTGCGAAATCCCTCTGAACTTTCTAACGACCGGCAAGAGTGGGGGAGGTTTCTCAAAGGCGTTAAGATTCTTTCAATGCAACCGAGAGATGTGATCTCAACTAAATGTCGAAAATTAAGCAAATAGTTAAATCCTGTCAGTGGCAAAGAACCTGGACAGGCTCTCAGCAGATCTTGGAAAACTGCAGAGGCATGTTGAAGAGTAGAAGTAGCGCTTCGATAGCCAGCAACTGCAGTTACATATTTAGGAACTTTTTTGAGCTTATAAAAAGCGAGTACTGAAAGTTCTTTCTCAATGACTTGCTCTAAGCTCATCGAAGTTAAGCCACATCCCGAATTGGACAAGTGACAGGGATGAAGTAAAATTGCTGCTCCAACTGAGTTCAGGATTTTCCTTCCTAGCACACAAGAGTATGAATGATCATTCGGGCATCCTTCACATTGACGTCCCTTGCACAGCCAGATGGGTGTTCTCTTCATGGAAGTTTCAACAACTTGTCGTTCAAACTCCGAAGGGATTTGTGAATCGAGTAAACTAGGATACCAGGACGCTTGGGCGAGTTTGATTTGATCTACAAATCTTGCCCTGATTTGATCCAATGTCTGAGTTTGCGACGGCGTAGGATAGCTGTACTTACTCTCCATCCGGGCCGCAGGAAAGACCGTCAGATTGAAGTTTTGATCTAAATCCTCGGCCCTATCCTCAGCCCGTATAGGCCAAGAAATCAGTTGAAGACTAAAAAATAGAATCAGTACGAGCCTACCTAGGATCACGCCTGTAATGTTTTTACAGTCAATGAAGGCGGAATGTCTCGAATCGACACTGGAGTTGCGGCAGCCTCACCTTGAGTTGCTTGATTTTTTGCACGTGAAGAAAACTGTGCTGCAATGGTCATCAAGTGAGCTCTAAGTTCTTTAAACATCAAATGCTTGATGCTGTACTCATTCTCTTGAAGAACAACCTGGCGTGCGAGCTTTTGTTTCAGATTGATTACCAAGGGAGCTTTCAGATTAGCAGTCATCTGAGTGATATCTTCGCCAATGGTCAAAATACTATAGACCGCTGATTGATTGATATTTTCAAGTTTGAGCTCTCTGAGTTCGGCCGCAGACAACCTTACCGAATAGTCCGGCTTAAAGATCTTGGGCTCTAATAGAGGAAATGCAATCGTTGAATCTTCGAGAGATTGTAACCAGAGAATGAGTGTTTCATCTCCTGGATCAACCAAGCAAAAACGCGTGTATTGCGGAAACCCTAAAATCCCATGCGGGATTAAAATAGTGTCATCCTCACTTACTGTGAGTTGTCCAAAACGTCCTGTTTTTACGATCACTCTCGGTTACTTCCTTTCAGTCAAGTTGCTCTGCTCTGCCAAGCTCTCATCTAAAAGCATGTGCCCAGCATCGCTTTGCTTCAGGTGACCAAGCGTAGTTACGCAATCGTCACCAAAGGTGTTAACCCTTTAATACTTTAGATACTTGAGTCATCGCAACAGGAGTCTTCACGGCTTCTTTATTTTGATCTTGGATCGCCGTGTAAACTTCCTCACGATGAATCTTAGTCTCCTTAGGCGCTTGAATGCCTAGGCGAACTTGTTTTCCTTTAATTTGCACCACAACGATCTTAATATGATCATCAATTGCGATGCTTTCCCCTAACTTCCGGGTCAATACTAGCATAAGATCTCCATCTCCACGTAAAGCGCGAGTATTCCTTTACCGGAAGAACGTTTATTCTAACGCCCTGCCACTTGCAACTACTTTAAGAAATCAAGCAAGGTTGGTTGAATGAGTTTCTGTGAGGTAGATAAGGAACTTCTAAATACTGTCTCCTCTTTGGCTAAGTCACTGACAACACGGGCCATATCCGCATCCTCAATACTAGAGCCTAAGTGCGCGTTCGTTAAATTATGCCTCTCAAGCGATTGTCCTGTACTTTGGAGACCGTGAATTCGGGAACCCACTTTTGCACGCATCGAAACAAGTTTACCGTGCATCTGATCAAAACGATCAAGTGTGCTCCGAATTGCATCCAGATCTCCGGTGAGTAGGCCAATTCGCAGGTTCTGTAGTTCATCAAAAACATTTACGTTTTCAGCTTGTCCCTCTGCAATATTTTGACCAGTACCGTTGGCTTCAGCCGGCGCTCGGTCAGTGGCAGCTTCCATTCCTTGGGGCGGATAAGCCATGCTTTTGCGAGGTTGCGTATTGAACGCTTCAAATCCAGGAATATTGCTCGATAAAAAGACATCCCGCGCTATTTCAACCATCATGAGGCCATCGTCGCCTTGATATTTACCTTCTGCGTCGATTGGAGGCTGATTGGTTTTATATCCGCCAAAGAGATAGCGATCGCCGATCCGACGGTTTGCTGCTGTAACTGCTTGTTGAAAAAGCTGAGTGACTTCTTCAGCCACGCCCAGTCGGGTGTCATCATTGGAGCTTGCACCGCTGGACTGTCCGATCGCAATTTCTTTTGCCCGGACAACTATGTCAGAGAGCTCTGCTAGCGCGTGATCGGAATTTTCTAAGAATGTCTCAGCAAGCTTAGCATTCATCTGATACTGATCGTTATTCATCTTATCTGTCCTGATTTCGAGAATTTTTGATGCCCCAACTGGATCATCAGATGGAGTGTTGAGCTTTTTAAGTGTCGCATGTTGGTTTTGTAAACCTTCCATGCGTTCCTTGCTCCTGGCTACGCTGTTTCGTACGGCTCCGTAATTGGAGTTTTCAGTTACACGCATCTACTCATTATCCCATTCGTTTCAATTCGAGCACTGTTTTGAGCATTTCATCGGCGACTTGGATGACCTTTGCTGAAGCATCAAATGTGTGCTGAAACTGCATAATATTAGCCGTTTCCTCGTCAATTGAAACGCCTGATATCTGATCACGCATCTTGACGAGCTGATTCTGAATATCTTTTTGCTGATTCATATTGGCGCGATTACGATTAGTCGCAACACCGACGTCACTCACAATCGAATTAAAGAAATCGTCTACTGTAGTTTTTCCGTTATTCATCAAACGCATATTCTGAAGGCCAGAAATTGCGATTGCGATACGGTTATCTCCGGGTGAGTCCGGTTGTGCGGCCGAAGCAATATTGCTCACGTTTGTTTTGATGTCGTCCGATAGGTCGAAAAAGGCGGCTGCACGCTCAGTACCTTGAAGCGGTTTGAAAAAATTGATCCCGTTTCTTCCATCACGATTATAACCTTGAACGTGAATACTATTAACTGCTTCAGTCATGTTGGTAGCAAGTTCGTCCAATCGATTAAGAATGGTCGAAAGAGTTTGGTCACGTGTTTGAAGAAGCGCACCCAATTTTCCACCCTGAATTTGATGAGTGACTGGACCACCGACTGTCGAGGTTGTCTTGACGTCGTAAGCAGCTTCTGGCTTGCCTTGATCATCTGCTTTAGAGCGGAACACAGAAAATCTTTCAACACTCGGGCCAGCTACAAACGGGCCGATGCCCCGAACATCGACAATAAATGCTCCATCTTTGTCCTTATGCATCGATAGATCCATATAGGTCGCAAGATTTTTGAGAGCTCGATCTCGCTTATCTTGAAGATCGTTAGCGTCGGCACCACTGAGTTCCATCATCTTGATCTTGATGTTGAGTTCTTTGATCTCTTCACCCAGGGCGTTGATCTCTTTAGTATAACCTTCAAGCCTTTGATCGATGTGCCGGCGGACTTCTTCGACTTCGTTTCGTAATCGATGAAAGTCATTCACCATTGCTTGAGACGATTCGCGCACAGCTTGTCTAATGGCTTCGTTATCTGGCTCATTGCCGAGCTTTCTAAATTCATTAAAAAACTTAGACATCAAGCGATTGAGACCTTCTCCGCCCATTTCGTTAAAGATGTCCTCAGTCTGCTTAAGGACCATGTCTTTTTCTTCCATGTGTGAAAGATCGCGGCCGCTATTTCGAAGTTGTTTTTCGACGTACTCGTCATTGATTCTTTTTACGCCGTTGATCAGAGTACCAGTTCCAACGAGTGCTTTGGATCCTACGGGTCGTGGAGTGTCGTTGGCTTGTTCAACACGCTGGCGTGAGTATCCGTCTACGTTTGCGTTTGCAACGTTATGGCCTGCCGTCGCGATGCTAGCTTTGGCGGCCACCATTCCACTGCGGCCGGTATGCATGACATTAGGTAGACCCATGATACTCCTCTATCCCTTCCAGCGTCCCTAAGCCTCTTGTGACAAGAGACGGGAACTCCCACCATTATTCGATCGCTGACCTTTCGGATTGTATGTATCCGAGTGAGGTACGCTTTCGCCTAAAACGTTCTTTTTCATCTGATGAATGTGTTCAAGTGACTTTTCCACCAAAAGTTTGTTGTCATTATTTTGGTCGCTCGTGCGACCGATGATGTGAATAAGCGCGTTGTATGTTCCACGCAGATTTTCAGCCATCTTTTGGTCTGTACCCTGAACCGCAATAATAACATTTGAAATGGTGAGTTCGTGAAGTGGCTTTTTCCAGATCACTGCGAGTTCAGCAGATAACTTGAGCCTTTGCGCTTCTAAGTTTCTGATGGATTCAACGAGTGCTTCTTTTTGATAGGTCATCTCTTGTATGCGTTTAAGATCCGCATCCACAAGAGCTTTACGTTCTTCTCGAACGACATCCAAAAGTTGGCGATGATGTCCAAGCATTTTCTGAAGCGTCTGATGAAGTTGTTGGACGAGTGTCTGTTGTTTCATGCTCACTTTGCAATCCTCCTGATTGCTCGTGGACCTGGGACTTCCGATCTATAAACTCACCATCCTGGCTCATTTATAGATCTAACTACTAAAAACTTTCGATCAGCTCATGCCGTGCATAGCGATGTGATCATCTACCATGCGGTCAGCGATTGCATCGGCATCAACATTATATTTTCCAGCAGCAATACGACTTCTTAGTGCTGCAATTTTCTCTTCGCGCACGTCTGGGGTCTCGCCTGCTACTGCTTTAGCCTTAGCCATTTCTTTTCCACGATTTGGAATNNCTGTTGAGCTGCCTGTTCTGGCTTACCAGCTTTTGCTGTTTTTGCGCTTTGTTGTTTTGCTTGTGCTGCTTGAGTATTTTGGCTGCCGGTTTGATTAATCTTCACGAGTACCTCCAGTACTATCTAACGGAGCGGCTTCGCGACGCTCTGTTACTTTTGGTGCTATTCCCTTAGCATCATTCGGTGGAGTTTTGGGCTCCATCCTATTTAGATTGTAGCGTTGTGAATCGAGATAAGCAATAAGCTGATCCGCAAGTCCTACTCCGCCTGTTCTTGCTGCCTTTTGAGCAGTTTCGCTATCCAACATACTGCGATAGATTTCTGTCGCTGGAGACTCTAAATCCATCTCATTTTTGGGGACTGTCTCTCGCATTACTTTCAGCATGTAATCCAAGAACATAGCTTCCATACCCTCAGCTGCTTTGAGGATTTCTGGATCTACTTTGCTCCGATCAACTACGGCTACCCGTTTACTTGGACTCACAGGGGCAGTCAAAGCATTGTCGCCTGGCCGGAAAAAAGATGAAGGAGGAAGGCTAAGCGGTGAGCTCACCCTTCCCCCCTTTGTCGTCGCTCAAAGACACGGTTGCCACTATCGGCATCCATGCCAATATCAGCAGATTGTGTAATAGATTCAGAACCAGATAAACCCACCATCCTAGCAGGCTCAATTTCCTGTCCCGTTTCCTGGATTGCTGCCACCTTTGCATCTTCCATAATGCTAGGGCTTCCGCATCTTTGTGCTTTCGCACCGCGACTAACACTTATTTGATCCTCTCCTTCGATTGAAAGGCTTGGACCTACAACATCATCTAAAATAAAATCTTTCCAAAGAATCACATGATCTCCAAATCAGCTTGTAATGCGCCCATTTCTTTTAAAGTCTGAAAAATTGACGTCAGATCTTTTGGAGCAACACCCATTGTGTTCAGTGCTTTCACCAAATCTGAAACGCTTGCTCCAGACTTGAGCTCACTCACACGCTCAGGTTTTGCTTTTCCCCCACCTTCACCCTTAACTTGAATCGTTAGATCTCCATGCGCGATTGCTACCGGAGTGATGCTGATACGATCACCCATCACAACTGTACCTGTACGTTCATTGAGAACGACGCGCGCTTTGGTATCGATATTGACATTGATATTTTCTAAAGTAGCTAGGAGCTCGACCGAATTACCTTCGTAGTTGAAAGGTACAACCACATCGATTGTGCCGCTGTCACGAGCCGTAGCAAACTTTCCACCCAGCTCCATATTGATCAATGCAGCTACACGAGCAGAAGTCGTAAAGTCCGGCGAGTGCAAGGAGAGTCTAAAATTCTTTTTGCCAGAAAAGTTTGTTTCGACATCTTTTTCGATCGTTGCTCCAGAGACGACCCGTCCTACTGTAGGAAAATTTTTGGTCGATCCGTCGGCAACTGATCCGATACTCACTGGCCCTTGAGCCACGGCATAGACGTTTTGGTCTCCTGCTCTGAGTGGGGTAACCAGAAGTACACCGCCTTCCAAGCTTGCGGAGTCTCCAATAGAACTGACAGTAATATCAATTTTGTTTCCGACTCGCGCAAAGGGAGGAAGTTTAGCGGTGACAATAACTGCAGCAGCGTTTTTTGATTTCACAGCTGCGTTTCCTTGAATATCTAATCCAAGCTTACCAAAGAGTCGGCTGAGAGATTGCCCAGTCACGTCTGTGCTCGAGTCGCCCGTGCCTTTTAGGCCCACTACGATCCCGTATCCGATCAAGATATTTTCTCGCACACCCTTGACGGTGGCTACATCCTTGAGTCGCGCAGCATTTCCCTGCATAGGATATGCAAGCACAGCGGCTACAATCCCAAAAAACAGTGCCGTCGCCAACAGGCGTCTACTAACGGTTTGCTTGTAAGCGATATTCATAGAGCTTCCCTGCTGGTACTTGATCATCTTCCGTGATGTCTGACCCTTTCACCACGCCCACCAAATTGATGAGACGATATCCATTGCGATAACGAACTTTTTTAACGCCGCGAACTTTGTAATTGCCATTTGGATAGCGCTGTACGATCTCCGCCATAAACGGATCTCCGGCTTTAAACTCCATAGCCTGAGTGAGATCAACATCTGCCCAAGTGGCTTTTTTCGAATCTTTGTCGGATTTTTTGTCTTTATCTTTTTCTGCGTTTTCTCCAGCAGGCGCACGATCCGCAGCTGCCGCACTGGATGCGATCTGATCTTTCTTGTCGCCTGTTACAGGAGGAGGATTGTTGATCCGTGCCTGTGCTAACTCGATCTCTTCGTCACGCTCATCCGGAGTCATCACACGGGCAATCTCCACGGCAGTGTCTTTTACAAGTGCCGCATCAGAGGCAATGGTAATGATATCCCCGAGGCCTCTGACTTTATTTTTAGTAAAGTAGTAATTGGTCTGACCGTCACTTGCCCAAAGAGAGCCTTCGTTGTTTGACTCATCCACGAAATCGGCTCGTGTTGCACGATTGCCATTTTTATAAAGGCGTTTTACAGGTGGCGCCATGTTTGGAGTATTTGAAAATGAAGGTTCTTGCTCTTCACCTTCTTCAGTGACTCCACGATAACGATCTCGTTGATTGGCATCTTGATCGGCGGATGAGACCCATGATCTTCGTCCTCCGGCCCCCCCAGCAGAATCGCTTGCCGGTGATCGTCCAGACGGTTCTTGATACTCGTCGTCCAAAAATCCTGCCTCTGACCATCTTCCACCCATGGTAGGACCGCTGTCGTATTGCTCATCGTTCAGATCGCGTCTTAAGTTACCCATGATCTGAGAACAAGCTGTGAGAAGTAAAAGTGCAAAAACTGAGATGTAATAGGAGGCTCGCTTCATAGCTTGACCTCCACAACTCCACCGCTTTTTAATTGTCCCACTAATTCACGTTTAGTTTTCTGTGTGAGAACACGAACGGTGCCATCCAAATAGGCAGGCTCTTGAGCCGTACCGGAAGTGCTTAGAGTAATATCGCCTGTCGTAAGTAAAATTCGAAGTGAGTCGCCACGGCGAACGTCTGGAACCCTTTGGACTCCGGTTGTGAGTNNTTCGAGAATGGTTTGTCTTGCTTCTAAACTCGTGAGCTCGGTAGTTTCTGGAAGCATAATGCCGCGGGACTCTCGATTAAGACCAGAGGCGACATTGACTTCAGAGACCAAAAAACTCTGTTCGTTGAGCTTCTCGCCCGGCAAAATTCTTCTTTGGGCAATCCAAGTTCTTTTCATCGCTGAAAAGTCTGTGGAACCTTGAACCTCTTGAGCGGATCCATGAACAAGGAACTGAATTTCGCCGCGAGCATTATCGCTCAAAATACGAATGCCACGAATCTGGGCCGGCAGTTCGGAATGAAGCTTAAGATTATTACCAATCTCAATACGAGCGCCTGGATAGTTCTTAGCGATCTCATTGCGCAAAAGTGAACTCAAATCATCTGCTCGCGCAATTGAACTTAAGACACCAGAACTTGCTAGGGCAATGAAGAGCCCTACAATCAAGCCAAAGTAGAAGGTGAATTTATGGAGTGCCTGAGAGTTCACGTTCTACCTTATCCTTTGATGTTAGCGGTTGAAGCGAGCATTTGATCTGCAACGCTCATGACTTTAGTATTCATTTCATAGGCGCGCTGAGTTTGGATCATCTCAACCATGCTATTAGCTACGTTAACGTTTGATCCTTCAAGCGCACCTTGCATCAAAGCGCCAATACCGTCCTCGCCAGGAATGCCTTGCAAAGGTGCTCCACTCGCTAAGCTTGCTTTATAAAGGCCATCGCCTACAGCGGTTAGACCTTGCTCATTTTGAAAACGAATCAACTGGATCTGTCCTAAAATAGCTTCACCTGCGTTAGGAAGCCGCGCTTTAACTTCACCATTGGGTGAGATCACGACATCTGTTGCGTTAGGTGGCACAGTAATTTGCGGAAGAAGTTGAGCGCCGTTTGAAAGCTGGATGCGTCCTTGAGAGTCAACGTGGAAAGCGCCTGCACGCGTGTAAGCAATTTCACCATTCGCTTTTTGAACTGGGAAAAACCCTGGGCCTTCGATCATGAGGTCGTACGGATTATTAGTCATCTTTGCTGGACCTTGTTCAAAGATCTTATGTCCTGCACCGACTTTGACTCCCATACCGGTCTGAATGCCGACCGGAGTTTGTGAGTTAGTTCCAGTTTGAGCACCAGCCTCTTGTGTGGTTTGGTACATCAAATCGTGAAACTCATTTCGGCTGCGCTTATAGCCATCCGTATTGACGTTGGCCATATCGTTTGAAATTTGCTCCAAGTTTGCTGCTTGTGCTTCAAGTCCAGTTGCTGCGGTAGAAAGTGCTCGTATCATTCAATTCCTTCCTAGAGTTTCCCGATGTCGTTGGCTTCCTTGCCCAATAGTTCATTGTGCGTCCTGATCGCCTTCATGTCATGTTCAAAAAGGCGGTTCGCTTTAATCAAGTTGGTCATTTCCTCAATAGGGTTGACGTTTGAAGTCTCAAGTACGCCTTGATGAAGTACAGTTTTCGATGGTTCCGTCGAAATATTGGCGAGATCTTTGTTTTCAAAAAACTGTCCGCCAACTTTTCTAAGTTTGTTGTTGTCTTTAAACTCAACAACACTGACCTTGGCGACTAACTCGTCCCCGGCGTAAAGGTCGCCGTTATCATTGAACGAAAGATTAGTGCCGCGGTCGCGAAGCGAGATAAATCGTTGAGCAATCTGAGGATCATCCAGTGATCCTGGTTGAGGCATGCCTGGCGCCACCGCACTTGCGGGATCACGATTAGCTGCAGCTGCAATACCTCCCGGCTGAGAGGAGAGTACAGGATAACCTTGAGTGGTGACGAGTCTTCCGTCTGCTGCCATCTTTAGGCTGCCCACGCGAGTGTACCTAATACCCTGGGGAGTGCTGACTTCTAAAAAGCCAGGTCCATCCAGTGCCACATCCAGTGGCGACTTAGTGACTTTGAGATTACCTTGTTTAAAATTGGTGTACGTTCCATCGACGATCACGAAGGCTTGGTCTTTACCTTCGAGTTGATAGAAGTCTTTGTCTTTGACTGGGCCGCGTGGGACCTCAAGGTTATCATTATCGCGCTCAGATTTACTGAGGTATTCGCGAAACGTAGGAGCATCTTTCTTAAAGCCCAAGGTGTCAGCATTTGCCAAGTTATTGGCAACCATATCGACACTTTGTGCCTGTGCTGCTGCTCCTGAGACTGATGTCCACAAGCCTGAGGCCATGAGACTTGATCCTTCCTAGATCTTTGTATCTCTTTACTTCGCGAGCCCTTCTAATCGACATCCATGCGTTAGGGTCAGGCTCGTTGGGTAAGCTAGAGCAATCGGCGTGCCGCGAAAATTACTTTAGCATTTATTTTCCAGAGTTAACCTAGCCTGGGTACAGTCTTGAGCATTACATCCTGTTTCCACTGCAAAATTTGACTCGGCAGTTTTGTTTCCTCGTTCCATTTTGGGAGTTTTTGACCTAGAAATAGGGACTCAGGGACTAAGTAAAAATTTCCTATTAGGCAAAAACGCACTATCTATCTAGGAAAGTTTTTCCACCTCAATCCTACTTCTTGGAGGCCTCGATGATCCGACTTTCTTCCAAACCCATAGTTGAAAAGATGAAATCGGAGATCAAATCTCGCGCTGAATCCGTCAAAAAGTCCTTAGGTCGCAGCCCCCATTTGGCGGTCGTACTGGTTGGAGAAGATCCAGCGAGCGTAATTTATACGCGAAATAAAGGCATCATGGCTTTGGAACTCGGTATGGACCACCAGACCGTCAACTTTCCGTCCACTGCCACTCCTCAAGAGGTGAAAGCTAAAATCGATGAACTCAACGGCGATCCACGCGTCGATGGAATCCTAATTCAACGCCCTCTTCCTAAACAGTTTAATGAGAACGATGTTTTGTTTTGGATTCATGCTGAGAAAGATGTGGATGCGTTTCATCCTGAAAATCTCGGACGTTTGAACTTGGGGCTTCCCTGCTTTCAACCCTGTACTCCATCGGGAGTGATGGAAATTTTGAACTTTTATAACCTCTCTCCTGCAGGAACGGTTGCATGTGTAGTAGGTCGAAGTTCGATTGTAGGGAAACCCATGGCAGCAATGCTCCTAAAGGCTGATGCGACTGTCTTGCAAGCGCATAGCCGCACTCGTGATCTCAAAGCGATGACGTCTCAAGCAGATATCTTAGTAGTGGCTGCGGGTAAGGCANNAGGCAGGACTCATCGGACGCGAACATATTAAACCAGGAGCCGTTGTGATCGATGTCGGCATCCACCAGCCTACTTCAGGTGGAAAACTCTGTGGCGATGTGCGCTTTGATGAAGTTGCTGAAGTGGCCTCAGCTGTCACACCCGTACCTGGGGGGGTTGGGCCAATGACGATTATGGTGCTCATGCAAAATACGCTCACGAGTGCTGAGCGGAAGGTGAAGAAGTAGGAAGTCCATTTTTCGTGCCTGATTTAAGAATATCTCCTAGACTTAGGAGATGCGCTTCGGCGAAAGAACTTCTTTAAACTTAAAAGTAATCACCATGGTGCTTGCCATCGCAGCGACTACACCTGCGCAAGCTCAATCATTTGACCCTGAATGTTCGGAGACTTTGCATTCATGGACCGACGAGACAGGTAAAAAGCGAAGTTTAGTTCTCGAAAAAATTATTGAGGATGTTGAGAACCTGTACTTAAAGATCTGTGACGAGAATAACCTGAACTGCCAGACACAGCTTCTCGAAAGTCAAGCAACCATGAAAGTTCGCGGCGATGATCCGGGATTTCTCATAAAATATAGTCCTGAAGATGGCCTGAATTACCGGATACCCGTTACCGCATCTAAGAACTGGCCGAACGATCAATCCTACACGCTTGCACCCGATCAAATCACTGATCCCGACCGTAAATTACTCAAACTCAAAACGAAAGATACTCAGACCGGCTTTTACGACTACTACTACTTGCCCAAGAACAAAACTAAAGATCAGCCGATGAAAGTCGCGGTTTTGTTCCGAGGCGGAGAAAGTTCGTTTCGTGGTTCTTCAAATGACAAAAGTTTTATCGAAAAACCAACCGTCGAATGGCTTAGGGAAAACGGTTATTTAGTCCTTTTAGCAAACTATCGCGGGCGTCGTGAAATCACATCAAATTTTCGCTCTGAGGGGATCGGCCGTCCCGATCGTCAAATTGCCGATGTCATCACCGCACTTGATGCACTTTCGCACTCGCACTCAATCGACAAAAACGATCTGCATCTGATCGGCCACTCGCAAGGAGGGCAGTTCGCAGCGCTACTGTCAACTCGTCTGAAGGAATTTACTTCGGACTATACCGTCACAAAGACCTTACTGAGCAGTCCGGCCTTAAACAGCGTTGACGGATATTTTGGATATTATGAAGGTATAAATCTCTCCGGCACTCCCGAAAACATTCGGGACGACGGCGCGTACTTGAGCTTAGTTCAACGAAAATGGACTCGAGGAGCCCTATGTTGTCGCCCTAAAGGTAAGTTTACAGATACTCAGTGGAAGGTCATTCATGATCTCGAACTGAAAGCTTTTCAGAGATATTACCGATGCGTGAAACCAAAACTCGCTAAACCACCCTGCGCACCTCAAGATTACTTTGCTCAATCGGCAATTCATTATGCATCAAACGCCCAAGGGAAGTATTTTGTACTTGTCGGAGGAGCACGAAGATATGAAGGATCATCCAAGGCAAACGAACCATTTCGGATGAGAGATTATACGAGTGAAAACGGCGAGACCTCTCGTTATGGCGCTTATCAATTTCAAAAGCGGCTCGGAAAAGAACGAGTTCAAGTTCTTACTCACCCTTACGGACATGGCTTTGATCCAGACGATAAATTCAGTAAAAGTTTTTGGATTGAGCAGCTAAAGAGCTTCTTTTCTGAAAATAAGCTTTCCGTAAATGGAGGAGAGCCTTGCGCAGATTGCCAAAAGACACAGTCCGACAGCACAACTTCACCTCTCCTACCTCACTCAAAAGAGATCGCTGGCGATTTAGATCAGATTGGAAAATGGTTTGTTCCTGAACCAACCTTGCGCAAAGATTGTAAGGATGAGGATTGGACTAATCGTTAGACAACGTCTCGACCAAGCCCTTCAAGTTTTTGGCATTCCCGTCTGAGTGATGAACCTCATACCTTGGAACGTGAAGGTTTTCTTTTTCTTTTCGCATGCAGTGGCCCGCGCTACGAAGTACTCTATAGGAAATGTCTGAATCTGTAATATCTCATCTGCCCCGATGACTAGCTCCTTCGGCGTACACTCACCTGGGCGTCGGTTGGCGATCAAGGTCTTATAGAGTTCGTAATTGGTTCGATGAGATACGACTTTGAAATACTCTTTCTTCAATTGAAGAAGTCCAAACTCAGTTCGACTTTGGTTGTTATCGATGTAGAGATCGACCGCTGCTNNCTGCTTCGATGTCTTTCAGCTTAGCATCACAAGCGACTACACCGTCGTTCAGAGTATCTAGATTTGCTCTTGTAATCTCGTCTTGAGACAGCTCAGATTGAGCCGTTGCAAGACTAGATATAGTGACTAAGTCTAGAAGACAAAAGACGATGAGTTTTGCATAATAAGTTTTCATGTAAGATAGTACTGCCTTAGGTTAGCTACACCCTATTTGCTATGTTTAACTTATTTTCTCTTATTAAAAATGGACCGTTTTTTCTTTTTTTGTAGCTCCCCGGTCCGAGTGGAGTACTTTTTCTCGTTGTACTCAAATGTGTCGTTATTGCTTTCGCAGGCATCAGCACGGGCTGCTAAAAGTTCTACATTCATTCCTTTAATTTTTTCAATTTCGTCGGCGCTTAATACAAACTCTGCAGGAATACACTTTCCATGATGATTTTCGGAAATGAGAATTTTAAATATCTCCAGTCGCCATTTGATCACGATGCTCTTAGCAAAACTACTCTGTATCTGTTCAAGGTCCTTTTCACTCTGACTTACTTCTTCCTTGATCATTAGAGCTTTGATGCTTAGTTTTTGATATTCAGTGTACAACTTGAAATAGTCTTCAAAATAGTCGGGCGTCGTTTGATTCAAGATATCCGCTATTCGATTTGCTTCAGAAGTTATTTCAGAAGTAGACCTGATCAACTCTTTTAGCTGTTTAGCTTTGTCGGACAAGGTGGCAACTAACTTTTCTTCGTCAGCTGTATAGGGTGCGATCTCTGCATCGATTACCTTAAGATTCGATTGCAATATTTCAGACGTTGAAGCGGGCGTCTGAGCAAATGCTGACGAGGTGCCTAGTAGCATAGATAAAATGAACATCCCGTGAATCACTGAGCTTTCCTTACTAAACATCGATTGATCTCCAATTGACGCTCTTTTACTTTTCATGACAAAAATAGNNTATAAATGGTAAGCCTATCGAATTTGTGCAATCAAATCATTGAGTTATGCGACTATGTTATTTATGTAATTACTATTTATAATTAGTGAGTGTCTTATCGATCTCTCATTTACCGCATTTTCGCTCTGTCATTGATTGGAGTTTCTCCGAGCGCTTTCGCTACGGACGCCCTCACCAAAGAGATCTCTAAGTATTTGAGCCCTGCTACTGAGTGCACGAATCGGTTTATTGCGAACGGAATTGAGACAGATAAGTATAAAGCGGTAGTAAAGCTCACTCTCAGTGGTTTCCTCTGCACGGGAACAATCATCCGTCCCAATGTGATCCTAACAGGCGCTCACTGCGTGTGTGGTCCTTTCAAACCCAGATTAAAGATCAATGATACTCCTGTCACCGAAGACCTTTATGACTACCGCATGAAGGATCATTACCGATGTAAAGATCATGATGTGAGCAACGTGAAAAATGACCTAGCTCTGATTTATATCGAAGATCCAAAAATACAAAAATTACTTGCCCCACTTGGAACAATGAAAGTTTCTAAAAAACCCATTCGACGTGGCGAAGAAGTTACGATGGTGGGCTACGGAGACAATCGAGGCGAGCACATTATGGACAAAGAAAATGATAAAATAGTACTCACAACTTCCGGTGCAGGCCCGAAGCGAGAAGGCTTTAACAAGGTCCAAGAAATCGATCATCATGGTCTCATCAGTATCCGAGGCAAATCAGATACCGAAACTTTCCTTGGCTTCGAATGGCCTGATGGTGAGAACGCAAGCATTCTCCACGGAGACTCAGGCGGGCCTCTTCTTAACAGCAAAGGTGAAATCGTCGGTGTCGCTAGCGCTGGAAGCAATATTCGAAATCACCTAGACACTGAACTTGAAAGCTCCTTTGTTCAACTTGCTCTGGCGGAGAATAAGACGTTTATCAATCTTCCACCGAAGAAATAGCTCTAATCGAATTTATAAATTTTTGGTTTTATGATGCGATGATCATAGGGCTGCTCGTTAAATTTACTAATTAAAAGGTGTTGTATCTACCAAGTATGCAGACTTCTTGCAAAAGAATGTGCGTATTCACGGAGGTATATATGTTCAATTTATTAAGTTTCCTCGGCGGACGAGGTGGAATGCAACGTGGTTATGGCTCAGGATTTGGCGGCGGCTTATGGGGTCGGCGCATGGGATGGGGATCACTCGCCTATCTCGGATGGCGTAATCGTCATCGAATCCAAGGACTCTTTCAAAAAGGATTTTCAAGACGAGGAATGACAAACTCTTCGACTGGAAATTTGCGCAACATCCGAGACGTCAATTCAGACGTAGTCCATAACGACGTGGGTGAGATGGATCGCATGGACCGAAAATTCGGCTAGTTGTAGGCAAAAGCCTAATCTCAGTGTGGGATAGCACCTACACACTTTCAAATATTTGCTCTGTACTGAGTTATACAGGCAGCTCAATTTTCCTCGAGCCTGGTACACAGAATGCTTGAGTGGCCGGCTCGAGGAAACTTTAAATGGAATATTCTACTATGGCCGAGCTGATCAGACATGAACGCGCTCAAAATGAGCGCTATTATCATTTGGCATGGTTAGATCGCAGAGATGACCTGCGTCTTGAGACCGACGATCCTATCAAAAAGCAAATCCTGCTTACCGTTGTTCCTGCCGCGATTTTGACCTTATTATTTGTATTTCTTTGACGCGGATGCACTACCAAAAAGTGATCCCCACTTTTTGGTTTTCGTGAGATGAAAAAGCCACGATGCTCAAACGAACCGCCCTGTATGAAGAACATAAGCGTTTAGGTGGCCGACTCATTGATTTCGGTGGCTGGGAGCTTCCGGTTCAATACACGGGTGTGATCGATGAACACCAAACGTGCCGAAACGCGGCTGCACTTTTTGACGTGAGTCATATGGGTGAAGTTCTGGTTGAGGGGCCTGGTTCTGAGGAGTTTCTCAATTACCTAGTTACCAACGACGTCTCCAAACTTGCGATCGGACAAGCTCAGTACTCGGCGATGTGTAATCACGAGGGGGGGATCGTGGATGATCTCGTCATCTATCGACGAGCCCAATATCGATTTTTTGTGGTCGTCAACGCAAGCAATACCGAAAAAGACTTTGCTTGGATGAGCAAGATCTACCAAGACGGGGGTTGGAATAAGAAGTCCGGTTTAATCCTCAAAAACGTGAGCGATCAGTACACGCAAATCGCTTTCCAGGGTCCTAAGGCCGCGCAAATTTTACAAACTTTAACATCAGCGGATCTCAGTTCGATCAAGACCTATTGGTTTACGGAAAGTACGCTACTCAATGGCATCCCTGCAATTATCGCTCGTACAGGATACACGGGCGAAGATGGTTTTGAACTTTACGTTGAGTGGGATCGTGGACCTGAGGTTTGGCGCGCTCTCCTTGAAGCCGGGGCAATCTTTGGTGTCAAAGCTTGCGGACTGGGTGCTCGAGATACATTACGACTCGAAATGAAATACGCCCTTTATGGACACGAATTGACTGACTTAACCAATCCTCTCGAAGCTGGTTTAGGTTGGGTGACTAAACTCAGCAAAAATGATTTTGTAGGTAAAGCCGCAATTGTGGCGCTGAAGGAAAAAGGAATCGAAAGAGCACTGGTTGGACTTAAGCTCACCGGAGCAGGTATCCCACGTCAGGGATATGCGGTCTACACAGAAGATGGCGCCCAAAAGATTGGCGAACTCACGAGCGGTACTCAGTCTCCAATGCTGAAGCAATCCATCGGAGTTGCCTATGTGGCAGTACCTCATTCAAAAATCGGAACGAAGATTGCCGTAGAAATTCGTGGGACAAAAGTTCCTGCTGAAGTTATCGCAACCCCGTTCTATAAAAAACAGAACAAGTAGCACAAGGAGAACCCAATGAGCTTTCCAGATCATCTTAAATACACCAAGGATCATGAGTGGGCGAAAATCGAAGGCAATGTTGCAACGATCGGAATTACAGATCATGCACAAAGCGCCTTGGGTGATATCGTTTTCGTTGAATTGCCACAGGTGGGCCGTACGTTGAAATTTCACGAAACCTTTGGCGTCGTTGAAAGCATCAAAGCCGTGTCAGATCTCTATGCTCCACTCGCCGGCAAAGTAGTTGAAACCAACGCCGCAGTAAATGCGGACCCTGCTCTGATTAATCGCGCACCCCATAATGATGCCTGGCTTATTAAGCTTGAGCTCTCAGATCCGAGTGCAGTGAATGGTTTGATGGACGCCGCCGCCTATCAAGCTTACGTCGCAAGCATTAAATAACTTTAAGGCGCGCTAATAAGGTCTCTTTTCAAAAATCTCAAAGTGCTCGGTGATGCTCGTCATCGCTCTGGAGTCTTGAAAATACAGTCGCGCCAGGCAAACGAGATGTCTTTCATCGAAATATCGACAAGTGTAGGTTTGCTTAGTCATCTCTTTATTGCTGGGCGAACTGCTTGAATAGATTTCGTCTACATCATTAAAGGTAATGCCGAGTGGATCGACTTTGACCTTCTTTGAGCTACGTTCAGTTTCAATAATAGAACCCATGGTTCCTTGCCGATCCACAATCAAATGTGCGCCAGGCTGATTCATGGCCTCGTCTTCAAAAAGAGTCTCGTCCTCGTTTGCGAGTGTGAACTGAAGTTTCCGGAGAGCAATGCCGTCTGAGATATCGTAGGTGGTACATTGGGGGATCAGATCTCGAATAGCTTCCTCGACCGGATCTTGAATCAATCTTGCAACGATCAAAAATTCTGCGTTTCTTAACCATTCGCCACTTAAGGCTTGAGGCGGTTTTTCAAAACGAGATTTAACGTCTGAGAAAGTATGAGTTTTACAAAAATCTTGCGCAAAGGCATGTGAGGTTGAACAAAAGAAAACGAGAGCGACCAATAGCAACGAAGACGCTTTTGGGATCAGTATTTTACGAGATTTTTGTAAAGTAGCAGGCTCGTTCATCGCGATAAATTCATATCTCAAAGCGTCGACAATATCAAACTAGCTTAATCGGGTATCGAACGTTACAGATAAACTCTTTTAGTTTATATTTTTAATCCCTGTAGATATCTGGAGGTTCGCCGGCGAACCTCCTCATTATGCGTAGGCCTCGATCGGCAGACACGAGCAAACCAAGTTACGCTCGCCGTGGACGTTATCGATACGACCCACCGCCGGCCAAAACTTATACTCGTGCATGGCAGGCATTGGGTATGCTGCCTTTTCGCGAGTGTAAGGATAGCTCCACTCAGTTTTGGC
Source organism: Bacteriovoracaceae bacterium UBA1018 (assembly GCA_002291495.1). GTDB lineage: Bacteria > Bdellovibrionota > UBA1018 > UBA1018 > UBA1018 > UBA1018. The sequence continues at coordinate 15,467 of DBAE01000258.1, read as the reverse complement.
GATCATCTCTGCAGTATGCGGGGCATTTTTAAGTACATTGTTCTTAGGATCTGCCTTGCCCGACTCGATTTCAGCAATCTCTTGCCTAATGGCAATCATCGCATCACAAAATCGATCCAACTCAGCCTTAGACTCACTCTCGGTTGGCTCAATCATCTAGGTCCCAGGAACTGGGAACGAAACCGTCGGAGCGTGAAAGCCATAGTCCATTAAACGTTTAGCAACGTCCTCGACTTCTACTCCGCTTGTTGCTTTAAGCTGACGCAAATCAACAATACATTCATGTGCTACTCGTCCATGCGAGCCTTTGTAAAGCACTGGAAAATGTGGATCCAGTCGATGAGCAATGTAATTAGCGTTAAGAATCGCAACTTCTGTTGCGCGCTTGAGACCCTCTGTACCCATCAAACAGATGTACACATACGGAATCGGCAAGATGCTTGCGCTTCCCCAGGGTGCTGCGGAGATCGGGCCGATCCCATCTTTGATCTGCATGTTGACGACTGGATGGGATGGCAGAAAGGACACGAGATGAGATTTGACCGCTATGGGTCCCATTCCGGGTCCTCCCCCGCCGTGAGGGATACAGAAAGTTTTATGTAGATTGAGATGGCAAACGTCTGGACCAAAGTCTCCAGGACGACAAAGTCCAACCTGCGCGTTCATGTTGGCACCGTCCATATAAACTTGGCCACCATGCTGATGAATGATTTCACATATCTCTGTTATGGCTTCTTCAAATACTCCATGGGTCGATGGGTAAGTAATCATGAACGCAGAAAGATTTTTGCTGTGCGTTTCTGCCTTAGACTTTAGATCTGCTACATCGACATTACCTTGAGCATCACAAGCCACGACTACAATCTTCATCCCGGCCATTGCTGCGCTTGCGGGATTTGTTCCGTGTGCCGACTGCGGGATCAAACAGACGTCTCGATGGGCTTCGCCCCGTTTCTGATGATACTTTCGGATCACCAAGAGACCCGCATACTCTCCTTGCGAGCCAGCATTAGGCTGGAGTGAAACCCCCTGAAAACCAGTAATCTCTGCAAGCTGTGCTTCCAGGCGCTTGATCATGGTTAGGTAGCCTTGGGTTTGATCACTCGGCGCAAAAGGATGAATTTTAGAAAACTCGGGCCAGGTCACTGGCAACATTTCTGAAGTGGCATTGAGCTTCATAGTGCATGAACCCAATGGAATCATCGAATTAACTAAGGAGAGATCTTTATTTTGGAGTCTAAAAATGTATCTCAGCATCTCAGTTTCTGAGTGAAAACTGTTAAACACTTTATGTGTGAGATATTGAGATTGGCGTCTGAGCTCCTGAGGGAGTCCTTCTCTTACTGAAGCAGCCATCTGTTCGAGAGAACCATGAAATGGTTTGCTACCAAAAACTTCTAACAAGTCTTTGAGATCAGTAGTTCCTGTCGTCTCATCGAGTGAGACACCAAGCGTTTCGGAATCGTAGATCCTGAGGTTAATCTAAATGGTTCTTGCTTGCGCAAGAATGGAGGCTTGTTTGTCTTTTCCAACCGTTATTTTCAATGTGTCGAAAAATGTAGATTGAGTCTTAAAGCCAAGCTCTTCCAGTCCCTTTGCGAGTAACCCCGTCATTAAATGAATGCGTTCAGCGATCTTTTTTAGGCGCTTTGGCCCATGATAAACCGCATACATACTGGCCATGATTGCAAGGAGTACTTGCGCTGTGCAGATATTACTCGTCGCCTTATCTCGGCGAATGTGTTGCTCACGAGTTTGAAGCGCCAACCGGATCGCTGGTTTGCCTTGAGAGTCTTTTGATACTCCGACAAGCCTGCCCGCGAGTTGTCGTTTAAAAGCATCTTTAGTGGCTAGGTAAGCGGCGTGTGGTCCACCAAAACCCATCGGTACGCCAAATCGTTGAGTATTTCCTATGGCAATGTCTGCTCCCCATTCTCCGGGAGATTTCAGAATTAAAAGACTCATTAAATCGGCCGCGGCGATTACCATACAGTCTCTTGAATGAGCCGTTTGCGCAAAGGACTCATAGTTGAAGACGGTGCCATCGGTTGCTGGATATTGAACTAAGGCGGCAAAAACTGGCGTCGAGAAATCAAACTCTCGATGATCACCTACTAAAACACGGATACCCAGTGACTCGGCTCGCGTTCTGACAACTTCGATAGTCTGAGGATGACAAAGTTCTGATACGAAAAATGCTTTTGAAAAATCTCGGTTCTTGAGTCCAAAGCACATAGCCATTGCTTCAGCTGCTGCCGTACCTTCGTCCAATAACGAAGCGTTGGCGATCTCAAGCGAAGTTAAATCCATAACCATGGTTTGAAAATTAAGAAGTGCCTCAAGCCGACCTTGAGCAATTTCGGATTGGTAGGGAGTGTACTGAGTATACCAGCCTGGATTTTCCAGAATGTTTCTTTGAATGACCGGCGGAGTAATCGTGTCGTAGTAACCCATTCCAATATAGGAACGATAGACTTTATTTTGGCTTGCGACCTCTTTGAGTTCGTCTAGTAGTTCGTACTCGGATCTTGGCTTTCCAAGTTCTAGATCCTTTTTGAGTCGAATTCCCTTGGGGACCGTGCTCTCTACTAGTTCAGTTAACGAATTCAGCCTGAGAGTTTTTAACATTGCGTCGACGTCTGTCGCGCTGGGCCCAATATGGCGTTCAATAAAAAAATCAGTGTGTTCAAGCGAAAGTTCCGACGAACGAGACATCGCGACCCCCCAAGGCAAAGTATCATCGAATAAATGGTGAAGCCAAGACCTTAACAAGAGTCCTAACAATTCTCCAGTGGAGAGGAATTTTTCTTGACCAAATATTCCGAAACTCCCCCTTGAGAAATCTGCTCAGTCAGATATCTTCGTTCGATCCGTATGAGCTTTTTCGGAAACAAAATTTCTGTACAAACTATGTCTCAAGACTTACCGCCGCCTCCTTCGCAAGCTGCGCCTCTAGCACAGTCGACCTCGCCTCACTCTAATGCTAATGGAGCTAATGGAGGCGTAGGAACTAATGGTGGTGTAGGAAGTACGACGCCTGCTCAGACCCTCGAAGAGCTGTCTCGGGTGTTTAATACGGCCGTCCTCTCATCGCGTGAAAACGAAATGCGCGATTTCAGCTCAGAGCTTTATCAGCTCATGCAAAGTCGCGCGTTTAAATCGATCCTCTTTGCCATTCGCCANNGTCCGCGCGAGAAAACAACCTCACCGAAAAAGAAGCGGCTGAAGAGATCATCTCGACTTTTCGAAAAGTTGACCGGATCTGGAGTGAATACCTTTTTCAAGAAGGCATGGATCGGGTTAAGAATCACCCTTAGCTTCTAAGAATGAAATCCCAACTGATTTGAATTTTCCCTTGTGCGTCAACGATCCCTTTGGGGGGGTTTGGGAATGGTCCTGCTTGATTGAAAGCTTTGACGGCGGCTTCGTCTAAGTCTTCCGTTCCAGAAGCTTCGATGACCTGTACCCGAGTAATTTCACCTGTCGCATTGAGAGTCACAACAACTCGAGTGATATGTTCCATATCGCTCGCCAACTGGCGACCTCGACGGTAGATCTTTCCAATTTGTTCTTTGAGAGATCGGTCCCAGGCGAGATCTAAACGTTGTCGGATTCTCTGAAAGTATCCATAGAACACATACTCTTTTGTATTGAGCACGGTTCGTTCGGACTCTTTAAATCCTTTAATATAGTCTTGGGCCCCGCCAGGTATTGCAGAGGGGTTCTGAAGGCTTTCTTGTTCGGCTGCAAGTTTTGAAAGTTGATCGGCTGAAAAGTATGGCACCCCAAGCTTACTCAATGTCGGCATCGATAACGGTGCGGTGTCAGCTTTTTTGTTCTTCTTTTTTTCGGGAGAAGATTGAGATGGTGCTTCACCCATCTTAGTCATTTTATTTTTGGACACGGTCTCAAGGTCCGTAACTTGAGTGCGTGCACCAAGAAATGCATCAGGTGCGGCCTTCTCTGTTTTTTTAGCAACGTCGGATTGAACAATTTGTTGTTTAGGAGTTGCAGTCGATTCTTTTTGGTTTTTTTTGGTCTCGCCTTTTTCAATTTCAATCATGACCACTTGGCGAGTTGGGGCCTTGGCTGCTTGCTTTGAAAAGAAGCCAATCCATGCGACAAAAATCAAGGCATGTACTAAAAGTGAGAGAAAAAATGAACGCCGCAGAACACAACTCCTATAGAAAAGTGTACCCCTTCTTTTGGAATTTGTTCGGTACTATTCGATATCTTCTTTAAAAAATTCACTCTCTGTTTTGTTCGAAGATCCGCTTGACGAGCTCATTTCGGTAGGTTGAGTTCCTTCTATGAATGCTTCTTTGATTGAATTCGAGGAGTTAGACGGCGCAAGCTTTCCAGTAACAGGATGAATACTGGCAAACACTACTCCGGGTGGTACTGCAAAATCTGCCGGCGGGTAATTTTTGACGGCTTCTTTCATAAAGCCAAGCCAGATCGGCAGCGCAGCCTTCGCTCCTGTTTCGCCCGAGCCTAAACTTTTTTGATTATCAAAACCTACCCAAACTCCGGTCACAACATTTGGAGTAAAACCCATAAACCAGGCATCCAAATAATCGTTAGTTGTGCCTGTTTTTCCAGCTGCTGGACGATTGAGCGATTTTGCTTCGTGACCTGTACCGTAATTGACTACTTCTTTCATCAGATGAGTTGCAATGTAAGCCACCCGCGGATCCAAGACTTGGTCTGGATCATTTGCCAATGGATACTGCGGCAAATTGGGTGGAGTGATCGTCATCTGTCCAGGTTTTGGAGTACTTGCCGGCTGAGACGCAGCATCGGTTGCCGTTTGCTTCATTGAGGCGTTGGCGTTAGCAACGATCGTTGCCGGATCCGGAACAGTTTTAGGATCTGATTGTTCCAAAATTTTTCCATCGCGGTCTTTGATCTCGTCATAATAGATTGGATCAACTTTTCTTCCAAGCCTTGGGTATACAGAATAAACTCGCGTTAAGTCTGCCAACGAAACTGTCCCGCTCCCTAGCGAGATCGATAGGTCAGCATTAAATTGCGAGTTCATCCCAATTCGGCGCGAAAACTCAATGAGATACGGGACCTGAATGGCTTGCACGATTTTAATAGTCGGAACGTTTCGAGATTTAATGAGAGCACTACGAAGCGTGGTATCACCATAAAACTTTTCTTCAAAGTTTGCTGGTTTCCATTTTCCAGTGTCCGCATCCTCATAAACTATGGGTGAATCTACGATGATCGAAGCTGGAGTAAAGCCTTTTTCGATTGCCGCAGAGAAGATCATGGGTTTGTAAGCCGAACCAGGCTGTCGCAAGGCTTGGGTCGCGCGATTAAATTCGGATTGTTTAAAGCTCAGCCCCCCCTCCATAGCCAGAACATTTCCGGTGGAAGCCTCGATTGAGAACAAAGCTCCTTGAACCACTGGTTCTTGATCAAGTGAGACCACAACTTGGTCTTCAGTCTTCTTTTCGATCTTGACCAATACCACGTCCCCTTTTCGAACCACTTTGGAGACTAACTTAGGCTCTGGGCTCTTAGCCCATTTCATCTGATCTAGCGGTAGTTCGGCACGAGTTGTGCCGATCATCACTCCTGCCGCTTTTTTCTTGTCATCAACGCTCGTCACGACTGCTGGATAAGATTCCTCAAGATCAAGGAGCTCGGACTCAGAAGACATGCCGGCGTGTTTGACTGACTCGATTGCTTCGAGCTTTCCGTCTGGCATCAAAACATGAAATCCAAGTTTTCTTTCAATTAATTTGAGACGCTGGGATCTGAGTTCATTTTCGATCTCTTCCATGGACTTCAGGTGTTTGATGGGTCCCCGATATCCCATGCGCTTATCCACTGAGTGCAACCCATCCACTAGACTTTTTCGTGCAACCTTGAAAAGTTCAACAGAAGACGGGAGCGTAATTTCTAATCCGTCTTCGTAGACTTTTTTGTCGCCATATTTTTCGACCAAGTACCGTCGGATATGTTCGACATAATACNNTTCACGGTCGCCGTAGATCTTTAGAACCTTAGCGGCTTCTTCGCTCATTTGGTTTTGAGTAATATACTTGTTTTCGTACATGCGCCTAAGAACGTAGAGCTGTCGCTCTTTTGCGCGCTTTGGATTCAGGTTTGGACTGTACTTACCTGGTGCTTGCGGCATCCCAGCAAGTATTGCAGCCTCGGCTACCGAAAGCTCTGAGACATCCTTATCGTAGTAAACTCGACTAGCTGCTTGGACTCCATAAGCTCCATGGCCGAGATAGATTTGATTCAGATAGAGATACAAAATTTGTTGTTTGGTTAGGTTTTGCTCCATCCGACTTGCAAGGATGAATTCTTTTATTTTCCGAACAAAGCTTCGCTCTGAGGTCAGCAAGAGAGATTTAGCCACCTGTTGGGTAATGGTGCTACCACCTTGGACGACATGGCCTGCTCTGAAGTTGGCAATACTTGCTCGAAGGATAGAGGCTAAGTTGACACCTTGGTGATCGAAAAANNACGACTTCAGGAATCTTTTCGTAAGGGATGAGATAGCGACGTTCTTTATAAAACTCTCCGATCAAAACCTTCTCTTCTGGTTTAGACTCTTCGGTCTCTTCGGATGATCGTGGTGCTCGTGCATAGACCCGTGTCACGGTCAAAGGTCGATAGTCGGCCACTGTAATGATATCAGGAAGATTCTTCGAGAAGTGCCAAAAGAGCACACTACCCGCAATTGCGACGAGGACCGTACTAATGACGGCCAGAATGAACAGACTTTTAAAAACCCACCCGAAGCCCCTAGATTTCATGAATTCCCTTTGGCTGGTATACCTGCTAAATTTCGAAGCTCATCTTCATGATCCATGATTGCTTTCTTGCCTCGAAAAAAGATTTCATTTCGTTTTTGATAATCAAAAAATTCGATTCCCTTTAGATCCGGCTCGATGACGAGATCCGCTTCTTTGAGATCATCCCAGCCTGCCTTTTGAGCGGCGGTGATGTATGTAACCAGGGCTGGGTCAATGTCCTTCACATTCTTAGTCGGCGTCGAAGACTTTAGGACGTTGATCACAACTACTTTACCGATGTCTAATTGTTTTGCTTCCGCCACGGGAAATGGTCGGCTCGTTCCCGAAGTCATGACTGTGCCCTGCTCAGCAAAAGCATCTTCTAAACGAATCGGTTTGACGTTACCTGGTGTTGCTAATGCGCCACGCACTGCCTGAACAATTGATCCTTGTCTTAGGGTCTTGGATTCTTGAGTACCAACTTTTTGAACGACCACTCGAAATGGAATTCTTGCCTCGCTCATGTCTTTTTGACCAAACGATTGGCTAAGGAGGTCCTCTAACTTTGAATCTGAGTTCAGGACGGCTGCGAAAAACTTTTTCTTCTTTAAGAGATGCTCGTCTTTGAACTTCATGAGAGCCCAATCAAAGCTATTGATGGTAGGATTGCTGACATACAATCCTCCGATGAGCGCACCCATTTCGGTAGACACGATGGCTCCGACCGGAATCTTGGCTTCATTGAGGGCATGAAGAACACCTGCATACGCAAATCCGCGCGCAAGTCCTGGTCCAAGTACCAACACAATGGGTTTTGTGATTACAGGGTCCGGACCATAGTTTTGTGCAGGCTCAGGAGTATTTGGACCATACGGTTCTGGTGGCCCCATCACTTCGCTAGACTCACTACCCGAGTTTACTTCTACTTGTGGGCCAGTCGCCGGAAGGTCCGAAGAGGTTCGCTTAGCGGTCGATGAGCACCCTGCGATCGCCAATGCTAAAGTAAAGGCAATCGTCCATCGAGTCTTATAACGCAAATTTAATCTGCTGTGAGCTTCCAAAGCGAGAGATACTCCTTGTTTCCTTGTGTTCCTGTAATTGGAGAGTCTATCAAGCCTCCCTGTGAGAGGCCAAGTGTTTTGCCAAACTGCTTGATTCTTTCTAAGACTTCTTGCCGATCGCTCTCCGATGTTACGATTCCTCCTTTGCCAATCTTGTCGCGACCGACTTCAAACTGAGGCTTAATAAGAGTAATCCAGTCGGTCTCTGCGTGAGCAAATTGGATGAGTGTAGGTAAAATCATCTCTAACGAAATAAAACTCACGTCGATTACAATGATGTCAACTTTTTGGCCAATGAGAGAATAATCTAAGGCACGTGCATTGACCTTTTCGAGGCAGATGACGGCTGGGTTTTGTCTAATTTTCCAGTCCATCTGATTATGGCCTACGTCGACTGCAAAAACTTTCTGAGCGCCACCCATCAATAAGACTTGAGTAAATCCTCCTGTCGAAGCTCCGATGTCGAGGCCCACTTTGCCTTGAGGATTGACATGAAACGCTTCGAGCGCGGCCTGAAGCTTGATCCCGCCTCGAGAGACATAGGGATGATCTTCGCCACGCACCCGGATTTCGGACGCCTCGGCGACCGCCGTACCTGGCTTAGTTACGGGCGTATCGCTGACCAAAACATTACCACTCAGAATAAGACCTTGCGCACGCTCGCGCGAAGGAGCCAATCCTCGCTCGACTAAGAGGACATCGAGACGCTTTTTATTTTTCATGAAAGCAGCTGCCTCATTTTTTTTGAAAGTTCAGCTTCAGAGAGCCCTTCTGCTCGTTCTAAATCAGATACGGATCCATGTGCGATAAACCGGTCTGGATATCCTAGTATCTCACATCGAGGCCCTAGACTTGGTACTGCCGAAACCAACGCTTGCCCAAATCCACCACGCACTACCCCTTCTTCCAAAAGGAGAACACGAGATCCAGGATTGCGACTGAGGTACTCGCACAGGCTAAGAGGTAGTGGCTTGGCTTGGAGACAGGTGATGCTAGTGATTAGATCTTGTTTTGGATCAATAGAATGAGCAACTTGACTCAGTCGATGTCCGCTTACTCCTAATCCTACCGCGATGACCTTCGGATCTTTGGCGACTTGATTCCAATAGATGCTTGGATCTTGGTGCGCGATCCCTGAGGGCCGATAGAGCCCCTTTCCTCTTGGGTATCGAATGGAAAATGGATTGCTGTCTTTCAGCGCCAGTGCGAGCAGATCTTCTAAATCCTCTAAGTAAGAGGGAGCGCTCACAGTCATATTGGGGATCATGCTGAGATAACTCAGATCAAATACGCCGTGATGGGTTGGGCCATCTGCTCCAACAATCCCCGCTCGATCGATTGCAAACACAACCCCGAGCTTTTGGAGTGCGACGTCATGAATGATGGCGTCCAGTGCTCGCTGTAAAAACGTACTATAAATTGCGACTACAGGTTTGTGGCCACGGGTGGCTAGGCCCGCTGCAAAAGTGACCGCGTGTGGTTCTGCAATACCTACGTCGAAGAATCGTTCAGGGTACTTCCGCGCAAACTCCGTGAGGCCCGTCCCCTCTGGCATGGCGGCAGTTATTGCGACTATGCGCGGATCGTTTTCGGCAAGCTTGCAAAGAACTTCTCCAAAATGTTCGCTCCAGTTTCTATCCTTGACTAAGGCNNCAGACCCTTCATCAGTCGGACCTACTTTGGAAATCTTGGCGGCCTGAACGGGAGAGATGCCGTGATAAATTGCTGGTTGCTCTTCGGCTGGAGTATAGCCTTTGCCTTTTTGAGTAAGAGTGTGAAGTAAGATCGGTCGCCCAGTGTAATTATGTTTAAGTGCATGGAGGGTCTCAATCAGCTGTTCTAAATCATGTCCATCTACTGGGCCTATGTAATCAAACTCAAATTGATCAAAAAAATGGGGTGCCTCAGGACTTGCCAATATCGTCGATAGAGATCCAACGTTTTGCGAGATAGACATTTGGTTATCATTTAAAACCACGAGCAAAGGTCCGAGGTCCATCCCGNNTTATTGAGGGCCTCAAACGAGACTCCCGCCGTAAGTCCGCCGTCTCCGACAATCGCTATGGTCCAATCAGGGTTGTTCCATGCAATCCCAAGCGCTGCAGAAAGCGCCGTACTACTATGACCAGCACCGAAGACGTCGTGTTCACTCTCTTCACGTGAAAGAAAACCGCAAACTCCCCCGGTGGTCCTCAAAGTATGAAACCGAGCTGCTCGACCTGTTAAGAGTTTATGTGCGTAAGCCTGATGGCCTACGTCCCAAATCAAGGCATCCCTCGGAGACTCAAATACGCAATGAAGTGAGAGAGCGATTTCTACAGCACCGAGACTTGCTCCCAAGTGCCCGCCGTTCTTCATACAAGCTGACAAAATTTCTTGGCGAAGGTCTTCAGCCAACTGACGAAGCTCTTCAAGGCTTCGTGTTTTTAACTCGCTTGGCGACCCAAGTTCCGACAGCCGTATCATTAGTACTACTTATTTGGGTTAAAAGGCTGCGTCTCAACTCTTCCGTCGGGACTGACCCGAGTGAGGAGGTCAATGCGTTGCTCAGCGGCAGAGAGATGCTCCTGACAAATTCGAGTCAGGCGTACACCTTCTTCAAAGCTCTTGAGCGATTGCTCAAGGCTAAGCTCTCCACTTTCGAGTCTTTTGACGGTTTGCTGAAGTTGCTCGAAGGCTACTTCAAACGTAGGCTTTTCATTAGTTATTTCAGACATTAGGCATTCTCTAACATTATTAGAAGTCCTTCGTCTACGGCTGAGAATCGGGGGGGCCTGAGACGTGAAAAGTTAAATAGATTTAGTTAAAAAATTACAAGTTGAGCGTGCAGGCCCTATCCAAGTGTCTTAGCCTTAGACAGTTCCGCGACAGTAATCCCTTAAAATTCAAATACTTACGTGCGTCATTTTGGGCAAGCTTCTTGCTCAATGGGGCGCCGTATGAAACGTATTGGAAAAACCNNGTTGCTCACTTTGCTCGGAACTTCTTCATCCTTTGCCGCGTATGACAAGACGGTCAACTGGGCTGACATGACTGCCTTAGACCTTAAGCGCGTATTTAAATCCAATTACGGTTCCAATACCAATCTGTTTGAACCCATGATCTCTCCTTCTGCTCATGAATTAGCGCTCAGAGATGCTGACAAACGAATTGGATCTGAGTTTCAAGTTCCTGAAGCGATGCGAGCTGCAGTGAGTTTTTGGATGAGAGTTTATACCGANNACTCAGCACTTAGTTATTTTTGACGAAAAGCATCCTGATATTATTTATGAGGTTTTGGACTTTCGAGAACTCTATAAAAAGTCACGAAATCGTATAGCTTACGAAATTGTGTCCAAAGCACGCGCGAAAGCAAAGATGCGCGCGTATCGAGACGCCTTGGCTCGTCTGAGACGCAATCCTAAACCTAAGCGCCCTACTGAAATCGAAAAGACAATCCTTGCAGCACACGCTCGACTAGCCAACCACAAACACGGCTTTTACGACATGGCTCGCAATCTCCGTTCTCAAACAGGCCAGCGCGACAATGTGGTCAAAGGACTACTTGCTGCAGAAACCTTTTTCCCAAAAATGGAATCCATCTTTAAAGAAGTCGGCATCCCGCCTGAATTGACTCGACTTGCGTTGGTCGAGAGCTCCTTTAACTTAAGCGCCATTTCAAAAGTGGGTGCTTCTGGTGTTTGGCAGTTTATGTACAAATCTGGCCTTGAGTATATGACGATTGATCCTCGACACTCGGTCGATGAGCGTCTGTCTCCGCTGAAATCTACTGTAGCTGCAGCGCGACTCTTAAAGCGCAACTACAAGACTCTTGGAACCTGGCCGCTAGCGATCACTGCTTACAATCACGGTGTTCGTGGTCTTTTACGATTCAGTCCTCAAGACCGTAAGAACTCAAACGACGGCAAGATCTTTGATGGATGTCGTAAGGGTCAACGTTTAGGTTTTGCGAGCCGCAGTTATTATGCTGAGTTCTTAGCGTTGTTGCATGCGGAGACTTACCGTGAACTTTTCTACGGAAACAGCCCGCTTCCAATTGCGCCACCTGTAGCATTTCATCGAATGACGAAACCAAAATCGGGTCTCAAGCTTTCGCTTGAACACGGTGTCTCGTTGCGCGAGTTTCAGTTCTTTAATCCTGACGTTCGCAACCTGCAAAAACCTCTACCTGCAGGATTTTATGTCGCACTCCCTGGTCATAAGGATGATATGAGCGCGATGATTGATACGATCGCACCGACCGCATCACGACTAAGAAGAGTGCGTGAAGTTAGTTTGGCCCAACCACGTTAACTTGGGCTGGGCGAGCAAGCGTGAGATGCGACCAAATCGGCTCGCCTCCACTATTGACGACCTTAGAGATGTTTCCACCCTCTGGCACCTGCACAGAGATAAATCGTGCGGATTGTTCCTCGAGCGGTGCACGGACCAAGAGTCGATTTTTCGGAGATAGCGTGTAGGTTTCTGGTGGCAAAGAAGCATTCATCGCAATCGGCGTATCAAATGCGAGTAAGCCCCTACTTTTTGTAGTCGCAACCGTTTCAGGTAATGCCCCGATGATTACTCCGCTCTTTTCACTGACTCCACCTTCGAGCTGACCGACTAGGTCGATCATCGATTGTTGTTTGAAATAGAAGAGATTCAGTGACTGATCCAAAGCAGAACCTAACTTATAACGATGGCTATAGAGCTCCGGTTGTCGGTGCGCTTCTAAAAACACACTGTGGTCACCCAATGTCAGCAGGTCTTGAAAGCGGAAAGATCCACCAGCATCAGTTGTCGTTGATTTACCGTCTTGTCCTAAAATTCCGAGACGGATGCCGGACATTGCTTTTGGATTTGCCGAGCGCGCATCGAAGATTCGGCCACGCAAAGTTTTGCGCTGCGGATTTGGGATATCTATATAAGTTGCAACTCCTGGTTTGACCGGAATAACGACTGCTGCACCTTCGCTACTTCCTGGTCTCTTCACTTTAAGGATCAGAGTTTCTGGGACCACTCTTAGGAAAGCGAAATAACGATCGACTTCGGTTGAGTCAGCAGGAGCTTGTTTCAGTTCGCCGGTTGCGGTGCGCTGCAGAACCACTACTGCTTCACTGAGTTTTCGAGGCTTCTCGAACTGAATCACTGGAGCACNNTTCCGTCGGATACCAGTTCAACTTGCCAGCCGGCAGGAACCTTACCAAAGACGATACCTTTGTCGCTGCCGTGTTCTACTATCTCACTCGAAGACAATCCTTTTTGAGATTGGAGTTTACCGAGACGAACCAAACTATTTACTGTGAAATGAGACAATAAAGGAGCAAGTGCTTCGTCATGACATGCTTCCCAGTGAATGGTTGACCAATGACCGAGAGATTCAGAAACCTCCACCCATCGACTTTGTTTTCCGTACTCAGGACCTTCGTGAGAAATCACTTTGCGATGAGCGAGAAATGAACGTGATCCATCTGTGAACGCTTCGGTTCCGAGATCACTGACTTGACATGCGCCTGTGACCACTTGAGTAGTCACTGGTGTTGCGCCATTTTGACTACTCACTAATGAGTAGTCATTTGAGGTTTTTACTGCGGTCGATGGAGCTTCGACCGGAGATGCCGCATTAAGGATCGTGCTTGGTGATTGAGTAGTCACCGCGCTTGCGAATGTTTGAGGTTGCGGTCCAAACTCTTGTACAGGTGTGACTTCACTCTTTTCGTTTCTATTTAAGAGTGCAGCACTATTTCTTTCAGCTTGGCTCTGAGCCATCTTAATGGTGTCGATTTTCTTCGCAGTCACCGCATGAACCACTTCAGGTTGAGTATTCACTGGTTTAAGCTGCGTTAATCGCGGGAGTTCATTTGCCTTCTCAGGAGTCGAAAGGGATAAAAGCTGCGCTTTAGCTTGTGGTTGAATCACAGGCAAAGCACTCTTAGCTACTGGCTTGGCAGGAGCTACTTCTTGAACGTGCGCCACATGAATGACCTCAGTCTTCTTCGTTTGCTGACGGATTCGCTTGTTCAGAATACGTTTTGCGAACACCCGAGGCTCACGCTTCAGCTCGATCTTTGGCTCAACTTGTAAATCTTGATTACTCACGATGACTTCGGACTGAGGTTGAGTAGTCATCGCCATCACCCAACGCTTTTGTAAAAGGGAGTGTAACCCTTGCATGCGTTGATGTTCAGTTTGAGTATTCATTGCGATCGGTGAATTGACTTCAGCCAATGTAAGCTCAGCTGACCCAGCAGCTTGTGCAGTAGAAACTACTTTTACAACTGCGCGACGAAGTGCGATGCGTTTCTCTGAAGCAAGTCGTGCTCGTCGTTGGGCGCGTTCAGCAAGTGAAGCTTTTGCACGCGCACGAGCTTGATCGATTTCAAATTGTCGGACTTCTTTGGAGACACTTTCAATCGATGCAGTTTGACTTTGTGTAATTTGAACTGATTCAGAAATAATTTTTTCCGATTCAGGATGCGAAACTTTTTCTGGTGAAATTTGTACGTGCGTCCACCAAGTGATTTGTTCCACNNTCGACTCGTGGTCCTTGGTTGATGTCTCGAAGAATGTTTCCCACAGAGAGCGTAAGAAAACCTGCGGCCAACGCAGAAATTGCGGCGGACAGGCGTACTACAGGCGAAGATGCGAAACTACTTCTCTTGGTGTACATCAAGCTCTACGTTTAACTCTAATCACTTAACGTAAAGAATATAAAGAAACTTAAGCGCAATCAAGTCGGCAGAAATTAGCCTTCTCCGTGCTCTTTTCCGGCAATTTGTTNNCAGTTGATACTTTGCGAAGTGATGTTCGTCCAGTCCAGCATCTAAAAGTGCTGTTTCTGCTTTTTGCTGGGCAACTTTTGCCCGGCTAACATCGATTTCGGTACGTAGCTCAATTGTTTCTGCCATGACCGAAACCACACCGTGAGTAACTTCAAAGAAACCAGTGGAGATTACACCACTGGTTTTCTTTCCAGTTAGGTCTTCGTACATGAAGACTCCAGTCTCGAGTGTGCCAATCATCGCCGCATGTCCGGGAAGAATCTGGATTTTTCCTTCACTCCCTGGAAGCGTGACAGATGCAACTTCGATCTCATTTAAGAGGCGTCGCTCTGGCGATAGAATATTCAGTTTTAATGTGCTCGCCACAAATCCTCCGCTTCGGATCTAAGATCAGGTGAGTGTCTTAGCTTTTTCGATTGCGTCTTCGATCGTTCCGACCAGGTAAAATGCTTGCTCAGGAAGATCGTCATGTTTGCCTTCTGCAATTTCTCGGAAAGCACGAATTGTATCTTCGATTTTCACAAACTTACCTTTAAGACCGGTAAATTGCTCAGCAACGAAGAACGGTTGAGACAAGAATCTTTGAATTTTACGAGCACGAGCCACGGTGATCTTATCTTCTTCAGACAATTCATCCATACCCAAGATCGCAATAATATCTTGAAGATCTTTATAACGTTGCAAGACTGACTGAACAGTACGAGCCACTTTATAGTGTTCTTCACCTACGATTCGCGGATCAAGGACTCGCGAGGTGGATGCAAGTGGATCCACCGCTGGATAGATTCCAAGCTCAGCAATCTGACGAGACAAGTTTGTTGTCGCATCCAAGTGAGCAAAGGTTGTTGCTGGCGCTGGGTCAGTGTAGTCGTCGGCAGGAACGT
>DBAE01000162.1 GCA_002291495.1 Bacteriovoracaceae bacterium UBA1018 | reverse complement strand
AGCTTACTTAGATGAGGTAGCGTTTTACAGCTTGCCTTTGAACAAAATCTGGCGCGCATTAAGACCATGTCTTTCAGACCTGCGAGGTGATGCAATTGCAGCCACAACGCCAAACGGTAAGGGTACGGACGCGTATGATTTCTATTTAGATATCCTCAACAAGGAAGATTGGTCTTACCACTACTGGACAACGCTTGATAATCCATACATCGACGAGGAAGAGGTCGAAGCTGCAAGGCGAGAGCTTGATCCAAAATCATTTAATCAAGAGTATCTTGCGGGCTGGGAGTCGTTCGAGGGTCTTGCTTACTACTGTTTTGATGAGAATAAGAACATCGAACGATGCTCTGAGTTTAAATTCGATCTACCCGTAGGACTTAGTCTCGACTTTAATGTGAATCCTACGACCTTATTGCTAGATCAAAAGCATGGCGACCGGATCTTTGTAAGGAAAGAGTATTCGATTAAAAACTCTTCCACGATCAATACGGTCAAAAGCTTTTGTGAAGATTTCAGAGCCAGTAAAGATCGTATGCTCGTCAATATCTACGGCGATTCCACGGGCGATAATCGCAAATCCAATACGGGATTCTCAGACTATCATTACGTGAAAGAGATCCTTACCGAGTACGGCTACAGCTTCAAGATGAAAGTGCCTGCCTCTAATCCACCCATTGTGGACCGCGTGGCGCATGCCAATGCTTGGCTTTGCAACGTAAAGGGCGAAAGACGGGCACTTATTGACCCAAGCTGCAAAGACTTAATTCGAGACCTCTCCTCACAACCACTTGAGGGGCGTTTCCCATCAGACAAAAACAACCTAGGACATAAAGCAGATGCCTTCGGATATCGAATCCATTGGGAACAACTCATGTCCTCACGAAAAGAGCAAAGAACGATTCTCTAAGAAAAGGAAAAACTATGGGTCTACGTGAAGACATACCAATGATTTTGAAAGAGTACGATACAAACAAGGGTCGCCTTGAGACGAACCGGATCCTGCTCGATATCTATGAGGGTGATCTACTTCCACATGTGCTTTCGGATCTCAAAAACCAACTACACCCTAAGGCGTTTGAACAGGCGAAGCATAGACCTTGCCCCATCAACATATCAGAGCGCTACATTGAGAAGGTCTCAGCTATCTATACCAAACCACCTAAGCGCGATGTTCAAGAAGGCAAGGATCAAGATAAAGAGCTCATCGCGAACTATGAGAAGACTTACAAACTAAACACGGTCGCAGCGGAAGCGAACCGTAACTTCAATCTGTTTCAGTGTTGTGCATTTGAGCCATATCTCTTTCGTGGAAAACCGCAGCTTCGTGTCATTCCTTCAGATCGATTCTTTGTCTGTTCTACAAATAAAACGAATCCTTTGATGATGACCCATTTCGTGAAGATCATGGGTAAAGTCAATGACAAGGTTGTCTTCTACGCCTACACAGACGACGAGTTTCTAGCGTTTAATCAAGATGAGGACATTCTCACAGACCTCATGGTTGATGAAGATGGAAATCCAACACTTGGTTTAAATCCGGTTAAAAAGATTCCGTTCGTCTACGTTAATCGCAGCACGAACTTACTCAACCCAAAGGCAAATGCTGACCTTTTGTCAATGACAAAGCTCATCCCGATCCTTTTGACCGATTTGAACTTCGCCAACATGTATCTCTCATTCTCAATCACCTACGTCATTGATGCAGACGATGAGGCTTTAGAGAGAAATCCGAACGCTATTTGGATGCTTAAGTCTGATCCTCAAACCGGAAAGGCACCGCAAGTCGGAACAGTGAAGCCGGAAGTGGATATCGATAAAGCCTTGTCCTTACTTCAAACCCAGTTTGCGCTTTGGCTTGAGACGAAGGGCGTAAAACCTGGTGCAGTCGGAGCGTTAACCATTGGTAACGCAGCCAGTGGTTTAGCAAAGATGCTGGATGAATCCGATACGAGCTCGAATCGAACGAAGCAGGTCCCATACTTTGTGACAGCAGAGGAAGAGCTCTTTGATCTCACCATTAATCACCTCCATCCGATTTGGATGAACGAGCCTGGATTTGAAAAGAACATGGCGTTCACTAAGGGCGTGAAGGTTTCAGTCACATTCCCTGAGCAAAAAGCATTGGTCGATTCATCCAAAGTGATCGCAGATGAGGAGAAGAAAATCTCGATGCGCATTCAAGACCGTGAAGGAGCGCTTCAGGAGATTTATCCGGATTGGACTCCAGAGCAAATCAAAGAGCGTTTAGCGCGCGTGGATAAATCGAGGGAGCAGGAAGAACCAGAGAATGAAGGACAAGGAAGTCCAGCAGAAGAGGGCGCAGAAGCGACTACTCGAGAATCTAAAGAGAAGGTTATCGAGACTGCGGAGGCAGCTCAGTGAAAAGAGCGGGAAACAAAATCAACTACGTCGATCTTAAGGGGGTACCTCCAGGCTTAGTCTGGGTGGTGACCGATGACGTGGAGAGCTTCACGATTGATAAGCGCACGCTTCTTAAGCTCCAGGAACAGGGCTATTCGTTCGTGCTCACCTTGCCAGATGTAAATCTCCAGAGTCTAAGCGACGAGGATCTTAAGCTCATAGGTCTTAAGCGAATCAAAAAGAATAACGCATTGGAGCGACNNAATCATTTGAGAGCCTCATGCGTCGGTTTGACCCGGTTCAATGTCCGATGTGTAAAGAGTCGAGTGAGAGGCCAAATGGCGCGGGCTCGAGGCCAAAGGGAGCAAAGTGAACAAGTTAAATAACAAAATCACCGACGTTCTGGTCGAGAGCGTAACAAGTGACGATAGAAAAGCGTGGAGTTTAACAATCGCGTCTCATCGTCCCCTGACAACGGACGATATTGTAAGCGGAATCGAGTTCGTAAAATGGGAAATACTTGGAAATCTTCGGAGCACCCTCAATGAGAAATCCAGAGCTCTTCTAGATGAAGACATCAAAGCTCTTTGCTCGTGTAACCAGGTGAAACGAATAGCGCCAAAGGGGGAGAAGTAAATGGAACACGAAAACAAAATTTCACGCGAGAAAATCAAGGAGAACAAAATGCGAAAACTAGGATTAATAAAAAGTTTATTGTTCGGCGCTTACATGGTCATGTGGATCGATTTAATTAGCCGTATCGCGGTACGACTTTTTAAGTACAGAGAGGTGCAAATGTCTCTCGAACTTGGAATTTATGCACTTTCACTAATGACCATCTCGCTGTTTCTAGCGGGCATTCTATATTTCGATAAGGATGATTATCTCAAAATTGAAATGTCACGTGGAAGAAAAAGCTCGGAAAAATAGAACGTGAAAAACGATCTAGAACATATCGACGTTTATCCGCAAGGTGAACCTGAGCATCAGACAAATGGAGATGGCAAGTGCTGGTGTGAGCCAGAGCTTAACTATGAAGATCCGATTACTGGAGTGCGGGTCTACGTACATAGGGAGATCAATTAGTGAGCAC
>DBAE01000051.1:7511-13840 GCA_002291495.1 Bacteriovoracaceae bacterium UBA1018 | reverse complement strand
GTCGGGTCCAGCACGCGCTTAAATGCAGCCAAAAAGTCGTTGGAACTTAAGATCCTTCCATCTGACCAATGAACGCCTCGTCGAATATAAAATTTGATTTTTGTTCCAGTTGAATCAAACTCCCAACTTTCAGCCAGCATAGGAACNNCAGGCCTTCTTGGAGGTTAGACAAGAGGGGTAGGTCGACTTGGTGGGTAGATTTGGTCCAATCTAAGGTGACTCTCTCGCCTGCCAGATGCACGTTGATTACGCCATCAGCTGCGTGGCCTATAGCCGAAAATAGGAGGACTCCTCCGATTATGGTTTGGCGAATGATTCCCATTATTCTAGCTTAAAGGATAAAATGACAAGATGGCAAAAAAAACACAGCTGTCTATCTAGTGTATATTTAAGGCAAATTTAGTCCGCTCAGAGGCAAAACCTGACCGTCGAGATGATCTAGTGGGAGGCTCATCAGATTGGATACGGTCGCAGGGATATCAAGCAGTTGTACGGTCCCGAGATTAAGACCAGGTTTGACCTCTGGACCTAGTACGAGGAGGCCTGCATCCATCTCTTTGTATTTGGGCTGGTACCCATGTTCGCCCCGTGTTTTTGGAATTGTGGTGATGAGGTCGCCATGAAGATTTTGCCCTAAGCTATACCCCGGATTGGCGTCGATAGCGCAGACCGCCGCGGGGAAACTACCTAAGGTCTCCAAATCAGCGGGCATGAGAACTTCATATCGGTCCTGTGCGTGATCTTTGAGAACATCAATGACCTTAGAGGTGAGAGATGAATCGCGAACATAAATAGGCGCCATACTGCAATTGGTGTGTGCAATGACNNATGACAGTCCAATCTAATATTTTTTGCTCATCCGCCTTAATCCAACCCTGCTTTGTAAAAATCGTATTAATTTGGATTCTTTTATTAAAGTCCGCAAATCCGTGGTCTCCAAAGATAAATACATAAGTTTGATTTAAATCGATTAGTTCTAAGATTGACTTGAGATATCCATCAATAGTCTTTAGGGAGGCGTGGGCTTCCGCCGATTGAGATCCGTGCTCGTGAGCCTGATGATCATAGTCGGTAAAGTGGGCAACCAAGATGTCGATTTGTTCGTTCATGATGAGTTCGCGAGTTTTTTCATAAACGAGCTTGTCAAAGTCAGAGTGTTTTTTGGGAGGGATAAATCCAGGTTGATCCTCGAGTGGCAAGATCAGAGAAGGGGTGGAGTGCCTCTTAAGCAAATCCCAGTGAGGAGGATCATTTTCGTAGATCGGAAAAACCTCAGGGATGAGCAAGTCGACATCGAGACCTATCGTACTCGGCCATCTCAACAGACCCACGCGTTGATTTTTCTCTTTAGCCGCCTGCCACAAAGTTGTGGCACGAATTTGGTTAGAGTGAGCGTACCAATCTTGAGACTCGGCATTTCGCCACACTGGGATTCGAGCCGGGTCAAATCGGGTATTTCCGTAGATTCCATGTCGATGAGGTTTTACTCCTGTCGAAATCGAAGCGTGTACCGGATAGGTAAGTGATGGATAGATCGTTTTTGCCGCTTCAGCATAGGCTCCCTGCTGGCGTAACTGAGATAAAAAGGGACTGTGAGATGAGCGGGTGAGATAGGGACCTGGAGAGAGTGCATCGACGGAGATGAGAACGAGTTTGGGCCCTTTCATGGATAACGACGATGCATAGAATGTGCTGAGCTTAAGGAGCCAATACGACACCTGAGTCAAAAGGCTATCGTCAGATTATTTACATCAAAACACAATATTTTTCGGTGATCTGTATTTCTTCATAATCGTCCGCTTACAATTGTAATCAGGAGTGTACTTCATGATTATTCGCAAGTCGGTTATGTCTCAATTAATTTTAGTCGTTAGTTTAACGAGTATGGGTTTGGTTAACTGCGGTCGAAAAACTGCATACGAACTTCGAGGTGAGAGTTCACAAAATAATCCTACGCCCATAGGAGAACGGGGAGTGGATGGCGCAATTGTTCGTGCACGATTGACTTATCCAATTGAAATGGGAAGTCGATCCCTCTCTCAACTCACTCAGGCTACATCAGTTGGAGAAGTTCCAATTCAGATTCAGAATGCCGAAAGCGTCACCTCTAATCTGGATGTGAGTCAGTTTATAATACCTTCGATCTCAAGTTCGTTGCTGAGTTTTGGATCTCTCTCGATTGAGGATCTATTCGACAATAAACTTCGAATTTGTGGAACCAGTGGCAAGGAAAAATGTACTAAAGCGATGATCCGAATTTATACGACGGGTGGAGGAGCAGGCCTATGGAATAGTGCGGACGGATACGGAGCACCTCTCCTCGTCTCTCAGGCTGGCGGCATTGCAAGTACTCAAGTGGGCTATCAAGTATCAGGTGCTACAGTTCTCCAGTCCTTGGCACTGGATAAGAGCCACAATGTCCTACGGAATACAGATTTTACACCGGCGCCGACTTATCAGATCCAGGCAGATTTAAGAAATGCTGGTGCGGGAACGTACGAAGCTTCTTTAGTCGTCGAATACGTATTGGCTGNNGATTAAAGACAAACAACAATTTGCAAAAAAGCCCGCTCTTCTCAATGAGAGGAGCGGGCTTTTTAATTAACTGAGCTGTTAATCTAGACGGTAACTCTAACTAGGTCTTAAACCAAAATCTCGATTGCAGCGTAAAGCACGAGAGTCAGAACAAAACCCATGTGAATGACACCTTTGACTGAAGTCATTGGTCCGAGTTTACCCTTCATAGCGTTAAACTGAAGCGCTCCGATAATCACTGCCAATACCGCAATCAAGACACCAAAGTTAGCGTCAGGTGCGATGGAAAGATTTGTGAGGTGATTGGCCGACGTCATGAAGAACAACATTGGGATTGAGAAGAGAGTGTTGTGTCGTGATGCGAGGCCCGCCTTAGCAGCACATGCGGCAGCTTCTGGTAGAGGTGATCCACCTTTGGCAGCTTGGGTAGCTGAAGCGATAACAACTTTTTGATTGGGCCAGATGATGAGCCAAACGTTCAAAAACATGAGGGTGCCAAGTACCATACCCGTAGAAATGAGAATGCCCCAAGGTGAAGCAAAATCAAATCCTTGGTGCGCGCGACCGGTAATCAAAAGTAAACCGGTGATGATGGTGAACATCGCGCCCCATCTAAACCACCAAAGTGCTTCTGGAACCAGCTTTTGAATTGCGTTGGACTTGGTTGAAGCATCAGTTTCAGCAAAAAACTTACCTTGAACAAAGTTAAAATAATAAAGATGTCCGATCCAAATGATTCCGAAAAATACGTGGAACCATCGGAGGACAAATAAGAATCCCTCAGATGATAGTAGAGCGATATTCATGTTTAAGTCTCCTGTTTAACCTAATTTAATGAGCCTAGTTGACCACAGAGCGGTCGACGATTCCAGTCTTAATGTCAGCCAAATCACGTCCCGAGAGGCCTAATAGATAAAGCACTGAGCGCAGACTTTTCTGACTAAGCGCCGTATCGGCCTTTTCGCAGACAATAGGTTTTGCGTTAAAAGCAATGCCCAGGCCTGCTTTTTCGAGCATCAGTAAGTCATTTGCACNNCTCCAATAGCAATCACCTGGTCTAAATGGATGCCTTCTTTTTTGGCGATCTCTTCGAGCAATTCAGCTTTTCTCTGAGCGTTAACAATGGGGGGGATCACCTTACCTGTAAGTACCTCATCTTTGATCTCAAGAGTGTTGGCATAGGAGTAATCGATTCCGAGTTGGTCACGCAGTTGGTTTGCAACCCAG
Source organism: Bacteriovoracaceae bacterium UBA1018 (assembly GCA_002291495.1). GTDB lineage: Bacteria > Bdellovibrionota > UBA1018 > UBA1018 > UBA1018 > UBA1018. The sequence continues at coordinate 10,078 of DBAE01000051.1, read as the reverse complement.
GTAAAACCGCCACTGATCAGAGCTACCTTATAACCCAGTTGCTTGAGGGTAGAGATCAATTCGTCGGCACCGGGCGTAAGCTGGATTCGCGCCGAAACATTTTTCATCTTTTTCGAGCTCAGACCTTTGAGTTTTTCAACTCGTCTTTTGAGACTTTCATTAAAATCCAGTTGTCCCTGCATTGCTTGATGGGTGATCGCTGCAACTTCATCATAGACACCGTGCTCTCGTGCAAGCTCGTCGATGACTTCGCCTTGGATGAGTGTCGAATCCATATCGAAAACAATCAGGCGCTTTGAGCGTCGAAAGAGGCCCTCGGCTTGGAGAGCTATGTCGATTTTGAGATTTCGTGCGAGTTTTAGAAGTTCGATTTTAAGGGCATGTTCGTCGAGGCCTAGCTCGGTAGAGGCAATCATTTCAACACATCCAAAATCACCTTCGCTTAATTTTTCAATCGTCTCAATGTTGAGATTGGCGTGGGCTATAGTTTGGGTCACTTGATGGAGAGCCGATGCGGTGATTTGATCTGCGATCAGTGAAATCACATACCGATAACTTGAGGGTGGTTGTATGTGAGTAGAGGGGAGTTCTAATTTTTTGAATTCGATCTTGAGCTCAAGCTCTCTCGCCTTTTCAGATAGCGATTTTTCAATTGAGCTCGAAGACGACGATGGATCGAGTTTATATACGATCGAAAGAGACAAAAGACCCTGCAGAACAGCTTGTCCAATATCGACAATATCAGCTTGGTAATCCGCTAATATCTTCGTGAACTCCGAGGTAATGCCGCGGGCGTCTCGTCCTGACGCCGTTAGTAGAATATGTTCCATGTCTGCGACTCTAGCATTAAGCCGCCAGAGATAATACCTGGAAGTTATTGAGGATTTAAGTGCTGGACTAATACTGTACTAATTTGGTAATGTATAACTATGGCTGTACGTATGTTGTTGGAAAAGATGAAAGAATCTATAGTCTTGTTCGCTCTTGCAGTAGGCGCCTATGCGATGCTTACGGCTGGAATTGTCCTCGCGGATACGCAGCGAACTCCCTCTTCTCAGGCTAAATCAGGATCCACCCTTCAAGTCTTGGGTGCGCCTCATCTGCTTAAACCGCAGCAAATGGCGCCTTCTTGGCAAAGAAGTCCGAGCGCTATTGGTCAGATGCCCAAGCAAGAACGTGCCGCTGCACTGATTCGCGTCAATGATGGGTCTTCGGTGCGTCCTGGCGTCCCAGAAGGCTCTAAAGTCTTCCATCGCTATTAAATTTTAGCTTTATAAATTTTAACCGTAGATTAGCTCTCATAGAACTCAACAGACGGTAGGAGCCGGCCTGGGTGGATACCTTCTTATCCATCGAGGCCGGCTTTTTTTAATTACCGATTGAGTTACCGACGAGCTTCCTGCCAGAGATCACAGAAAGCTTTGTAGTTTTGGCAAACTTGCTCAGCAGCTTCTTCGTGCGAGATCTTGCCATCTTTAACTGCTTTGAGGGGTTCCCAGAAGATGGTTCTGCCAACTGCAAATCCAATCAATCCTGGAGTTTTTGCAGCAGTAGTGAGCCAGTGTTTTACTTTTTCAGCATTTTCACCGCGTCCAAGAACGATCACGCCTACGTTATTGCGTCCACCTGCGCGAGCTTGTTCAGCAACGCGACGGGAATCAGCTGGAGTCTCGATGCCTTCGAGTTTCCAAACGTCTGCTTCCACCCCAAATTTTTGAAGTGCCGCCATAGCGCGAACTGTGAGTTCTGGGCGGAGCTCNNCTTTATCATACTTGGAAACATCTCCGCCGACTTTGGCAAGTTGGCCTGGAGTTGCTGGAACCAAAAGTTCAAACATGAACTTGGTACCGTGAGAGTGGCAGTAGTCTGCTAGTTTTTTGAGACGCGCTGACTGACGATCATTCATCGCTGCGTCGCCTTCAGGATTGTAGCGAACCAAAACTTTTACGAAAGTCGGTTTAAATTTAGCGATGTGTGCGCCGAATTCTTCGCCGTACTCAAAATCAAATTCATCTTGTCCTGATTTTTCAGCTGGGCAAGCAGTCATGAAACCACTGGCTTGAGCTTCTTTCAAAACGGCGCTGCCGAATTGCTCGTCAGCTAAGATTCCTGCTTTGTCTTTTGGGACACCTTTTGCGATCGCTTTTTTGAAGCCTTCGTAAATGGTGTATTTGTACTTAGCGATCTCAGCAGTTTCAGCTTCGGTCGGATTGCGACCTTTGATTCCAAAGAGTTTCTCTTGGAAAGATCCTCGATGGTCAAAGGGCATAATAAAAAGATCTTTTGTGAAGCCGATTTCAGTTTGAGCCATGTCACCTCCAAGTGATTCTCTAAGGCAAAGGGGNNGCTAAAACCCGTTAAAATTTGCGGTGCTGAAGTGCGGGCAACTTTTCACGAATTTTTTGCTGCTCGTCAAACTTCAAATCTGCCCAGACTACTCCAGTACCTGCTGGACGCTCAGCAATAATCTTCCCCCAGGGATCGACGATCCGAGTGTGACCATGAGTTTCTCGGCCAGGAAAGGGTGAGCCGGTTTGGCCCGGTGCGATGACATAGCACTGATTTTC
>DBAE01000051.1:0-7498 GCA_002291495.1 Bacteriovoracaceae bacterium UBA1018 | reverse complement strand
CCAGTGAGCTTTCCCTGTCGCCGCTGTAAATGCGGCTGGGATGAATAGAGCGTCGGCACCTTTCTCGGAGTACTTTCGATAGAGCTCAGGAAATCGGATGTCATAACAGATCGAAAGGCCAAATGTACCCCAGGCCGTTTTAGCGAGTGTTGGCTTGGTGCCGGCAACTGCGGAGTCAGATTCTCGGTAAGGTTTTTCACCAGCAAGTTCGACGTCGAAGAGGTGGCACTTGTCATAGCGACTATGGATTTCGCCCTCGGGGGAGAGAAGCAGACAAGTATTGGTAATCTTATTTTTGGTCTTCGGGTGCTTGATCGGGAGACTTCCCGCTAGGAGCCAGACGTCTTGTTCGGCAGCCCATTCTTGGAGGATCTCGACGGTTGTGCCCTTAAGCGTTTCTGCTTGCTCGATGAGCTCTTCGTTGGTGCTCGGAAAGAGCGTGAAATTTTCAGGAAATGCGACGAGGTTTGGCTCGTGCTCCAGAGCTTCATGAAANNAGGCGATAGGCCTCGTTCATATTGTGCTGACGATCTGGGGTGGAGTTCATTTGGATGGCGGCGACTCTCATGAAGCGACCAATAGCATACTTTTTAGAACTGAGGAATCTGGGCACGGACCATCCTGGTCCTATCATGTCTTCCATGACAAACCCGTGATTCCTCAGTTCTAAAAAGTTTGGGTCGCTTCATGAGGGTCGCTCCAATCCAAATTCATGTGCTTGACGGCTTTGGACCGCATAGTCTACTTTGACGGCCTATGGCTCTTTCCACGCAACCGTACAAAGGCACTCGAGATTTTTACCCTGAAGATATGCGCATTCAGCGTTGGATGTTTTCCAAGATGCGTGAAGTGATCGAGCGCTATGGATATCTTGAGTATGACGGCCCGATGCTTGAGCCGTTTGAGCTCTATGCCGCTAAATCGGGCGAGGAAATCGTTAATCAGCAGCTCTATTGGTTGATGGACCGAGGTGAGCGCAAGATGGCCATTCGGCCTGAGATGACTCCTACACTCGCGCGTATGGTTGCAGGAAAAATCCACGAACTCCCGAAACCCGTGCGCTGGTATAGTATCCCCAACCTCTGGAGATATGAACGTCCTCAGCGCGGCCGCCTACGTGAACACTGGCAGCTCAATGTGGACGTGCTCGGGGGGGATACACTTTTGGCCGACGCCGAGTTGTTGTGCCTGGCGCTCGATATGATGAAAGCTTTTGGTGGTGAGAAGTTTGTTTCGATTAAAATCAATAATCGTCGCCTAATCGATTTTTTCTTTACTCAATCGTTGGGCCTTTCGGCCGAACACACCTTGAGTGTCACCAAGGCCATCGATGCTCGCGCTAAGATCGGCGAAGAAGCTTACGATAAGTGGTTGTCGGATCTTGGAATTAACGCTGATCAAAAGGTTAAAATGGAAGCGTTCTTTAAACTTCCGTTAGAGCAGATTGCAGAGAAGTTTCCCTGCCAAGGTGTGGAGGAGTTGAAGTCTCTCTTTGCACTATTGAAAGAGTCTGGCGTTTCTGAACAAGTGACCTTTGATCCGACCGTGATGCGTGGTCTTAATTATTACACAGGTACTGTGTTTGAAATGTACGATACTTCTCCGGAGAACTCGCGCGCGATGTTTGGCGGTGGCCGCTACGACAACTTGGTGGGATTGTTTGGTAAGGATAAACTCTCAGGCGTAGGACTTGGGATGGGGGACGTGACTTTAAGAAACTTCTTAGAGACGCATAAGCTCCTTCCGGAGATGAAAGCTCCGATCGATGTTTTCGTATCGCTTCCGAAGGTCGAGTATCGTGTGCATGCTGAGAAAATTGCGCGCTCATTGCGTGAGCAAGGACTCAAAGTTTCCACACCGCTTGAAGCAGGTGGATTTGGTGCTCAGTTGAAATTAGCGACAAAGCACGGCGCACGATTTGCGGTGCTCTTAGGTGAAAGCGAACTCGCCGAAGGCAAAGTTGTGGTGAAGGATCTCACACTCGGGCAGCAATCTGTTGTGGCGATTGAGCAAGTGGGACGGGTGATTCAGTAAGCTCTGCCTGGGCGAGATGGTGCTGGTATGGTGTGGCTTGAGTCAGGTGGGGGGTAGTACGCGCGTGGCGGCGAGTAGAACTAAAGTTATAGGTGCGCCGCATATATAACTTTAGTTCTACTTGTCACTCAGAGCCTTACCACCCCCTTGTGACCTCAAGTTTTCTTATTTTACTAAATATCGCCGATGAAGATCCATATTGTAAATGCGATGGCATCCCGACGCATGGATCTGCATGTAATCGCCATAAGCGATAGGGAGCAATTCATCATCACTTGATCTCCAATCATTCTTCCATCTCGAAAGGCAATCAGACCGTGACGTCTGAAACGGATAATCGGAAATCGGAAAAGCATCCGCTTCGAACATCGTTTGTAGATTCTTCAAAATCGGTCTGTCCATGAGTTGAAGAGCCAAGACTAAAAACTCATCGGCTTGAGTTTCTATTGTGTATTTGGCTATTCCGAGCTCCTCGGCGCTCTGGAGTTGGGCTACGACCTCAGATTGCTCAATGTTGTAGTTATCGTCATTTCTGCCGTTTAAACCGCGAAACGACATGACCTTGCTCATGAAGTCGAGCTGATTAATTTTATTTTGTGTTAAGTAGCTCTCCTCTAAACGTACGGGTTTCTGAAAGAATGCGCGGTCAGTTTGTTTGTAAAAGTATGCAAACCCGCGATCACGCATAGACGGATGAGCCCCGTAAAGATGCCCGAGTTCATGAGCGATCAAAGCTTCTAAGACTCCCGGGTGCTTTGCGGTTTTCTCCAACATTCCAGTCGATACAAAAATATAGGGAAGTGTCAGCGAGAGATTGAGGCTTTTACTGTGGGTGTATCCATTATGTTTTAGCCAACCTCCAATGGAACAACCTTTGGAAAATTGGATGAGTTTATCTGAGTCATTTATCGAGAGTTCACATCCAGAAGTGATTTTCAAGGCCCGAAGTAGTTCGGGTAGATCATGCAGGCTTACTTTTCTGACTTCACACTCTGCGCGAGAACTATTTACACCTGTGCTTCCGGTTGTATCAAATCGAATGCCCGCAATCCATTTACGCGCACTCGCTGGAGTAGCGATGATTTCAATTGGGTACGGAGCCTCAAAGCAAATTTCGGTGGCTTCAGTAAAGGCCACAGCCTGTTCACTNNTAATAATCTCAGGTTCGTCTATGTATTGAAGTGCCTTTGGGTGAAGCGCTCGCAGGCGTCGGTCAAACTCTTTAACAAACGTTTGAGCCGAGTTGGGGGCTTTTATAGCGTTGGAGTGATCTCCGAAACGTTTCTCCCAGAGATAGGGTGAAGGTTCAGTGACGAGATAGTTTTGAAATAGGTCTTGGAGTCCACGCGCGTACGCAGGAGAGGTATTAATAAATAAGAAGATTGCGAAAGACCACCATTTCATGGTCGCGAAGTATCATGCCGGTCAGGCAGGGGCAAGGCGGTATTATTTTGAAGTCACGAACTTGCAATCATTTATAAATATTGCATATAGAATACTTTCATCTAGATAAGCTCGGCCTTGTTCACCACCGATGTCGTCGATCATCATTGTGGCTTGTTTTTTTCCGCGAACGATTAGATCAACGGTGCCAACTTCGTCTGGAATGACTACGAGGAGTCTGCAGGCGCCAACATCTTGAGCTCTCAAATAGTTATAGCGCTCCTCACGAGACATGGCTAAAAGCTTCTTTCGTAATTCTGGCCAATTCTTATTGAACTCAATCTGAGTTTCGTATTCGTTTTGCTTAGCAGCTTTTGGTTTCGGATCCGTTTTAATGAGATCGTAGCCAGTGCTACAATCACTTACTGTGTGTGCTTGGGCGGCGCTAGGAGCGCAGATAGTTATTATTAAAGCCAAGCTTGCGCCAAAACCTAATCCAGATTGCGTCTTCATAACTTTAATCCTCGCCCAGAACGAGATCATGCTCGTTCTCTCTCAAGATTAGTTAAGAGCAATGAATGGGCCAGAGCCGCTGTTGATCGACATTGGTGTAAGTGTGCGAATTTACGTTAAATATGTATTATTTAAAAACGCTAAAAGCGCCAAATTTGATGGCGACTTGCGCAGGTGTATAAAGTTTAGACATCAGAATTAGTTGGGATCGAGTCTATCACCGCAGTTCAAATCCCTAATTTTGTAGATCGGTTCTATTTTGTTGAGAAGGATTTGAAAACGGTCATGTTTTCCAATGCCTTTGAGTTGTACAACCTGAGTCGCGTCTTTCGGAGCGATACTTATTCCTCTGTGCGCGACACGAATCACTGGTCCGTCGTTGAAAAAATGAGCATCGATCTTAAATTGCCCAGACACACTAGAAATAATTCCTTTTGGGTCAGATGCAGTGACCTTAATGTAGCTATTATGGCCGACAATCAGCTCTGCAGTTAAATCAAATTCAGTATTGGGTTCAGATTGCATGCTTGTAGTGACTCTGACAGTCGAGCCTAAATATCTAACACCGTTTTCTAGTCGATCCATGGCATCGACGAGAGGAAGCTCAACGGTACGAGAATAGGTAAGATAATCGTACCCAGGTAAGTCAAAGGTCTTAATGTAAAAAGTAGCTTGAAGAAGGGTCGGTCTGAGTTTTTCCAGTTCTGAACCCTGGTTCTTGATCAGTGTAAAGATCGGATTTTTATATTTTTTGGCTAATATTTGAGGAATGCTTTTTAAAACGTCACTTTGAAAATTGGTCCAATGTTCTTGCAGGGCAGCTGGTACCGGCCGAGATGCTTTCGCATACTCATTCAGGGTGTCGAACAGCGACGAACCTTGGAGCTCTTGAGGGAGTTGAAAACTGAGGAAGCGTGGAGATCGACCTGAAGCCACTTGGTCTAGTGTCGTGATCCCTCTGAAATCTTGATCCCGCGCAGGCTCAAGCTGATTCAAATCTTCATTGTAATGGTAAGTTCTGAGGACATTTGAAACATGGTGATGAGTGGCCTCTGGATGAGAGACGGGTATGATTTCTCGTATCGATACAGTACCGTAACGTCCTTGGTAACGGACCCTGATTCCTTTTGCATTTGGGTATTGGGCATCAATTTTTTCCCGGATAGCTTGGGAGAGTTCCTTAAGGTGGTCCGGAGTGCTGGTGAAGACTTGATCGGGCCTGATCACCGACTGAGGTATCATATGCGGGATAAGACTAGGTCGTTTCAGTTTTTTTAGTGTGGAACCTCGAATTTGCTCGGCTGAACTGACGCCCATTTCAAACTGCTCGAACTGAAACTGAGCGCTTCGAGGAAACTCGACATAAATATCAAACTGTTCTTCGATGGGTGTCACTCTTTCGATGACGTAATAAGTACGGAAAGGTTTGAGCTCGAGATAAGTGGGATGAATGTTTTGCGCGAAACTTCGTGAGATAAGAGAATCAGAAAAACCGCATACACAGAATGTTCCCCACACGACTAAACCAACCCAAATTTTTTTCATGGGGGCGAACTATCATGGGTACTTAGGATGAGCAAGGCTCCGGCGAGAGGTGATTATTTGTGAGGAGTAGAATTAAAGTTATACCTGCGGTGCGTTGTGACTGTGAATAAAATCTGAATGTATAACTTTAGTTATACTTGGCTCGACACCACATGACCCATCCCCGTGACCTAAAATCGCCATCTCTATCGCGCTCGATCCCGACTTAAATTTCCAGCGCGCGAACCTTCTCAAAAAACTCCACCATCGATTCAACGATCCACAGGGGAGTAAGCCCAGGATTTTCAGGAACGATACTCACTAACTTTTCACGTGGGTAATTACTTGTCACTGCAACCGATGCAATGCCCGATCTGAGTGCCGCCGCAAGTCCCGTAGGTGAGTCCTCAATTGCCATACAGTCCGTTACGTCTTCACCAATCAAACGGGCGCCAGTCCAATAGGCTTCTGGATCGGGTTTCGGACGAGGTACATCATCTCGCGAAAGTACAACTTCAAAAAAATCTTTTACACCCAAGTGCACCAATGAATGATCGAGCTCACGACGTTTTGCATTGGAGACCACTCCGGCTTTCATTCCAACGCTCTTCATCCACTCGAGTCCTTCACGAACGCCTGGGTAGAGACCGAGTTCAGTTTCTGCAACTTTGAGATAGATGTCATTTTTCTGAAGGGCCAATGCATCGAGGTCGTAGTCCTCAGCCCGCCAACCCGGTTTAGATTCGTCCAATAGGATTTTCAGGATTTGCGGAGCAGTGCGTCCAATGAGGTCTCTGAATTGCTCGTCTTGATAAGGGATGCCGAGCTGCTTGAGGAGCTCTTTCCAGGCGATTGCATGCAAATGCTCACTTGTGACTAAAACTCCGTCGTGATCAAACAGTATGGCGCGTGGGCGTTTCATAGAGAGTATCTAGTATATAGACAAGAGGAGTCATAAGCATGAAAGAAATCGACGTTTTGAAAGTTTCCCCAGAAGCCACTCTACCAACTCGAGCGCATCCTGAAGACGCGGGGATGGATCTCTATGGTCTGGAAGATGCGATTATTGCCCCACAAGACGGCAAGTTGGTGCGTACCGGTATCGCGATGGCAATTCCAGAAGGGCACGTCGGAATGATTGCAGATCGATCCTCGATGGCAAAAAAAGGAATTAAAACTGCTGGTGGAATTATTGATGCGGGTTACCGCGGTGAGATTCAGGTCGTGTTGAGAAACATCACCAAAGAAGAAATCCGAATTCAAAGAGGCGAGCGCATTGCGCAGCTTTTGATCATTCCAATAGCTACCCCAGCAGTGAAAGAAGTCACTTCACTGAGCGAAACAAAACGCGGTGCTGGTGGATTTGGAAGTACTGGAGTTTAGTCTTAAATCGAGATAATGACGCGAACGGAGTCGCGTCCAAAAAGAGTGTGGCCCGAAGGGCGAACCTGTTAAACCTCCGGGCCACGGTGTGGAACACCTGTTCCACGTCGGTAGGCTAGTGCAAACACGAGGCCAGGCAGCTTAACTCGGAGCATTCTCAACTGGATAGTTTTTCGTCTACACCTTGAGGAAAATATTTCGAGGCAAGCGCGATGTGCTCTACTTCTTCTTTGGCAATCACTCGAAAAATATCAGCAGTAATTGGGTCTTTTTGCGCAAGTTCTGCGTAGAATCGTTCACCTGCTTTACGACCTCTTTCTTCAGCGCTAGCCATGTATATTGCAAACTCTTTTGCACTTTGACATGCACGAAGTGAAACCCAGAGATGATCTGACACGGGGCGCTCAGTGAGAGAAATCTTAAGTTCTTCTAATCGCCTGAGCAGCGAGTTCAGGTGTCTTTCTTCCGCATCGGCGAGCTCTCTCCATGCATTACGCNNCTGGCGCATCTTCGAAATACGCCGCCGCCCAAAGAAAGGCTCGATTAGCTTGGATCTCGGCGAAAGCAGCAGCTCTCAAACGATCTCCAATACCCTCAAGAGTTTGGATGGACCGAGGCGCGATGGGTTTGGGATCTCGGGGAGCCACGAGAAATGGAGACC
>DBAE01000218.1:516-13965 GCA_002291495.1 Bacteriovoracaceae bacterium UBA1018 | reverse complement strand
GCGTTGCCATTTGGATGACGTTCTCAATGTGATGCTCGACGGCATACGCGCCTTCGACAAAGTTTTGAGACGATGAGTCATCATTTTGGGAACGAAGTGCAGTAGGTGAGCTCGACGCAAAGATGCTTCTAATTTGTTCGGCGTCAAAGAGTACGTGATTGCCTTGAATCGATTGCTCAATCAGGTATTCAACCTGCGCGATTTGCTCTTCAGAAACGTAAATCATCTGAAAAGTGCTCCTTCCTTGAATGCGCTGATTCTCCGTCCATGGAAAACCTACTCCTTAAGGGTAAACGACAGAATAGAGAGAGTGCAAGGATTGACTTCAAGTGTAATGAAGTGGGCGGCTCATTAAGCTTGAGAAGTGTCAAGGATGTGTCATTCTATACACAGTGGGTGTTTGACTCTGACTCAAAGCACCCGGTAGAATAGAGATGATGAGTAAGGGAATACAAAAAAAACAGACAGAACGAAGAAAGAGGCCAAGAAAGGCCAAGTCTTCTCGTCCCTCAAAAGCAGCGCCGAAAGTAGAGACTAAAAGCTCTAAAAAGCCGGCCGTGAGCTCTGAGACGGAAGCTTGTTATTCATGCTCGAAAGACTTGAAAGGGCATGAGAGAGCTCTTTTCGTAGAAGAAGAAATAGGGCGCATTTTCTGCTCAGAAGAGTGCATTGCGACATATTTCACACCCGAAATTGATCGTCTTGAAAAAGAATATTTCAAATTTCTTTCTCCAAATGATCTGAGTGCGACAGAGCGAGAAAAGTTTTCTCACCTTCGTTGGATCACACTCCAGGAGCCAGATGAGGTCTGGAGACAAAAGACACTTTCTGGAGATTATCGTTATACTTTAATCTCTGAGTTTAATCCGACTAACAAGCCGATTTGGTGTGTTTGTATTTGTTTGTTTTTAAGAGGCGAACCAAGCTTTCTCTATCTGGCATTTCCTACGAAGAATGCGGCTATGGTCAATCACTATCGTCGTGGTGAGCGTGTTGAATGGGTGAAGCCTCCGGCCCAGCCTAATCGTATAGCTCCAAATACGCAGGAGAGTGCTCCTGCAACGGACGGACTTGCGGATTCGTGGACTGATGCTGAGACCTTAAGAGCAGAGGTCAACCAGTTTCGACGTGAGGACGATATTCCTGAAAGTGAATTTCCCTTATACGAAAGCTGTTTGGAAGAAACGCTTGAAGCTCCAGATGAGCTTTGGACAATTGAAAGTGAAGAAGAGTTTCGTGTTTATCACTTTATTCGCTACTACCCAGAAGAACAGCCAGGTTCATGGTTTGTCATCGTGGCGCGAGAAACAGATGATCCAGAGCAGCTAGAAATTCTGGATTCATTTCCGACTAAGGACTCCGAACTGGTCGAACGTTTCCGTCACGGACGCCAAGAGCTCGGTGAGAAAGATAACACTTCTCCTAGTCGCTTAGTGCATTAGACAACTATCTAAATTTCCCATGGGCTACGAAAGATGGGCAATCCACAGAGCCGTATTGTAGGCAGCTGCGCATTTGATTTTTGTCTGTGAGTTTTACGACAATCATTCCGTTGTAGTTCGTTAAGTTAAAGTCAAGCAGTGCAGCGCCGTCTGAGGTATTTACACATTTGAACATCGGGCCACCTGACTGATCGATCTTAAAACTAAATTTCATATCGCCTACTGGAATATCATCGTTACCTGGAACAGCCAGATACTCGATTGGAAATGCACAGACCTGTTCATCTATGTAGCGAGATTCCTGTATCTTAACCTTGTATCGAGAACTCTCATGCACGCAGAGTTTATAACGGCCTGAGCCGTCGTAATATGGATTATAATCCACTTCTACGTTCGGTGAGCTAGGACAGTCATACTCTGTGCCGCCTAAGCTTGAGGAGCCGTCGTCTTCCCAGTTATCACCAGCCTCGTGCGAAGCGTAGCGAGATACAGTCTTTTTAGGGACTCGTGGACTGGCTCCCATATTTCCGCAACCAGTAAAAAGGACTAGTCCAGCGATATAGATTAAACTTGATGTAAATAGAGTTGTGCCCCGTTTCATATCTATCCCTCCCAAAATCTTTCGATACTGATAGATAGAGCAAAGGCTATGCCGGGCGGTGTCAAAATGACCCAGTTAAAATTACATATAAATATCAAATATTTAACATCTCTGACTTAGAAATAACTTTTACACCCACTGTTTAAATAATAGACATGTGTCGCCTATTCATCAGTGGCATCTCTTCTCAGTAAGAGAAACTTTGATACGATTCGACTTGGGGTGACTGGGCGATTTCTTCGACGATTGGGTTATATCGCAACATACTTTTTGCGCGTTCAGAAAGAGAACTGAGCGCGGCACGTGGGATTTGGATAGATACTTCCGGACGTGCGTACCATTTTGGATTATAGCCCAAAACGACCATGGGGCGAGGTGTTTCAGTCCGGTTTGGAGTTCCTCGATGGAGAGCGCGAACATCGCGGATCATGACGTCTCCTGCTTTCATCATAACTTTTTCGATTTTGAGTTCACCGCATGCCAAGAGACCGAGTCCTTTTTCCTTGGTCATCATATGTGTGCCCCGAATCACTTCAAAAGGACCGTTTTCTTCAGTGACGTCGACGAGAGGAAAGTTTACCGCGAGTTGATAAGNNGTCTCTCGATCCCAGTTTGGAAACAGGGGCGGAGTATCGCGATGGATCTCCTGATAATCAGACCCGAGAAGTGGAGTGTCGCTAGCAAGTTGGCACATGACATGATCTTTACCGACTAGGCGCTCTACGATTGCAAGAATATCTCGGTTTTCGAAGATATTTGGATCAGCAAAGGGTGCGGCAAAAGGGAGCGTGACATAGTATCGGTTTGATCCTCTACTGGTCGAAGTTCCTTCAAGTTGGATTTGTCTGTCGAGAAGTGGAGCAAAAGCTTCCCGCCACCTTCGAATAGCTTCTGGTGAAATATGATTTTTCAGAATGCAGAAACTATCGGTAATGACTTCTTGAACTTTTTGCTCGATTTGCTGATCACTGTATTTTTTCATCTTGGATTAATTAACAGAAAGAAAAAATCGCTGCAATCAGACGAGAGATTTTTATCTAAGTATTATTTATAGCTGTTCGCTCGGTTAGGTAAGCTTTTTTCTTTTAAAATAAAACTCGAAAAAAACTAAGATCAAAACACCAAATGAAAGTGCGGTAGGGCCAAACCAATCACCCCATTTCATCATGAGAGTCGGCATCGGCTCCACGATCGGGATACTCACATTAAGGATCTCAGGCGTAAAGATACGAGTCGTCTGCTTCAAGGATCCATCTGGAAGTATGAGCGCAGAGATGCCCGTATTTGTGGATCTAATTTGAGGTATGCGAGTCTCAACACTTCTAAATAAGCTCAGAGCGAGATGTAACTCCGGTTCTCCGTAGGGTCCAAACCAAGAGTCATTGGTCACGTTGACAATGAGGCGGCTGCCTTTTTTTACAGCGTCGATCACAAAGTTCGGAAATAGAACTTCGTAGCAAATAAGCGGACCTGTTTTCACATTTGCTACTTCAAGTACACTTGGTCCTGGTCCACGTCCAAAGTTGCCCACCATTGGAAAAGTTTGTTTAATCCAAGGAAAACTGTCAGCGCCAGGAATGTACTCACCAAACATCAGTAAGATGCTTTTTCGATAAATGTCTACTTTTCCATCTGGCATGAGGTAAAAAAACGCGTTGTAGTCTTTGCCGTGTGCTTGGTCATAACCGCCAAAGAGAAGAGGTACGCCACGTGTACGTACAAAAGTTTCAACTTGCTGATCTCTGGCAAATTCATCTGAACTCATTGGAGTTCTAAATGTGGATGGGTACGAAGTCTCGGGCCAGATCAAGAAGTCTGGTTTAGGAGTAAGTTTCAGGGCTTCGTCGGACAGCTGAAAAAATGTATCTAAGACTTTTTTTGCTGCTCCTCGCACGCCACGTTCACTTGCAATCTTATCAAAATCTCCAATATTGGCCTGAATGGCTGCCACTTGAACATGACGATCCGCGCGAGACGTATGCTCGCGAACCTGAATCAGTCGATTCTGTCCGTAGTAGATTCCGCCCAAAATAGATCCGATCAAAAGCGCTAGGACTGGGCCTACTTCATAGAGTGTCGGCCATGCGCTTGGTTCCGTGCGGCTGCGAAGTTTTTCGATCAATAACCAGATCGAGAAGTTTGAAAGAAAGATAAGAAAAGTGAGTAAGTGGGCTCCACCTATGTCTGCTAGTTGAAGAAGTGCAGGTGAGTGAGCAAAAGCGTGACCTAAGGTATCCACAAAGAGCTTGGGTAATATCCAGTCGAGTCCGGCATAAAATCCCGAAAGTCCTATGCAGATCAAAGCGACAATCCCTGCACGCATTGTTGGGCTCAAGTGCGCTTGTGCCTTTTTAATCAGGATTGAACTGAGCGCAAATTGAGGCTGACCGCCGATCGAAAAGACCAAGAGCCCTGCGATGCTCACCACCCAAGGAAGGCCTGCATACTGGTGTAAGACAGATGCAACCCAGCTAAAGGCTCCGATACTCATAAAAATACCGAGCCAAAGACCCTGAATAAAAGTGTTTCGGAAAGAATCACACTTCTTCAACGCCATCAGCCATGGAATCAGGGCAATCCAAACCAGGAAAGATAGATTCCAGGGAGCAAAGACTAAGGTAAGAGCTATTCCGCTTAGGACAACTGGGAGTTGAGGTCTAAGACGAAGCGATATTCGGGTTGTATTTTCTTGGGCTAGAGACATCTAGCCGCATTGTAATTACCTAGCCTCAGGAGAAGCAATCATTTTAAGCAAGGACACGGGTCCGTTGGCGACTGATCGGATCAGCTCTTTTTTCTCAGTCGGAACATTTCCGGATCCTAGTGCAAGTAGGGCCTTATAAGCGTTCACTCGCCCGCCGGTTGAAAGTTTATCGGCTAGTGTAGGGATTGGATCTACGCTGCGTCGAATAATCTCTTTCACCTGATGAGGTTTCAGGTTCGGGTTCTTGGACAAAAGCAAAGCCGCAATTCCAGAGACGAATGCTGTGGCCTGAGATGTCCCTGACATCGGACCATATCGGTTGCCCGGAAGCGTACTAAAAATGTTCTCACCTGGAGCGGCCACATCGACCTTTTTCTTGCCCCAGTTAGAAGACTTCAAAAGATTGTTATTAATGTCGGTTGCTGCGACAGAGATAATATTGCTTAGCCCATAAGCAGCCGGGTAGTAATGTTTATTTGTCGGATCGGAATCGACATGTTCATTACCTGCAGCCGCAACAAAGAGTACACCCTTGGCCTCAGCCTTTTTGATAGCGATATATTCTTCTTCAGAAAATTCAGGACCGCCACCACTGTAATTGATGATTTGTGCACCATTCTCAATCGCAAAATTGATAGCACGTACAGAGTTTCTCAAGTTCACCGGACCCGAGTTTGCGTCCGAGTAGTACTTTACTGACATGATCGATACGTTAGGAGCGACACCGCTCACTCCCGCTTCGAGATTGGTCATTGCGCCGATAATTCCAGCGACGTGCGTACCATGACCGTGTTCATCCACTGGGTTGGGTTGGTCGGAAACAAAGTTCCACCCATATTGTCCCGGTAAGATTTGTCCTTTTGGAGCTACAAATGGATTGTTTTTAAGATGCGCTGGTCCATTTGGATTCGTACTTGGACCATGCCAAATATTTTTTTGTAGGTCTTTGTGATTTGCATCGATCCCTGTATCGATCACTGCAACAACGACCTTGTGATTTCCTTTTTCGATCTTCCAGGCATCGACTACTTGAATGTGTGACTTGTTTTGAGAATTGACCAGACCCCAGTTCTTAATGAGCTCAGGCCTAAAAAGTTGTTTTGATGCGGATTTAAGAGAGGTGACACTACCGCGTACTCCGGTAGCAGGAGCATTTCCAAGGGCATTATAACTGAGGACCGCTAGTCCTAAGATGAGGGTGCTTTTAAATACCTTTTGTTTCGACTTCATCTGCTGCTTCTTAAACTGCATAAACTTCCACCTTAACTTCTTCCGCTGGCACGGCCTGGGAGCGTTCCCAAGCATGCATTTCCACGTCTTCCAGGGTATGAGCAAGAGATATGCCCTGAGAGCGGAAAATGCGGCCTTTTAGGGGTTGGATAAAATTCATACAATTCAACTACTTACGTCGGTGCCTTAACGTCACTTCGAAGCCAGCGCCTAATTTTTGGGCGGTCGGCTGTTTAGACTTTTGACAGGTGCATACCAGAGCAGTCTCCTCTTAGGAAGTGGGAACATTCTGCCGATAGGGGGTTGTGTGGCAATTTCCAGCATCTAAATGGATTACCCTTAAACTCGTCTTATTGATCACCTCAGGAGTCATGGTCCTGCAGGCCCGTCCTCTCTCTTCTATGAGCTACGGCGATAGTTATGGAGAATCTGGAAACGAATTAGTGGATGCATTTCGGATCCTTCAAAGCGTGCCCGCCGGAAAACAAATTTTAGAACGAGCCGAAAAAAATTGGGGTGCTACAGGCTTTGACGAGCTTGTCGAACACTTCGAACTGGGTGAAGTTTCCCGGACTGATGCCGTGTTGACCCGCCATTTTAATGCAAAAACAGGCGTTGAGCGTAGAGAGAGACAAGTCAAAGTCATTTTGAAGCGAGATCAGCCTCTATTGGATTTAGCATTAGATATGGCTCATGAATTGACTCATGCGGTGTCCCCTCCCAGTTGGGATCCTTATGATCCGGAGTTGACACCTGGAAAGTATCTCGCGGCTGCCCTTGAGGCGCCAGGTGGCGAGGTCGAGGCCGTCTACATGGAATGCAGGGTTGGGCTCGAATTGTCGATTCAAAGAAAAATACTCATTCCTCGCTGTAAGCGTTACTTGAGCCGAGACCGAATGGCCTTAGATCGAGAAAAAATTAAAAAAGATTTTTACCGAGTTGGCTCATGGAAAAAAGAAGTCCAAAAACAGCTCGGACATGAGCAAGCCAGATTTCCACTTCTATCGGAAGATGCTCCCAAACTATTCTCATCCACGGGCGGTGCGCCTTATCCCGTGTCGTTGATTCGTGAGTTCCATCAACTCAATCAAGTCGCGTGCGAAAACGCCCGTAAGAGGGCCAATGCGCGATCGTTAGCGTCGGTTAATGATTCAATGGTGCGTCGCTGCCAAAGCTTTTAGCCTGAGATCCTAACTAAATCCTTAAGACATTTGTAGTCTTCTGTGTTTAGTTAGACCTAAATGTTCCAGGTCGGCTTTCTTCCTACCTTGCCTTCTTTACTGACTCAACCGCATACGCCTCTCATTCATCGGGATTTGAGTTGGTTGCAGTTTAATGAGCGTGTCCTATCTGAATCCAGAGATATCAATAATCCGTTACTCGAGAGGGTCAAGTTTCTTGCGATCTCTTCGTCAAACTTGGACGAATTTTTTGCGATTCGATTAGCTTCATTAGGGAGATCAATCGCCTCCCAAGGACGAACGGATCAAAATGCCGCTAAACGACTGATCCAGATTCGTGCTTCGATCCTGGAAAATGTCACCAAATTTGTAGGCAAACAAGCAGATGCTTTTGAGAGGCTACTTCCAGAACTTGAAGCCGCAGATATTTTTATTACTCGTCAGGCGAAAGAAGGCGAGCCTGGGTTTGAGATTGGGAAAAAAGTTTTTGATGAGCAGATTCTTCCTCATCTTTCTGCGCCGGAAAGTTTTTCGGTCTCCAAAATTTCAAATCTCGAAAATCTACAAATGGCAGCGATTTTTAAAGGCGATCAGTGGTTTAAAATACCAAAGACGCTTCCGGCAGTGCTTTCTCATGTCGTTCCAGTTGAAGTCAAAAAGCGCACTCGGATCCGATCTTATTACTTTTTCTTAGATGACCTGATCGCCACCCACCTTCCTGCCGCATTTAGATTAGAAGGCGCATGGACGGGGATGATTCGCCTGACTCGAGACGGAGATTTTACAGTGGATCTCGAGGAAGAAGATCCTGAGTCGATTCCAGATATTGTCAGATCAGGCTTAGGTTCTCGAGAACGGGGAAGGCCGGTACGGTTGCAATATTGGGGAGGCTTCTCAGACTCGTTTTTAGCTCAATCTCTAAAGGCACTACGTTTAATTTCGGGCCAAGTGATTGAAGCGCCAGGAACACATTGCGNNCTTTGGGCATTACTCAATCAAAATCCCGAAGCAACTTCTACGGATCGACCTCTCAAATTTCCTCCGCTTGAATCGCTTGTTCCTAGTCCTTTCAAAAAAGGCGAGAATATTTTCAATCATCTGAAGCGTAAGGATATTTTACTCCATCACCCATACGATTCGTTCGATGCTTTTGTGAGCTGGATTCAGACCGCTTGTTCGGATGAAGCAGTCAAAAGTATTGAAGTCACTGTGTATCGTATGGATGCGCTTTCGCCTGTAATCTCTTCACTAAAAACAGCGGCTCTCACAAAAAAAGTCCGAGTGATCATTGAGCTCAGGGCTCGCTNNCATAATTTGCGACTTGCGGACGAACTCAGAAAAGCAGGCGTAGAGGTCGCATTTGGTTTTGGTAAGCTTAAACTACACGCTAAAATTGCGCTCGTCACGAGAGTCGAAGACGGTTCTGAAAAATTGTACACGCATCTCTCGACCGGCAATTACAATGCAGCAACAGCTCGTCAGTACACAGACTTAGCCATCCTTTCGGCCAAACCGGAGATCGGTCAAGATGCACGAGTGTTTTTTGATGCAATTTGGAATGGGCAAGTACCCATGTCGTTTAAGCAAATTGTTTCAGCGCCTGCGCGACTCCATCGAAGACTTTTGACTCATATTCAGGAGGAGACCGAAGCGGCCAAGAAAGGACAAAAGGCTCGAATCGTAGCTAAAGTGAATGCACTGGTTGACGACTCAGTTATTGAAAATCTTTATCTTCCTTCCAATGCTGGCGTTCAGGTTGATCTGATTGTGCGAGGTGCTTGTTCCTTAGTTCCAGGTATTCGGGGCCTAAGCGAGAATATACGCGTAATTAGCATCGTCGATCGCTTTCTCGAGCATAGTCGAATTTACTATTTTGGTTCATCCAAGATTATGTATTTATCCAGTGCAGACTGGATGCCGAGAAATTTCTTTTCGCGTCTCGAAATTGCTTTTCCGGTTCTAGACCCAGATCTCTATCGCTATCTCGAAGAGATTGTTATTCCGGCATATTTATCTGACACGGTAAAAGCACGCCAATTGACGTCTTCGGGTACGTGGAAACGTAGAACACTCAGAGTGGCCCGATCGCAAATCACGCCAGCCCTCAAAAAACTGTATGAGATTTATCCATCTCGCTCTCAGTTTTTATTTGAGGAACTAGCGCGTCAGCATTATCGCGGCACACCGCTTGAAAAAATCGACAGAAGAGAATGACAGCGAAGCAAAGGGTATAAAAGTATGAAAGTCTCAAAACTCCTAGTCTTAGTCCGGCATGCTCACCGGGATACCACTCTGAAGGTTCTCGATAATGGCTTAAGCGAAAAAGGTCATTCTCAAGCTCGTGATTTACTTCTGGCGTTTGAAAAAGATTTTCAGGTCTTTCTCAAAACTCATTCAACGCAAAGTCTTCATGAGCAAATTGACCTCCTTTCGAGTCCTAAGAAGCGCTGCACGGAGACAATCGAGCCCATTGCTTCATTGACTCAAATTCCTCTTCGAATTTCTCCTTGGTTAGATGAGCAAGGACCTGACGAGTACCACGGCGATTATCTGGCAAGGATGACGCAGTTTGAAAACTACTGGCGAACTCAAGCGCCTCGTCTGACGATTGCTTGTTCTCACGGAGACTGGCTTCCTGCATTTTGTGAAAAAGTTGTGGGCCGTTCGATCCATTTTGAAAAGGGAGCGTGGCGAGGAATCTTTCTAGCCGAAGATGCTTTGACTAACCCAGTGCAACTGTCGGCATATCCATTGCAAAAGTTCTTTCCCTAAATGACGCCGTATCGGCGTTAGGAGGTTATCATGAATATTTTAGGATGGATTCTATTTGGTTTCGTTGTGGGGCTTATTGCACGCGCATTGATGCCAGGTAGAGACCCAATGGGACTCGTTGGAACAACTGTTTTGGGTATTATTGGGGCGTTGGCCGGAGGCTGGGTTGGACAAGCCTTGGGACTTTACAATGCTCAAGATGGAGCAGGATTCTTCGGCGCTACAATTGGTGCCGTCGCACTTCTCTTTATCTATCGTATGATCGCTGGACGTCGCCGTGGAGTGACCTCCGCATCATCCGACCGAGATTATCCTCGTAAGGTCGCTTAAAGCGACCACTTAGCTAAGGCCAATAGTCGGGTTTAATATAATCTGGATCTGCTTCGAGATTTGAAAACTGAAGCTCTCGAGCTTTCGAAAAATCTGTTTTCGGATTGAGCGAGGAACTCCAAATATGAGTTGTGAGCACGGCACCTTTAGCTAAGCTTTCGATGATAGATGAGCGAAGCGCAGGACATCCTTCTAAAGGTGGCTTGCGCTTTGCTATTTTTTTAGGCTTTGAATCCGCATTTGATTTTTCCAAGACTATTTTTTTCAGATCAGTCTGTGCCACTTTTTCTACTCTGAGGCTGCTATCGAGTAAAACAGCGAGACTGAGAGATACTGGTCCTCTGCTTTCTGCTTTCCATTGCTTCAACCATAATTTCGAGTTTTTCTTTGCGGACGCCAAGACTTCGGAGGCGAGACTTGGATCGGCGTGATTGACGCAGTCATTTTCATAGTAAAAGTGGATACCACCTTGTCCAGTTGCCCAACCGTTGTAGTCCCCTGTGGCATGATAGGGCATAGTGAGATCACCTGTGTAATGAGCTAAAACCCCAAGATGAAGGAGAGTGTGATAGACTTTTAGAGCGTCTGGCGCACTTTCCGTGCTCAATTGATATTTGCCGGAGACTTCAGATAATGGCTGAGTGGTATTCTTAATTAACTGATGAAACTGCTGAATTCTCCAGGGCGCTGAACCTATTTCTAAAGTGCTTTTTTGGTCCTTGGGTGCCTGGCTTGCCACGAAGTCTCGATAGTTCAGAGTAGCCAAAGCTTGGACAGCGTTTTCATCTGATAATTTAGGCTTCCTTGAAAGAGCTAGATCGATATCAAAATAGTGTGTCGGATTTTCAGTGTCTTTTCCTTTAATTCTATAAGTCGTGTCCGGCAGGTAAGCATAAAAACCCAGTTCGTATCGGTGTCGGACAATTATATCGCCCCAGCCTTGAGGTTGGGCATCTCGCATCAGTAATGCAGCTGTTTCAGCCACAATTCGATGTCCGAGCGGGCCCCAGGCAAAGGCCGGATGTGAGTAGAAGAGAAAAGATAATAGAAATAGAACGCTACCGACCCAGGCTCCAAAGCGCGATTGACCCATATAGTACTTATTGTAACTGAGGGGCTGAGATATTCCAGTAGAAGGTGGGGAAGAAAATGGAGGTGGCGACTGGACTCGAACCAGCACAACACGGTTTTGCAAACCGTTCCGTTAACCATTTCGGTACGCCACCTCAGAGGTCCCTTATGGGTAACAAGTCTAGCCGAGCTTTGTCAATGAACGCTTTGGCGTTTCAAGGTTTTCCATTACCATTTACAGTTATGGAACGCTATGTACGCAGTTCAGACCAAAAAATAGAAACTCTCAGAGAATGTATTGACGAGCTGCGTCCTTTTTTGCGGACGGGTTCGTCCTCCATCTCTTCTTCTGTGCAGGAAAAATGGAACCAGGTTCAAAAAATACTGCTTGAGCTTCAGATGGTTCATGTTGGGCTCCTGAAAACGAAAGCCCTTGCGCTGATCGATGAGACCGCTCATCGCCTTCAGAAAAAAGTCGAAGCCGAGTTCTCAGGGTTTGAATTCTATGTCACCCCTCCGGTCTATCAGGCTTTGAGTCTAGCGCTCCTTCATGCGATTAGAAATTCAATTGATCATGGAATTGAAGCTCCCGCTGATCGTATGGCCGCTGGAAAAGCTGATTCTGGGCGGCTCCGCCTTGAGCTTAGCTTCAAAAATGGAGATGTGATTTTTGTCATTGAGGATGATGGCAGGGGGATTTCAAAAGANNACTACAAAAGGATTAGCTTCGCAAGATCAGTTGGCCCGTGCCTCTGATCAAGAATTACTTTCTTACTTATTTCGTCCTGGCTTCACCACCAGGCAGGATGTCACCGATTGGAGCGGCAGAGGCGTTGGCCTAGATGCTGTATTTGCAGCAGTTCAAAAACTCGGGGGGCATGTCGCTTTTGATCCCTCTGTACAAGTAGGTTCCCGATTGCACTGGACGGCCCAGGTTTCTCAAATCGCCTTGCCCTGCCGGGTGGATTCGCGCGGGCAGAAATTATGCTCTTCCGAAGTTCGGCGTGACTCAGAATTTTATCTTTTCAAGAAAATAGATCTAACAGCCCTGAAAAATTCACCCCCGTGGATGAAGCAATTTTTACAGGCCGCGGGAGACTCAGTCTTCATGACTTCTGATCTTCACGAGTCTGAGCCCGGATTCTCTTATTCAATTCTTATTGAAGAACAGCATCTGGAGCGGTACCAGCGTTTGAAGGATTAAACACCTTTACGATCTGCTCCCCAGAGGTATTTGTGCAACTGAATCTGTAACCGTACAGGGAGTTTGTCCTCGATGATTTTTTCGGCCAGCCACGTAGGAGAGATTTCGTTAATTTTTCCGGGTGATCCAATTGCTGGCACTCCAGGTGAAAATAAGATTTCGTGCGTCGGAATCGTGTATTCTTTGAGAACGGACTTAGCCCAGAGATAATCAGCCTCAGATGTAATTACAAATTTGACTTCATCGTCTTTTTTTAGAAGTGGCAAATTCTTTTTGAAGTAGCCTCTAGACATTCCGCTTGATGGAGTTTTGATATCCATGATGATACGAGCATTTTGCGCTACGTTTTCAATGGATACCTCGCCATGGGTTTCTATACTTACTGTGTAATTATTTTTCTTCAGGGCTTTTACGAGAGCAGGCGTTTGTCTCTGTAAGAGGGGTTCTCCTCCGGTAAGTAGAGCGTGTTTCACGTCGTACGGTTTGATGGTTTCCAGTACCTGATCAATACTCAGTCTATTACCGCCTTTAAACGCGTATGCCGAGTCACAGTAGTTACAACGGAGATTACAGCCCGTGAGGCGAATAAAGGCAAAGCGAACGCCGCTCAAAGAGGTTTCGCCCTGTAAGCTATGGAAAATCTCGGTTACTAATAAGTCTTGAAAAGCCACGATTGCTCTTATCACAGGTTGCGTTAAAAAAGGTGAAGCCCGCACTTGCTTTCCTGCAAGGCGGGCTTCGAATTGAAGAGGAGGTCCTTTGGGGGACCCCCTTTGAACTTGATCTGGCCAATCTTCTGGCCTGTCTGTCCTCCTTTGGCAGCCCGGCAGGCATAGACTATCGGGGTAGGTAGTCCTTAGCTCCGCGGCTTTGCGTTCCCGGCCTTTCGGCCGGCTTGCCTTTTTCAAAGGGGG
>DBAE01000218.1:0-477 GCA_002291495.1 Bacteriovoracaceae bacterium UBA1018 | reverse complement strand
CTTTTTGATGCTCTGCAATATCATTGTTAAATATCTGATATTACGTATTTATTTAGACAATTCATGCCGAATTTTAATGATCCTTGAGGAGTGTCTAGGTCGCTTATAATCGAAATGAACAGCTTAACTATTCGCTCCTATGCCATCCTCTTGGGCTCTGTTTAGGTTGCCTGCATAAATCCAAACATAGGGATGCGCATTATGAAAGTTTCCGATCTCCCGCTTCTATCAAGGAATTTGAGAGAGATGTTTTAAAAAAAAGCTGTTTTTGCNNAAGGGTTTTCAAAAAAAATGATTTCTTTGAATTTTTTTTCGATTTTACTCTTGTCAGAAAATTACGAAGGGGTTACACGTCTAATCACTGCTGACGATGCAGTCCCGACGACGAACGAAGTAACTCTTTGTAAATAAGAAATACTTAAGCAGTTCGCTGGTTTAGGCTTCAAAGCTAAAGCACTCTGTGCTATAACGATGAGT
>DBAE01000005.1 GCA_002291495.1 Bacteriovoracaceae bacterium UBA1018 | reverse complement strand
ACTATAGACAGCCCCCCCGGCACATGGACCCATGATCACGCTTATCTGCGGAATCACTCCGCTTGCCTGAACATTTCTCCAAAAAATTTCTGCGTAGCCACCTAAGCTCTCCACTCCTTCTTGAATGCGCGCACCACCAGAATCATTAAGGCCGATAATGGGTGAACCCGTCTTGAGCGCGAGATCCATCACCTTGCAGATTTTTGAAGCGTGGGCGCCTGAAAGACTTCCGCCGAAGACCGTGAAGTCTTGCGAGAAGAGATACACGGTTCTACCACCGATGTTGCCGTAACCGGTAACTACTCCATCGCCTAGAATTTTTTGATTTTGCATATCGAAATCAGAACATCGATGGACCAAAAATTTATCGAGTTCTACGAAGCTCCCTGGATCTAGTAGCGCATCGATCCGCTCGCGAGCAGTCATCTTACCTGACGCGTGCTGCTTAGCGATTCTTTCTTGGCCTCCACCGAGCTCAGCTTGGCGTTCTTTTTCTGCGAGAGTCTTTAATTTTTCGAGGTATGCCATATCCCCTTTTTCATACACGGGAGATGCTCAAGTGTCATACTTCATTTAAGAATGCGGCGCATTATCGAAGTAAAAACCTCGCGCTCCCTAATACCTGCTACTCCACTCTAAGAATGCACTCACGGTACTCTGATTTGATCCAACGCGATTGGCAAAATCCGTGGTGATTGTCCACTTGCGGCTTAACCGCCTTCGAATACCTACCTGAGGTGTTCCGTCTCCTGCTCCCACATTGAGGGAAGTTCCTTCTCCTAGGCGAACCTTAGCTGAAACTTCACCAGTCGTAGGATCATACCCCATACTTTCGATTGGAGTCGACGCCAGAAGATACAACGAGGCCAAGCCCACAGCTCCGTCGGCTAATGCATTCTGTGCATTTCCAACTGACTCACCTTGAGACTCATCGAGATCTCCAATGGATCTACCGAAGAGGAGAACCGAAATCAGCTGATCTTCAGGCAGTGGTGGATCACTGATCAGTTTAACTTGTGGTTTTGATGAAGTTCCAAAAAGTAAAATACGAATCGTATAATCGGTATAAGAGACCCGAATCGACCCATCTAGGACAGGCACATTCTTCTCTTCATCAAACTTCACTAGGAACTTTTCAACACTTGCATCTCGTCTGAATAACTTAAGTGGAAAATCTCCTACTCGTATTTGCCCACTCATCGGGCTTGCAGCCGGATCTTCAGCTGCAACACTATCCATGGCAATATTGACATGAATAGGGACTGGCGCTTGAGTAAGATTTGAAACTAAGCGAATAGGATTCGATTCGGGAGTCTGAATCTCAATATGATACACGAGCGAGCTTTGTTCTGAAGCTGCTTTACCTGCCGCCTGTGAATTTACAGGCACCGATCGATTCTGACGCTTTTGTCTTTGTTGCAGAGCGGGTTGATTGTTCTGATCTAGGATCACTCCAATAATCTCTTTCTCAGGAATATCTTTAACTCGTCTGTCGGCAATGAGTTTGGGTGGCGCCTCAAGCGAAAGCCTAGGCATCGCTAGTTTCACATCACTCAAGATTACCTTCATGTTGATGTGCGGAATATATGGATTCTTACTTTCTGAATCGTCGTTCTTATGCAGCTTCACAGCACCATTTGCATCAATATTGAGCTTCTGATGTTCAGAGTCTAGCCGAGTAACAAAACTGATTGGAAAACTACTATCCTGTAAATCTCCGCGTCCCGAAGCTTTTAGCTCAAGCGATCCCTTCATTACATTCATTGGGGCAGGCACCGCCCATTTTGTGTACTCAAGGGTTTTGACCACTTTTTGAAATGAAGGCATTAGGACTCGAAGATCCATTTCGCTCTCTACTTTAAAGTCATTTGGAAATTGTGCTGGTACGCCATCTAACTTGGCCTGCACTTTTCCACTGCCTTCAAAAAGTGGATGTAAAATCGGATCAAGCACCAAACCTACAGTCCCAGTCACCTGGCCTGCAGGATCTGGAGGAAATGCCGTCCGAAGGTCTGCATTAAAAGTTGCTTGCGCTGACTTCGGCAATTTCAGGCGCGGAATTGATGGACGCCCTGGCAAGACCAAATCTGCAAGGATAGGACAACCTACCTGAACACGACCAGGAGTCACTTCAGATCGATCTACTTGCTGAACGGAGATCTTACAGTCTTGAACTCTCACCTTAGGCGCGTATGGGTTTGTTCGTTTAGCAGTCACGTTTGCTAATGTGGTAAAATGATCCGGTTTGAATATACCCTTGAGATCAGCAATTACTTGTTTACGTCGTTCATGGGCTTGACCAGACAGGTGATAATCAAAATTTAATCTGTTCAATTCTTTCTGAGCAAATTCGAGCTTGGCATCAACTCCTCGCTTCTTTTCCAATCGAGCGAGTGCTCCAATTTTACCTTTCCACTTACCCAGGCCGTCTGGTTTATCATTTTCGAAGTAAAAATTAATCTCGGCTTTTTGTGCGAGCTTTGAAGGCAACGTGGACAAGAGACCTTTCCATGCTGCTAGTTGAGAATTCTGAGTGGCAGATCCCAGTTGAAAACTACCCTTAAGAGTCTCAGCTGATTTCTCGCCTTCTTTTCCCAGATCTACTTTCCAAGTCGGGATATCGATTGTAACTGGACGCACCTGCATCTGGCTAAAATCAACCCACTGAGCGAAAGATGAGCTAGACTGATCTTTTTTTGGTTCTTCTTTTTTATCTTGAGCTCGTTTAACCCAGAGGTCACCACCTAGAATATCGATTGGACCAATTCGAGTAATCTTAATCGGCAAAGCTGCAAGATCGACAGCAAAGCTGAGGTGAAGCTTCTCAAAGCAGCCTTGAGCTGGCGTTAAGTCGGCGCAAATCCCATTCAACACAAAATCAAAACTTTTGACACTAAAAGACTCCGACTTGGCGGATACATCAAGATCCCGGTATTTGAGATCAATCCCCTGCTTTTGAGCAAACTGGAGTCCCCACTTAGCCGTGGTCTCATTGATCAAAATGGACGGCTTCATCAATACAGTAAAAACTACCAAGACCAAAAAAATGGCCACGACAGCTATACTCTTGAATAGAAACTTAAACCCTTTGATGATCAAAACTCTTCTCCAAAGCTAAAGTAAAACTGCCAGTGGGACAGCGTTTCTGGATCAACCACCTGACGGGTACGGCGCTCACCAGCAACGTATCCATGGGCCAGTGTTGCGCGAAAAGTGCCAAAGCCCGGATCTGACCTTAATCCAAAGCCAGGCGACCAATAGATCGTAGGATCTAGCCGCATAGGATCTCTACCTAATGCGCCGGCATCTGTAAAAACAAAAGGTTGTATACTGAGCGGAAGCGGGGCTCCTGCCCACCTGATCTCGATTCCGGAATAAACAGATGTCATTGAACCTTCACCATTTTGAGGAAGTTCTAAACGTCCAAAGCCACGGACGCTCTGAGAACCCCCTAAATACTGAAAGAAATGAGGAGGCAATCGACTCTCTCTCCCGGGACGCTCATCTGAGGCCGTCAGGGCATACCCCCCCCGCAATCCAAATATGAACAAAGGAGGATCATATTCGTTAAAATTGAGTAATCCCTCCCAGTCGACAAACACCCTTTGAGCATCTGCATCCGAATAAATAGGCTCTGCATTGAAGTTGGCNNCTAAGCTATAACCGGTGCGAGGACTGCTACGATAAAACTCGTGATAATGACTTTCAATTCGAGCTTCAGTCCTCAATGAAAGAAAGTGAGTGTCCCTAGGACCACGGTCCTCATTGTTATGAATAAATTCGACTGTGGGTCCTACGCGTGCAGAGAGCCCCAACTCTTGATTGTCGTAACTTGTACCCATCAGAAACTGAGGTTCTATAATCGAGACGTCATAGTGTATCTCGTTTAGCCGCCTAAAACTCGTAGCCGGTCGAAGATATCTGCGCGAGGCATAAGGTAGATGATACCAAGTAAATGCAGCATTAACCTGCTGAGTTTTTGTTGAACCCAAAGCTGTAATATCGAAATTCGACGCATACTTTCCAAGCCTTGTATTTTTCCATGAGGCTTTGAGCAGGATCAGTCCTTCAGTATTTGTCCCAACTCCGAAACTAAGTAGCCTTGGGGGACCTTCAATTCCGGTCCGAGTGACAGTCACACCTTCAGGTTTACATTCGTAAGAGAAGTTTACGCCTTGTAACACACCTGAAGTGACGATGCGTCTTTGGGTAAGAGAGATGAGATCACCATTAAATGGCTTTCCAATTTCAAACGCATCATAGCGATTAAGAATTCCAGGGGCGATCCCACCAATATTTTCATCTAAGATCCGTACTAGATTTTGTCGTTCATTGAGCTTTCCGGTAACTGTGATTTCACCCGTCTGAGCGCTCGCTGAAGACGCAATCACTGGACAGGCATAACCAACAGCTTGCGCTCGCACTGACGTCCACTGTTCCATCTGATCTAATAGTGTAGGCGTAAGTATCTCGCCCTGAATGCCTCTTTTACGCTGAAAGCGAATCTCTGCTGGAATATCCTCGCCTTTTACCTCGGATACTTCGGTCTTATCTCCAAGCTCCACGACCATCTTCTGAGCGGTCAGGGCACGGTCACCTTGTGCTTCTGCTACAGTGACCGATGGTTTGGGTCGGCGTTGGCCAGTTTCTTTGAGCTTTAAGGTATATGTCGCGCGGTAAAATCCCCGCATTTGCAAAAAGGTCTCNNCAACTTAGCTTGTGTAAATGGAATAGTTTGCCAAGAGTGCCCGACAGCATCTGTGGTTTTAGGGTCACCACAAACCAATCTCACTTCAGTTTCTTTAAGGCTAGGTATGTCTTTGCCTCTCAGCACAATATGAGGACAGAGTTCTTTTTCTTCGATCTCATCATCAGCATGAAGGATCGGAGGAAATGTCAGCGTGATCAATAAAATCGAAATGAACGCATTGGCGCCAAAAAACCAACGGCTACCCCTTTGTGCCGAAGACGGATACGATAGTGATGGGATGCGAACTCTCATTGTCAGTTTCATTTTTGCCTGCATTTGTAG
>DBAE01000128.1:24349-24576 GCA_002291495.1 Bacteriovoracaceae bacterium UBA1018 | reverse complement strand
GGGAAGGAGCCTCAAAGGTTCACCATGCTACGGAAATGGCACTTTAACATCTGGATTATTCTTCTTGTTGGCCTCACAGCGGGGTTTGCTTCGCCACGTCTATCGATCGCGGCCGATAGTGCACCCAACACCAAGGAGAGAAACTTTTACGAAGTCCTCGAAGATCTCTTAGGAGACTTTGAGTATGACCTCAAGAACGGGCAAGTCACGGGCATCCGCGATATGTC
>DBAE01000128.1:18313-24335 GCA_002291495.1 Bacteriovoracaceae bacterium UBA1018 | reverse complement strand
ATCATCTCGAGCTTGTGATTACTGAAAAGATCCTCAATACAACCAAAACTCGGATCATCCAATGTCTCGCCTGTCGCGCTAAACGCACTACGATGAATGGTGATCAGATGGTCATCACCTCACCTGAGACTAATCCTATTGAACTTTCTCGGATCGCAAAACTTTCTGGCATCGCGCACTTTATGGATATCGCGTTTGCCTATCAACCTTCAGGAATGGTTCTCGCGCTCACAATTTCAGAACCCGAGACCGGAGCAGTCGTTTGGTCTCGTAGTTATAACTCAGAAACATCTCGTGCTGCAGCTTACCGCCGTGGCGTCGACTTCTCACAGATCGACGAAGCGAGACGCCAAACCGAGTATCAACCCACCATTCAATATAGAGCTTCAGTCTATTATCTATTTGAACCTAACGTCGGTGGCACTACTGGATGTTTAGGTTTTGGATTCAGAATGGTCGAGCGCTACGACAATCGCAAAAAAGAAGTGGGCTTTGAACTCAATTATCTCAAAGACTCTTCGAGTATTGCAGGCTCAACAGAAACTGAGACCCAACCCGCAGTTAATCTGTATGGCGGATTTAATCTAACGCTCCTCTTTATGCATTCGTGGAACCTGATCGGAAGCGAAGAGAACTACAACAAAGTACGAGGCAATGTCTTTGCAGGTATCGGCGGAACCTATGCCTCTGGATTTTTGGGCGGACTCATCCGTGGTGGATATGAATGGCGATTAGCTAAGCACTGGTCAGTCAATGTGAATTTAGGTTTTAGGCCCACCTCTACAATTATTGTGGGCAATGAAGATGTATCGGTTTCCGGAGCAGAGTACGGCTTCGGCATTAGTGCGATGTTTTAAGGGAAAGTATGATGAACGCAAGTAACGCAAAACGATCCAATAAGACGAGAACAAGGACGGTAAGCATGTCCTCTCGCGTCCTATTGCTTGCGTTTATTGCGCCGCTTACCCTTGCATCCTCTGCATGCTCCACAGTTAAAAATATCTTTGTACCGGATCAGCAAGCCGATAACCGAGCACCGATTTCTAATCCATTTTCTAATTATGGTTCGAACGACTTAGACCGTAAAAACGTCATTCTTCGCACTCGAAAAGGAGACCGCTCGGTCGAAGTAGAACTCCCGGCTACGGACTCCGCTATGACGGATTTTGTAGTACCGGTATCTCCAGCCTTCAAAAACGACACGAACTCCCAAAGTGAAACGGGACTCGATGAAACTTACAAGACCCGACGTCCTGGGATCTCTGACCATGAGCTCACTCAAACGCTGACCAAAAGTTCACGTGAAACTGACGGAGACCGATATGAGATTGAGTCTGGCCTCGGCATTAAAGCAGCTGACGACGACTCCCCTGTCTCCCGCCAAAGCTACCTAGCAGCCCTGGATCATATCAAGCAACTCTACAAAGGTGCTCGATACGAGGCTGCATTGATCGAAGTTGACGAAATGCTCAGAGTCTATCCTACTGACCCAAAACTCTATCAGATGCGCGGAACTCTATTTGATCGTATGGGCAAAAACGAATTTGCGATTCGTTCTTGGAATCAGGCCCTCAAATTTGATCCACAAAACCAAAGCTTAAAGCGATTTGTCGAGAGACGTAATCAACAGCGATCAATCGCATCGGAAGGAGCTAAAAAATGAAAAAGCTTAGCCGACTTTCGATCTCACTTTCCGTAGCACTGATTCTTTTCAGTTCCGCTGCCTCGGCAAAAACATCTNNCAGCAGTAGACGCTACTAAAATTGCGGCTGAAAGACAGATTCGCTCACTTGTGGAGCCGATCCTGGGAAAATACTGTAGCGAAGAATGTAAGCTCATGTCGGTCCACACTCAAATCGACTTAGCAACTCCCGAGCAGGTAGCTCCTGGTTTCGAAGACCTCGATACTGGCGCTGCGTCTGAGCTTGCTCCTACTTCGGGCGAAGTTAAACTTTTAATCGATGAAAAACTAGGACCCGTATCTCGCTCCAAGCTATTGGATCTGATGCAACAGTTCCTAGAGACTCTCGAGTATCCAGTCAAAATCAACGCCCAGATCACTCGCTTTCCTACTCCTGCTGGTTCGGCAAGCAAAGTAGCAGAGCTTCGTGAACGAGTGACCAAACAGTTTAGAACCACCCTCGAAAACCTATTTAACCAGTTTTGTCCAAGCTCTTGCCTCCTGGCCGATTATGAACTCTCGACCTCCCTCGTTAACGCTGAAGAAGCGCAATACGGGTCGATGGGTGAGTTTATTGAACAAGACGGAGTCGCGCTCAAAATTAAAGAAGTTTCTGCCACAATTCTCGTTGACGTTTCGCTTTCCGAAGAAGAACAACGAAACGTGCTTGAAATGGCTCGTTTNNATCTCAAAAATGTAAAACTCACATCAAAAGCCATGAAGTTCCCAAAACCGGGTAACTCTCAAGGCAGCTCGGTACCGGTATACGACAGCAATGGAAACGTAGTTGGCTACAAAGGTACTAATACCGAACAAAAGCTCACCCAGAACTCTGAAAGTAAAAACGAAACTTCGACGAGTTTTAACGAAAAGAAAGTCGAAAATAAGACAGACAATCGCCAAGAGAATAATACCTCTCGAAGTATTGCATCTGAGAACAATCAGAAAAATCTTAGTGAGAGCAACAATCGCCAGGAAAGTTCATCGAAACAAGAATCCTTTCAGCGATTTGAGAAGATTGAACGCGTTGAAAATGGCGATGCAGTTCAAGCTGAACTTCAAAAATTTAAAGTAATTGGACTTGTTCTCGCCGGCCTGATCTTAGCGGGCATCGCCTTCTTGGGATTTCTCCATTTCAGGCAAAACACCATTACATTGGACGCCAACATTCGTGGCAACTCAAACTCTTCATCACGATCACCAGGCGGATCGAGAGAATCTTCTGAATCAAGTAGCGGATCAAGTAGTAGCTCGGGTGATCGAGCTAATCATATTGCTAAACGATATGAGATTGAGAGACTCACCGAAGAGCTGATGTCCATCTATGCTGAGCAGCCTAAGGTCGCAAAACAAGTCTTTAGCCGCATCTTGACTGAAGAAGGCGTCGAAGTTACAGCCGATTACATCCACATCTTTGGGGAAAGTGTAATCGTGGACATGCTCAGAGATCCGAGCTTACAATCAGACTTAAGCGAACTCACCGAGTACTACGCCAAAAATACTATCGAACTCACAGACGACGAGAGATATGACCTATTGAAACGATTGCATAACCGCACCGTGGCTGGAAAGCTCATTGTGATGGGCAGCCGAACTTCAGCTCAGTTTGATTTCTTGGCTGACATGGACGGAATGCAAATCCTCGAGCTCATTCGTAATGAATCACTTACTGTCAAATCGATTGTGCTCACTCAATGTGACATGCAAAAGCGAACTGCGATCTACGCTCAGCTCGATAACAACCTTAAGCTTCAACTGATGAATGAACTTGCGCGCATTGACTATCTGCCGCGCGAGTACATCTCAAATGTTGCAGCAGCATTGAGACGTAAACGCATTGAGAATCCAAAACTCAACACCGAAGCTCTTCCGGGCTCTGAGGTCTTGGTCAATCTCCTTGAGCGTAGTGAGAGTGAAACTCAAAGTGTGATCATCAAAAATCTTGAAGCCTATAATCCGGATAGCGCCCGAGCTGTGAAGAACAAACTCGTTAGCCTCGAGACTCTCTGTTACCTCAGAGATGGCCAGCTTCTCGAAGTGATCTTAAGCCTCAAGCATGACGAGCTTTTGCAGTTCTTAAAAGGTGCATCGCCTTATATCAGAAACACTATCTTTTCGAAGTCTCCTAAGGACTTGGTCTCGGAGCTTGAAGAAGAGTTGGCACATCTTCCGGATGTGGAACCAGACTCATACTTCATGGTCGAAAGAAAAATCATCAATCGCATTAAGCTGATGGCAAACGATGGCTTGATTAATCTCGCTGAAACGAATGAACGAATGTTTGCAGCGCAAGCAGCTGGTACTCATGGCAAAGACAGCGACAACGATACTAGCTCTTCAGCAGATCAAAATATTAGAAAGGTTTCCGGATGGTAAACGCCAGCGCGAAGCCTTCAGTTCAGATGCTCAAAGAGGTACGTCTCCTCAATAACCTAAGCGAGCAGGACCTGAGCCGTATTATTGCACTAGGGCGCGGATTTACGCACAAAGCGCATTCTAATATTGTGATCGAAGGTGAACTATCCTCAGGCCTCTACCTCATTATGGAAGGTGTCCTGGGAGTATTTAAAACAAATACCGTCACCGGAGATGTTTACGACGTTGCTCAACTTCGTCGTGGAAGCTTTTTTGGGGAGATGTCTCTCATCGATGAGGCCCCTCGATCAGCGACTGTCAAGGCACTCACAGATTGCGTACTATTTTATATTTCAAAAGAAGCGTTCTCGAGCTTTTTAGACAGCTCATCGCAACTCAAAGTCAGTTTTTACGAAAATTGCATTCGAGACCTCTCTGCTCGACTCAGAGAGCTCGACGAAAGTTACGTCACGAGTCAATACCAACTTTGGAAAGCAGCACTGAAAAACACTAGAAAGGCAGCGTCGTAGATATGAATCTATCTTCTACGTTTGGAGTCTTATTTGGACTAGCGGTATTTTACTTTGCGCTCGACGCAACAGCTGCTGACCTGAGTTTTTTTCTCGATCTACACGGAATACTCATCGTCTGCGGAGGTACTTTCGCAGCAGCAAGCATTAGCTTTCCTCTGCCGAAACTTTTTGCTTTGACCCGCGTATTTTTACGTCGCGTATTAGGTCAAAATAAGATCGACTTTCAAGCGACGATCGCTCAACTCTTAGAGCTGAACAAAAAAGCAAGCATGGGTCCGATGGCGCTCAAGGATGCNNGGATGCCGTAGGTACTATTCATCATCCTTTTTTGAAAGAAGCCGTTACATTAGTGAGCACTGGCATCTTAAGTGAAAAAGAGATCCGCTCAGTACTCGAGCAACGAGTCCGAACCATGGAAGCTCGTTACCTCCACGAAGCTAATATGTTCCGGACTATCGGAAAATTCCCCCCTGCATTCGGTCTTCTTGCGACCACCCTTGGAATGATCGCTGTCTTACAAAAGCTCGGTCAGCCAGACAGTCAAAAACTGATTGGACCGTCGATGTCGATCGGCTTGATTGGAACCCTCTATGGTATCGCGCTCGCCAATCTGGTTTTTTTGCCGATTGCTGAAAATCTAACTGAGCGTACACAAGAAGAGATGGCCTTGAGACGTCTCATCGTTGAAGGCTCAATCATGCTCAAGCAACAAGTCAATCCAGTAGCGATGCGTGAAGGATTAAACTCTTACTTGATGCCAAGTGACCGAGTCGTTAAGAAAGCTGCGGCGTAAGGAATTAACATGGGTATCAAGCGACTGCTACGTTCACAGCGCAAATACTCGAATGATGAGTTTGATCCTGATTTGGATCAACACATCCAAAGAACTCCTTATGCTCAGAAAGCACATCAAGACGACGAATCCAACTGGCTGGTTTCGTATGCAGACATGATGACCTTGCTTTGCGGCTTTTTCATCATGCTCTTCAGCATTTCAAAGATCGACGAACCTAAATTTGAAAAAGTGAAAGAATCCGTCGCTAAAAGTTTTGGTGGTAAGTACGTTCCTCAAACTGACGATGCAGCTCGATTCCTGACTCACCTCCTATTTGAAACAGGACTTGAAAAAGAAGCGACAATCACTACTGACTCAAGTGGCGTGTCGATCGTATTTCAGTCCACCGCCTTTTTTGACACTCTAAGTTCCGAATTAAGAACTGAAGGAAAGACGATTCTCAATCGCTTGATCGATGGAGTCATGACTCGAGAGAAAATCGAAAAGAAGAAATTTAAGGTCGTCGTCGAAGGTCATA
The DNA here is from genome assembly GCA_002291495.1 of Bacteriovoracaceae bacterium UBA1018. Classification (GTDB taxonomy): domain Bacteria; phylum Bdellovibrionota; class UBA1018; order UBA1018; family UBA1018; genus UBA1018. The sequence continues at coordinate 18,453 of DBAE01000128.1, read as the reverse complement.
CCGATAATAGGCCTGTTCTCGGAGGTATTTATCCTTCGAACTGGGAACTCTCCAGTGCGCGTGCCGCTCGAGTAGTGAGATTATTTTTGGAAAAGGGATTTCGCGCCGAACATCTGACCGCAATTGGATATGCTGACACT
>DBAE01000128.1:0-18289 GCA_002291495.1 Bacteriovoracaceae bacterium UBA1018 | reverse complement strand
CGGCTCCTGTAGCGGCTAACGAGGCTCCCGTTGGACCTCCAGCCCTTCCAAGCCATCAAGAAGAGCTCGAATTAGCTCGAAATCGTCGAGTAGTTGTACGCATATTAGATTCTCGTTCCGAAGCTATCCCATTTCCGGCAGTTTCTGCCCATTGACCAGCAGTCCTACAATCGGCGATCCTAAACACAGGAGAATTGTGGGAAAAATCTATGCGTTCAATTTGTCCACATTGCAACACAGCTTTATCAGTAGCAGATGATAAGCTCACCTCTGGGTGGAGTTATCTGAAATGTTACAAATGCGCGGGTTTTTCGATGATCCGCAAGCAAAACATTCAGCTGATAAAAATGGCTGGTCAACCCAGTGCGCCAAGTCACTTGTCTTCACCAAGCCTCCCTCCACCACCAAAAAATTTAGCTAAGAAGTCTTCGAAGATTTTTCAGAAGATTTCCGAACTTGAGATCAAACAACCTCCAGCCGTGGAAATGGTTGCAGCAAGTGAGCCTGTCGCGACCTCAGCTCCGGCAGAACCGATCGCACCTAAGATCATTGCATCACCGCCGCCGCCTCCTCCACCTAGCTTGATAAAAAAAGATCTTGAGTCCATCGATCTCGATGATTTTTTAATCAGAGATTCAGATGCGCCACTTCCAGTATTTAATCATCCGCATAAACAACCCACACAGCGCTACTTACCGTTTGCGATGGGCATAGCAGGGATCTTAGCTATTGGGTCTGGGGTTTACCTGTATATCCAGGGTCAGATGCTCTGGGAGCGTGCGATGAGCTCAAACAAGCCTCCTATTTCAAAATCGCTACCGGCTTCTGTTGCTCACGCTCAGAAACCGGCTCTTGGAATTACTATTGCTTCTCCAGCTGACGACGTAATCCAAGCTGCCGAGATTTCGGATGAAGTAAAAACCAAAGCGATGGCACCGGCACATAATTCAGTAGCTCAACCGCAGTTAAGAATTCAGGTCAAAGTCAATGATGCGATATTGCGCGCGGGACCTGGTACAGAATATCCTGCTGTTGCCCGAGCGATGCGTGATTCAGAATTTGCTGTTCAGTCTTGGCAGGACCGATGGTTTAAGATTCAGATCCCTTCTGAAAAAGGATCTACCTCTCCTCAGACCGTCTGGATCCGAAACGATCTAGTCATTCGAAAATAGTCGACATTAACTGAAAGTATTTAGGGCCTACAGTCCCAGACTAAGATCTGCTTAGCTAAGGATTTTCGATAGGTCTCAAGCGTAGCGATCCTCTCGCATTGAGCTCCGGGAAATTCTGGTCCGGCGTTATATCGGTTATCCCCTACATACAGGCTTCTTGTGAGGAGCTTCGGCCAGTTTGGCCCTTCATTTTCAACAACATTTGTTAACTGCGGCCATTCATCTTTCTGTTTCAGGTCTCTTGGTACCAGTGACACGTTATTGAGGCCACCTCTCTGAGGCGAAAGACTAAAAGCAGCTTGCGAGGCGGTCTGATAGCGAGACGCAAGTACAGGTAAGTTACGAAGCTCCTCGTTCTCTGCTAAATAGACTCTAAGCTTGTCCCAACCATACATATCGTTGGATACATCGATCCTGGGATCTCGAGACTCAAAGAGCTGCACATGACTCAGAAGTACAGTAATCGAGACAAGAACCAGTGCGTAAGCCATTTGGAACCGCGCTAGTCGAACCCACTCACCTTTTCCATATCGATAGGCAAATTCGAGAAATACTGGGATCCAAACGACCAAAGCCCAATGAAGCTTAAAATCAGACCATGCCGGCTGAATGCAGAAGACGAGAAACGCTGGAGCCATCCACAATAAAAGATACTGCTGACGCCATGACTGAAGTGAGTTACGTACAAATGAAACGGAAAAAATCAGCGCAGGTAATCCTACCAATAACAGCTGAACTGCCCAAAAGCGGAGGTAACGTATGGACGAAAAGCCTCCACCCCCGTGTCGTTCTCGCAGCTGATACAAAATCGAAGCCCACTCGTGTTGTGCATTCCAGATCAAAATAAGAGCTAGCGCCACACTCGATCCAAGAACCAAGCTCAGGGCACCTAGGATTCTTTTACTTCCACGAGCACGCAGCAATACTGCAAGCCCCGCTGATCCGATTGCGAGCACTCCAGAGTACTTAGACAAAAGCAGAAGTGCCGCTCCAACAAACATGCAGCCGAGATGAGCGCGCGATGTATTCTCTTTTTGTAAGTACTCCCAGGTCGCTACGAAGAGGAGCATCCAACCAAAGATGAGTGGTAGATCTGGAACGATCATCCACGATGCTCCAAAAATACCTGCAAACGAAATAAATATGAACGCTCCGCGTTTACTGAGTTCAGCCCCCCCAAGCCCCTTGAGCCATCTCATGGCCAGTGCAACTGAAAGTGCTGAAAATACTGCTGCCGGCAATCTCACCAGTGCTGGAGACCCTAGTCCAAAAAGCCAGCCTAATGTTTTCTGAAAAAAGGCGATACTCCAAGCAACTGCTGGAGGATGGTAGGCGTAACCTAATGCTGGAGTCTGGGCTAATACCCAGTAGTAAGCTTCATCGTCCGTTAAGCCTAATGTAGCTCCGTGTACAAAGAGCAAGATACCCACTGCCCACGGTATAATCTTCATTTGACCGGTGGTGATAGCGAAGCTGACTTATGATCGTTCTGTTCCTTAAGGCTCGCGGCGTCGATTCTAAATTCGATCATAGATCGAATTCCAGACTGGAACTTCTTCCAATAGGCCGGCGCTTTTCTAGGATCGGCAGAAGGCAGTTCCAACGTAATGGTCGGGATACCCAACTCTTGGCCAGCACGGTTGCCTAGCGAACCTGGAAAAAAACCAGTTGAGACGGCCTTAAGGCGACTACGCAACTTGAGACACTCGCGAACATACTCTCTCGGAAACTTTGCAAGCGAGAGTGCCGATGGACCATCATAATCAAGGTGATTAAGTGGTGCATGAATCGTCAAAATTTTTCGAGGCTGAAATTTTTCAATCAAAAATTCTTGAAAAGCAGTTTCAGGCTCTGAGTTAGGAGCACTTCCGGGAAACCGTCTCGGGTCTGACTTATATTTTGTTTTCCAAGCTTTAAGTGCCTGCGTCTCCCAGTCTTTAGTCATGAAATTTCGGTTGATATCCACGCCTCGAGCATTCATTCGGGTGAGCTTTTTTCTAAAGAGTCCGTCAGGATTAACCAGGGGAGCAATTACAACTCGAGTTTCATTGAGCTCACTGTGATGTTCCTTCATCCAATGAGCAAGTTGAATACCTGTAAAGAGCGGAGTGATCTCATCCGGATGCACCATGGACAAAATCAATGTGGTGTTCTTGGCCTGTGGATTACCGAACTCGGCATAGATGAGCGGAGAACCTTCCACAGACTTGCCGGACGCGACCCAAGTAATGTCCTTACAAGGTTCAATCTTCCATTTAAACTCTTTCACTTTTGCAGTTAATTTTTCGCAAAGTTGTACGACGTCATCTCCATGAGTCGTAGCAGTGCTAGTCGGAGATTGAACAGAATTCTCCACCGGTGTTTCACTCGCTTGACTACATGACGAAAGAGTCACGAGACTTGCGATTACTAAAACTAAATTCATTTTTATCAACCTGTTCATAAATCAGATCCTAAGTCGTACGGTTGAGCTTCCGGTGCGTAATGTACCATTTGCCAAGAATTGCTAGGATCACAGCGAAAATCACAAAAATCAAGCCATGCTCAATTCCTTTAATGATCCGAACAACTTTATCGAGTTGGTCTCCAAAATAATAAACTGCTCCGACAATGGCGGGAACACTAATCAGCGCTGCTACCCCATCATAAATTAAGAATTTTCGAAAAGGCACGTGAAGCGTACCAGCCGAGAAGAATACCGCCGCTCGAAAGCCTGGCATAAAGCGAGCAGCAAATAATAATTTCTCTCCACGTTCATTAAATTTCTTGGAAACGGCATTGAGACGTTCGNNTCTTCGTAAGCTTACGACCGTAACGATGTCCTAGCCAAAATACCAAAGAGTCTCCGAGTAGAACCCCAAAAAGACATAGAAAAATCGTGAAGTAGATCTCAGTCACTCCATAATAAGCCAGAAGACCGGCCGCAAAGAGCGTAATATCCTCTGGAATCGGGAGACCTAACCCACAAGCGAGTAAAATCGCGAAAACGACCAAGTAAGGGGTGGGACCGTAGAAGCTAAGAAGAAAATCAACAAGACTATCCATGTGTTTTAAAAAACTACCAGATGCAAACGCATCCTTCTACCCACGATTTTTTGGCGTACCGTTTAGGATACGACTGAGCGGATGTGCCTGACGGTATTCGTCCATTAGTCCACCTAGGTCCACATGCGTGTAGCGCTGCGTCGTAGATAATTGAGCGTGGCCCAAAAGTTCTTGAATTCCACGCAGATCCGCCCCCGCAGCCAATAGGTGGGTAGCAAAGCTATGTCTTAGTCCGTGGGGCGAAAGTGACTTTGATGCGGCAATTCGAACTAGATGTTTACTCAGGATTCGACCCACACTTCTTGAGGTCAAACGAGTCCCCTTAAAATTTACAAACAAGGCACCGTCGGCTCCATGAACTCGTGAGTCCAGATAATCTCTGAGAGCCATCTCAGCTGGCTCTCCAAAAGGCACGGTCCTTTGCTTAGAACCCTTTCCCAAAACTTTAAGCCATCGGCGCTTCAGATCGATATCACCCACATCAAGACCAACGGTTTCGCTCACTCGTAGACCCGCACTATACATGAGCTCAAAGAGGGCTCGATCGCGCTTACCCAATACCGTGTTTGTATCTGGAGCGTGGATGAGGTCTTCGATCTCTTCGATTTTTAAGAACTGAGGCAGACTCTTTTTCGCCTTGGGACTTGGAACCAAAACTCCTATGTCTCGATCAATGAGGCGCNNAAATGAGCGAATTGCCGAAAGCCTCCGGCAAAGTGAGGACCTTTCATGAGAGTCATACAAGCTCATAAGATAGGATCTAAGCTCACCCGGCCTGAGGTGCTCTGCCAATTGCGAAACCTCTGAAATCTCTCGATTAATTAGGTCTTTGGACCAATCCGCAAGGTCAATTGTATAGGCTCTGACTGTATGCGGACTCATCCGCCGCTGGTTTTCTAAGTGAACCAGAAAGTCCTGAATAGCTTGAAGAATAGTCACAAGTTCTAGTTTAACGAGGCGTGGCAATATGGTAAAGCCCAGGCTTCATGAATCCAGTACATATTATCGGAAGTGGTTTGGCAGGCAGTGAAGCTGCCTATTTTTTGGCGCAAAAAGGGATCAAAGTGGTCCTCCACGAGATGCGTCCAAGCAAAATGACCGAAGCCCACAAAACTGATCGTTGTGCGGAGCTCGTCTGTAGTAACTCCTTTAAGTCTTCACTCGCTGAATCTGCTCCGGGAATCCTAAAAGCCGAGATGACTCAGATCGGCTCTCTTATTTTAAGCAGCGCAGAAACTTCATCGGTTCCTGGCGGACAAGCTCTCGCTGTGGATCGAGATGTATTCGCAGAAAAAGTGACTCATGCCCTTTCTAATCATCCCAACATCACTCGAGTTTTTGGAGAGGTAACTGAAGCGGTTCCAGGATGCATTAACCTCATCGCTACTGGACCACTGACTTCAGATACGCTCACTCGATGGATCGCTCAATCCACTGGTGATCAAGATCTTTACTTCTACGATGCGATCGCTCCAATCATTGATGCTCAATCTATCGATCGCACGAGTGCTTTCTTGGCCAATCGATATGACAAAGGCGAAGAAGAAGCTTACCTCAACTGTCCACTCGACAAAGAACAGTATTACGCCTTTATCGATGCTCTATTAGCTGCGGAGATGGTGCCACCTAAACCCTTTGAAAAAGAAAAGTTCTTCCAAGGTTGTCAGCCTATTGAAGCTATCGCAGCAACAGGAAGAGACAGCCTTCGCTTCGGTCCGATGAAGCCTGTTGGACTCACAGATCCAAATACCGGTAAGAGACCCTATGCGGTGATCCAGCTGCGTCCAGAGAACCGTAGCCTGACTGCCTACAATATGGTGGGTTTTCAGACTAAGTTAAAATGGGGCGAACAAGGCAGAATCTTTAAGATGATTCCTGCTCTAAAAAATGCCGAATTTTTAAGAATGGGCTCGATCCATAGAAATACTTATGTGTGCGGTCCGAAAGTTTTGAACCAAGATCTCTCGCTCAAAACTCACCCTCACGTTTTCCTAGCGGGTCAAATTACTGGAGTTGAAGGTTATCTTGAATCAGCCGCCTGTGGCCTCATCGCTGCCATGGCAATCTACGAACGATTACAAAAAACAAACGACGCCCTCCAACCACTCTCCACTCCTTCTGTGCCGCCTTCTAATACAGCACTAGGCGCCCTACTGAGACATGTCACGCATGGTGATGTGAAAAACTATCAGCCTGCAAATGCTACCTTCGCGCTCTTTGACCCGAGCCTTTTTCAAGGTGTGGTAGGACTCAATCGCGACTCGGCTCGCAAAGCCATGGCCGAACAAGCAGTTCAAAATCTTAAAAACTGGTNNGTGGAATACTACTCTTGCTTAAATCACGCTTTGTCGGACCCTTGTTTATTGCTGCAGCTGCCACTTTGTGGGCAACTGATGCGCTTTTTCGCGTTCCTGCCGTGGAACAAATCGACTCAACCACAATCGTACTGGTGGAACACATCATCGCATTAGTGCTGATGATTCCATGGGCGATTTATCGCCGAAAACAGCTCTTCAACTTAAGCCTCATGGAGTGGGGCGGGGTTGCACTCATTGGTAGCGGAGCTTCAGCAATCGCAATGATCTTTTTTACGGCGAGCTTTAAGTATCTCAATCCATCCGTCACGATCTTACTTCAGAACTTTCAACCGATCTTAGTGATCACACTCGCCATGTTGATATTGGGTGAAAAACCCCGACGTGGATTTTTCCTATGGGCCGTTATCGCGATGGTTTCGGGATTCTTTTTAAGTGTCCCACATTTTAACTGGGCCGAGATTAAGCGCGACCTCACTCAAAACTCCAAAGGGATCATCTACACCCTGACAGCTGCTGGCTTATGGGGCATCGCCACTGTGGCAGGAAAAGTAGTTCTTAAAAACATTGCTCCTCTGACCGTTACCTTTTGGAGATTTTTCTTTGGCACTCTTGCTCTTGCCATCATAGTCGCGGCAAACGACCAACCGTTCCCTGTCCGTTTGATGTTGCAGAACCCGCTTTTCACCACTTTGATCTATATCGGGATCGTCACAACTCTATTGGCTATGATTTGTTACTACGAAGGCATGAAAAGAACCCCAGCAGCCACGACCACATTGGTTGAACTAGTATTTCCGATCAGTGCGGTAGTCCTCAACACGATTTTTCTTAAGGCTCCACTGCTGCCAGTCCAGTTGGTATGCGGCGCCATCCTGCTGTTTTCGATTACTCGAGCATCTGCAGATAGCACAAGTTGACTCCCTTCAGTGTGGGCATTAAGCTCTATGCATGAGCTACCGTCGAAGCATATTTTTAATCAATAAAGGGTTCCAACTTCGGTTTGCTTTCTATGTTTGCTCATGGCTCTTTGCTCTGAGCTTGATCTATCCGTTTATTATTCACAGTCTTTACGAATACTTCATTCGGTATATGTCCATCGACCCAAGGGGTCCAAGCTTAGTGGCACTTCAAGAAGTTCGAAAGCAAATGATGTGGCTCCTCATTTTGCTGCAAGGACTTTTCTTAGCGATTACTTTCATTATTAGCGTGTTTCTTTCACATAGGATTGCTGGACCGATCTATAAGTTGCGAAAACATATCGAGATGGCAAAACGAGGCATTTTTGAAGTCGTGCGCTTCCGTGAAAAAGACCATTTTAAGGAGCTTGCTGAAGACTTTAACGATCTCTCAGCTGCCATCAAGAGCTCCCAGAAAGACACTCAGTCTGCTGCCACACATCATATCGAGCGGGCTCTCGAAAAGCTTGCTGGAAACGCTGGAAATGCAGAAGTTCAAAAAGAACTTGAGCAGGCATTAAACACGCTCAGGGTAAAAGAACATTGATCATCATGCGTAGGCATGAGAGAAAACTGAGGAATGATTCAATTCAGACCTCACCATTTCATGTGTACTCTGGGTTTTGTCGGAAAAGGTTATTCCGAAAGTTTCGTTCAGAATTTCAGTTTAATTGCAGATCAGCTCCGTAACTCTCCAGATGGTGACCACACGCCCATCTTAGTCACCTCAACTACAGATTCGATTTGTGCCCCCTGCCCTAATCGAAATGGAGAAAGCTGCACGACTGAAACTAAAATTAAAAAACTAGATGATGCACATGCAGAGATTTTGAAATTGAAAACAGGTATGCAACTCACTTGGGGTGAGGCAAAGAAACGGATTCAACAAAGTATGACCGACGAGAAATTCTCAGACGCTTGCAGTCCCTGCGCATGGAAGTCTCTTGGCGTGTGTCAAAACGCTCTGACTGAGCTTCGAAAAAAAACTTAATCTATGAAGTCACCCTACTCACTGATCATACTTATAAGTTTATTGACCTGCGGATTAACCGCAAGCCTCAACCAATTGACTCCTGTAGCCCATGCGGCTTCCATTGACCAAGTCAAAGAGGAGCTCTATCAAAAGCAAACTTCTAAATCTGCTCGTTCACTCAAAAAAGCGCTTCTTCAGTTGCAGTCCAAGAAATTTTCACAAGCTCGCTNNCTCCACCATGGCGCCTTACTTAAAAGATGAACTTTTTGGCGATTACATGCTTTTCGTCACTTCTAAATCCTATCGTGAAGAAGCGGCATCTCTACTTAAGAAAACACAGTATGCTCAAGCCTCCACGACTGCCCGCAAAGCTTCGCCACTTTTGTTGCAGATTGAGTCCAAACATCCCTACTCTCCATTAATCAAAGAAGTACCGGAAGAACTTGGGCTCACCGAACTTGTCATTGCAGTTGCTGAACGCCAGAGAAAGAAATGGTCTGCGGCTGAAGGCTTATTTCATGCCGCGTTTCAAAGACTCAGTAATCAGAATTCACTCTACCTATTGACCCCTGAATATCTCAAAGCTTACGCAGACGTCTGTAACCAGTCTTCGGATAGTGAACGAGGAAGCACTTCTAAAAAGTCGAAAAACACTAAGAAAAAAGCCTCAGCAAAAGTCGCCGCCGCTCCACGCTCCGAGCTTTGTCAGCCATGGATCATTAGACTCGTTTCCCAATTCCCGAAGTCTTCAGAAGAATACAAAACTTTAGATGAGGCATTTCCAAGCATCGTCTCGTTAGGGCGCCCTAACTACATGACCGAAAAACGTACTACAACCTACTCGTCACCTGAAGCAGACACGGCTGCGTTTGACGCTGCGATGGCGCAGTACTTAGACGGGAAAACTGATGATGCACTCAAAAGTTTCCAACTCCTTCTAGACAATTATCCTCGCTCTGCTCATCGCTACCGAGCCAGCTTCTGGATTGGCAAATCGTATCTAAAAGAAAAAGAACCCGAGAAGGCAAAAAAAGTTTTTACCGATCTCATGAAAGACTCGCCTCTCACTTTTTACGGTTTGGCAGCAGCACTTTCGAGCGATCAATCAATCGAAAAACTTTTTGACACGAAACTCCCTGACGCAGTTTCGCGCGATAACTATGCAATTCCTCAAGAAGCAGTAAGACTCAAGCGCGCTGAAAAACTCATCGTAGAAGGTGTGCATGAGTTTGCGATTCAAGAACTGAAAGAGATCAAAGCTCGAGATACAGCTCCAAGTCCTTATCTCTTTTATTTAGCATCTCTCAACTCAGAAGCTCAAAACCATGGGGGCGCTTTTGGTTTACTGAGTGAACTCATTCACAGAAAATTTGATGGAATCTACTCAACCTATGGACTGCGGTTGGTCTTTCCCGTGGTTTACTTAGATCTCATCAAGAAAAATGCGCAGGCAATCGATCTAGATCCTGTCCTTGCGCTAAGCTTGATGAAACAAGAATCGGCATTTGAGGCAGCTGTCCATTCTCGCTCAGGTGCGTCTGGCTTGATGCAACTCATGCCTTTTACGGCGGTTGAAACCGAACCTACGGTCAAACGCGCAGACCTCTTAGATCCTGATACCAATATCCGCGTGGGTACAAAGTACTTGAAAAAGATGTTGGTTCGTTACAACGGAAACATCTCACTAGCTCTTGCGGCATACAATGCTGGCCCAGGTGCCGTCGACCGATGGATTCGCGATGGACGAACTAAAGCCGGTGGCCCTCTCGAATTTATCGAACAGATCCCTTACAGAGAAACTCGCGAGTATGTAGGAACCATTATCAGAAATTATTTTTGGTATTCGCACCTGCTTCGAGGTGACTCGTTTAAGAGACTCGAACAGTTCTGGGGAGTATATGGCCCAAGCCCGAAATCGGCAGCGACCATTTCAGCTCCGTCACCCGATCCATTGATTGGGCCTCCGCCACTATCAAATGGTCCACCGCCGCTCTCAAAACCTATTATTAAGCCATCACCATCGCCCGCTGCTAGCACATCATCTCCAGCGTCTACGGACACAGCGTCTGGCACATCTTCGAGTGAAGTAGTAGGACCTCAGCCCGCTCAGCCGAGTGTTAGTGAGTGAGTTGCTCTGGGAAAACTGAATCCCAAGTGGCTTTGAATTTTTTCCAATTTTCAGTCACGGCAGATTTGTCGCCGTCTTTGAAACGCTTGATCTCGTCGTCTTGGCGATTAAACAAGAAAGTAACTACATCTTTCTCTGGAAAGGCTTCATGCATACGATCGAGGTGCTTTTGAGTATTGTCGACAAAGACGATACTTGCGTACTTTTTATGAGCTCTTGCTAAGACCGTTTTCAAAACGCCACCTTTGTGTTGGCCAGCTGTAAATAAGATACCAGCCTCATAATGGACTGGACGGGCAGCATCGAGTTTGTACTGCTTAATCTCATCTAAAGTGAGCTTTCTTTTTTCAACTTTAGTCGTGTAAGGCTTATAGTCTCCTGGAATACCTGCAGCAGAACCGGCCGCCGTTTTAGAAAAATCCATTCCATTACTTTTCATATGACGAAAAGTAGCATCGCGATCTGATGGACCTCTTGAGGTCACTACGATGACTGATACACCTTTGTCTTGCATTGCTTTAATCAAGCTCGGAATCTCAGCTTGAGTCGGATGAGCAGAAGTCATCGCCATGATCTTACCGTTGATAGCCAGCAATTGATTAAAGTCTTTTGCCACTAAGTAAGAGGACTGCGGGTCTTTAGCGAGAAGGTCACTTTGCCAATTGAACCAAGCTTCTCCACCTAAGTCTTGATTGAGAGAAAGAATCGTGTCGTCGATATCCAGAGCGACCAGAACTCCGTCCGAACCGTACTGAGCGCTTAATTTTTCAACCTTTTCCGCCACTTCTCGGAAGTCCTTTGAGGTTAACTTCTCCGAAGCCAATACTGAAAAGCTCAATGAAATTGAGATAATAAGGGACGACGCCAGCTTAAAGACGGTTCTTTTCATAGCCGCCTTTAATCATGTCTGACGCATTAAGTCAACAAAGATTTATTTAAATGATCTAATTAATCTAATTAAATAAAGGGCTTAGACCGCAAATCGGAAGTGCATCACGTCGCCATCACGGACAACGTACTCTTTACCTTCGAGTCTCATCGCTCCGGCATCTTTGATGCCTTGCTCGCTCTTATGCTTCATGAGGTCGTCGTAATGATAGACCTCCGCTTTGATAAAGCCTTTTTCAAAATCAGTATGGATCACTCCTGCCGCTTGTGGAGCTTTCCATCCTTTTTGGATGGTCCAGGCTCTCACTTCAGTTTCACCGGCTGTGAAATAAGTCTGAAGACCCAAGAGATCATATCCAGCACGGATCACTCGATTCAGTCCTGGCTCTTTCATTCCCATATCAGCTAGAAATGCAGCTTTTTCTTCATCCGCTAGTTCAGCAATTTCGGATTCGATCTTTCCGCAAATTTGAACGACTGGGCTTTTTTCTTTCTCAGCAATAGCCATGAGCTTTTTGACATACTCATTGGGTTCACTGGAGCCGATATCTTTGTCGTCGACATTGGCGACATACATGACTTTTTTAGCAGTGATCAAATGAAAGTCATGAATAAGAGCAAGCTCTTCTTCACTCAAGTTCAGAGATCGAACTGGCTTTCCAGCTTCCAGCGCCGCTTTCACAGGCTCTAATACACCCATCACCGCAGCTGCTTTTTTGTCGTTTCCTGCACGTGCGGTTTTTTGCAAAGTAGTAAATCTTTTTGTAACTGTATCTAAGTCAGCAAACATGAGCTCAGTATCAATCACTGAAATATCGCGCAAAGGGTCGACAGAACCATCGACGTGCACCACATTTGGATCCGAGAAACAGCGAACCACATGCGCGATCGCATTAGTTTCACGGATGTGACCCAAAAATTGATTTCCAAGTCCTTCACCTTTTGAAGCACCTTTGACCAATCCTGCAATGTCGACAAATGTCATTGAAGCAGGAACCAACTTTTGAGGTGGAATGTACTTAGCGATATCCGTCAGACGTGGATCTGGAACCTTAACGATGCCTGTGTTTGGATCGATGGTACAAAAGGGGTAGTTTGCTGCTTCGGCCTTAGCGGATGTCAGCGCATTAAAAATAGTCGATTTACCGACATTTGGAAGACCTACGATTCCACATTGAAAACCCATATTCTCTGTCCTTTACTTACTTTTGTCGGGCCGTTTATCGGTATCTTCTACCGGATCCCGATTGTACTCGGTCATGGCCTTCTTAATATTACCGGCGATAACAAGCTCAATCGCATTTGCAACTCGATCCAAAAGTGGATCCAGCTGTTCAAGCTCATCATTCGTATACTGACCTAGTACATAGTCAGCGGGCGACATCCTAAGACCTAGTTCGCGTGGATGACCTACTCCGACACGAACTCGATGATAACCGTTCTGCCCGTTTCCAAGGCATTCTTCAATAGATTTAAGTCCATTATGGCCTCCAGTACCGCCGCCCGTCTTAAGTCGAAGCGCCATAGGCTTAAGGTCTAGTTCATCGTGGATCACAATAAGATCATCTACACTGCATTTGTAGAAAGTGAAAAGAGGCGCCACACTGCGGCCTGAGAGATTCATATAAGTTTGCGGCTTAATGATGAGAACTTGCTCACCCGCAATCGAAGCTTGATAGACTTCAGCCTGATTTTTGTTTACGGGGCCCTGAGCTTTCCAACGATCCACTAGACGATCGGCAGCAAGAAAACCCACATTGTGCCGTGTGGTCTCATACTTTGGGCCAGGATTTCCAAGTCCGACAACAAGTTTCATGGATATTTAGATAAACAAACTACTGACGCTATCGTAGTTATGAATACGATGAATTGCTTCAGCTAAGAGATCTGCAACCGATAGCTGAACAAATTTCTTGGATCGCTCTGCTTCTTCAGAAAGTGGGATCGTGTCAGTTACAATCACTTTTTCGATTCGAGATGCTGAAATCCTCTCAATGGCTGGCCCCGAAAGCACTCCGTGTGTGGCAGCTGCAAAAACTTTCACTGCTCCATGATCCACAACTGCCTTTGCCGCTTCAGTGAGAGTACCGGCCGTGTCGATCATATCGTCTAAGATCACGGCGACTTTTCCTTGAACATCACCAATAATGTTCATAGCCACGGCAACGTTTGGAGCAGTTCTACGCTTATCGATCATCGCCACGGAACAATCGAGACGTTTAGCATAGGCACGCGCACGTTCGACTCCGCCTGCGTCTGGACTCACGATCACAAGCTCACCGATGTTACTGAACTCAGCTTTCATGTAATCCACAATGACGGGAGTCGAGAAAAGATTATCAAACGGAATGTTAGAAAACCCTTGGATCTGTCCTGCATGGAGATCCATCGAAACCAAACGTGTGGCGCCGGCTGCGACAAAAAGGTCAGAAACTAGTTTTGCGCTGATCGGAGTTCGAGGTGCGACTTTGCGATCTTGGCGGGCATACCCAAAATAAGGAACAACTGCAGTGATCTCTTTTGCACTCGCGCGCTTGAGCGCATCGATCATGATCAAGAGCTCCATCAAACAGTCATTTGCAGGACGGCAAGTCGGTTGAATCACGTAAACATCTCGTCCACGAACGTTTTCACCGATCTCAACAAAAACTTCTCCGTCACTAAATCTGCGGACATCAGCTTTGCCAAGTGGCTTACCGAGTTTATCGCAAATCTTCTGAGCAAGTGGGCGGTTGGCATTGCCTGAAAGAATGACCCAATCTCTCTTGCGCATGTGCCAAGTCCTCCTGTTGATACTATTCGAGCACGTAATTTTGCGGTTTAAAACGAGATATCCTAAGGCTTTACAAGTCTCAAGGACTAAGACGTAAAACTACGTTTTAAGCTGGGGGATGCGTCTGCCGCAGGACATCCAGGTCAAAATTAAGCCGATAAAAGCCCTTCAAAGCGGGGAACCGATCGAGGTTGCCCAGGTGGGACGCTCGGAGTTGGAGGTATTCAATAGCCACCATCAGATCCCATCCTGGCTGAGTCATCTGCGTGCCTTGACCAAAATGACCTGAAACGTTTTTCATTGAGTCTTCAAGCGCCACCAAAGTACGCAAAATTGCGTCCTGATACTCTGCGAGCGATTCGGGATCCGGATGCTGACGCAAACCCTCCAAAAAGAGATTCACCGTCATGGTCATGATTCCTTCGGAGAGAGTGCTTAACCGCCTCATCTCAAATCGTTCATCCAGTTGAGCGGGCCAAATCTTTTGCCCGTGGCTTTCATGGAGATACTCAAGGATCGTGGCCGAATCAGGTAAAGTACGCCCGTCCTGAAATCGCAAGATAGGGACAAGTGCGAGAGGGTTTGCCTTGAAGAGCTCTTCGGTAGGCTTAAAAACGTCGATGACCATCGGCTCAAAGGGAACACCTAATCGCAGAAGCGCTAGTCTAATTCGGCGAGCAAAGGGTGATCTAAGAGAGTAAAAGAGTTGATAGTTCATTTTTCTTCCGGAAGTCCAGCTTCACGCCATCCGCGGATGCCACCATCCATCGAAATTACGTTCTTATAGCCCATCTGTTTAAGTGCGACACCTGCGAGTGCCGATCTAAAACCGCCTCCGCAGTACAAAATGATCTCTTCATCTTTATTTGGAATTGTAGTTTCGATATCTCGTTCGATCACGCCTTTACCTAAGTGTATCGCACCCTTGGCTCGGCCCGCTTTCCACTCCTCATCTTCACGTACGTCGACAAAATGAAACTTTTCGCCTCTTTCAAACTTCTGAGCGACATCTCGAACCGTAAGTTCTTTGATTTGCTTTCTAGCTTCATCCACAAGTTTAATAAATCCTGCGCCATGACCCATAGTTTGACCCCTTTTAGGCCCCAACTATCACAATGTTTGGAGTTAATAACTGCAATTTATGGCAATGACGCCTGGGGTAATTCGATTTTGTAGAAAATTGAAAATTTAGGTTTGACTCCCAAATAGGCATTGAATATATAGCTAAAACATAACAGATATACATCAAGTTTTGATTTCGGGCACTTCCCCCAAGTAACCCCCCGAGATCAATGATAAAAAGCCCCGGACGCTAAAACGCCGGGGCTTTTTTCATTTCTGGGACTGGATTGGTCGTACGAGGTTCTCTGGAGAACCTGCAAATCCATTATCCAGCAAAAATACTCAAACCAATTGTCGCACCCAAGATATCATTACCTGATGTGAGCGTAATGTCCGGACGCAAAATCAGCGCGGCTTGTGATCCAAGTCCAAGCTCAATGTCTGCTCCAACGTTTGGATAGAGTGACCACTTGTCATCTGACTCAATAGACTCACCTGCACTGATAGTCCCAGCAGCTGAACGATAGATCGCGTTCACACCACCGTGCGCAGAAACTCTAAATCCTGGTGAGAGATTAAATCCAAGTTTCAAGTTTGCAGGAACAATAAACGCGTGAGAGTCCGCGCCCGATCCACCTGCACCAAAAAAGCTCGCGTTAGGTGAGCCAATGCTCGAGTAAAAAACGCCAGTCGATGGTCCAAAGAAAATCGGTGAACCTGCTTCAGCAACATTGATGTCTAAAGTTGCACCATATACTGCCCTTTGAGTTGAATCATCCGAGACCAAATCTTCAGCAGGTTTATTAAAAAAAAGTACCCCTGCCTGAGGCTTGATTCCAATACGCTCATCGGCAAGGTAACCTTCACCGCGATAGATTTCACGACTATCCGCAGTAGAAACACTACCTCGCTCTTGAGCAAAGGCGCTCAATACCGGAAGAAGAAAAAATGCAGATACTAATGGGATTAATTTTTGGCGTCGCAACATAGTTGTCCTTTCAGTCGCGACAAATGAATTGCAACCGGCGGGCCTAATTTTTATCTGCCCACCAAGAAATCACTACTTCACTTCAGAAGTCATAAGATGGAGATTAGCCGCCCCAATACTCAATAACATTAAGTCCATCGTCGTGAAGGATCGCTGTGAATGTCACTCTTTTTTCATACTGATCGCGCCAGAAGTTATTTTCATCCGCGTCTTTAGCCATAAACTTAAGCTCAAACTCATAGACAGCACTCGCGCCTACCAATGGGTGCCGTTGAGCTTGCACGGTATACTTCAATTTCCATCCTCTTTTAACGGCAGCATCTATCTCCTTGAGCAAAAGCGCCGAATGGGAATTGAAGTAGTTCGCCAAAAGCTCCCCAATTTTAATTTCCAGTGGCTTTATTCTGTCAAACTCAGAAACATCCAACACANNTGAGCGCGAGTTTGTGCCTATTATAAATTTTCCAATTTTCGGTGATTTCTTGTTCTTCGGATGAAGAAGCTTCAGTTACGTCGGACGGAAAATCTATATTTTTAGTAAGCCTACAGAAAGCATCCACTCGAGTGACGTATGCAACCTGGTACTTAGAAAGTAGCTTTGCGCCCACTTTGTATTTACTGAATTTCGATTTTTCAGTATCAGCTACATGTGGTTTGAGAATCCCTCGGAAGGTACCTCCTAACTTTCCACATTTTGATTTTGCATTTTTGACTGCATCATCAAAGGCCTCCAAGTAGAGCTTTTCTCCCCCACTCAAAGCCGAGTCCATCTCGAAATTAAAAAAAGTATCAGCGGCTCTACCTTCGCCGCGAACTACGAAAGTCCTTGATTCGAATGCAAAGACTCTGGTTGTCGAAAAATTGAAGAGGGAGAAAAAAGTAAGTGTAGCGAGTGAAAAATTTCTCATTCTGACTCCTGTAAAATACCCGGGTAGCGAGTTCTAGGTGCACTGGTACCATACTCAAATTTAATAGTTAACTATTTTTATACAGTAATTGCGCTGAACACCATTGCCTGCCCTCACCGCGGCTCTCAGAAATTAGTAAAAAATTTCAAATTCTTTCTCGACTTACGCACAACNNCGATTACATCCAGGAGTTCGGAGCAAAGCATGGTTTTGCACCTTCACAGAAAGAAATTGCAGAGCATTTTGGATTTAAATCTTTAGGGACTGTCCAAAACTACCTCGTCCGTTTAGAACGCCAAGGCACCCTCCGTAAAGCTTGGAACTCAAAGCGAGGTATGGAGATAATTCCCCCCGAACCCGTCTCCGGGGCAGTCCCTCTCCCCCTTGTCGGCCGTGTGGCCGCAGGTTATCCGATCGAAGCCATCGCCACTCAAGAAACCCTCGATGTACCAGCCTCCATGATCAAAGGAGGTAATAACTTCGTTCTTCGCGTCAATGGAAGCTCCATGATCGAAGATGGCATCTTGGATGGAGATTTTGTGGTCATCCGTAAGCAAGATAGCGCAGCTCAAGGTCAGACAGTGGTAGCCCTGATTGGCAATGAGGCGACCATTAAGCGCTACTATCGTCGCGGTAATAAGATTGAGCTTCATCCCGCCAATCCCGCCTACGAACCTTTAATCATCGACTCAATGGTCGAGAGCACTGAGTTTAAGATTGAAGGAGTTTTGATTGGAGTCATTCGCAGGATCGAGTAAGACTCGGTTCTTGTATGCAACCCATTGCTAAGCTTTTAATCACACTCGGTATTGTCCTGATCATTTCGGGTCTCATCTGGCAATTTGGAGGCAAACACTTCTCTTTTGCCTTCGGTAAGCTCCCTGGCGATATTGCCGTTCAAAGAGGCAATATGCGTTTTTATTTCCCAATCATGTCCTGTGTTCTGTTGAGCCTGGGCTTCTCTTTGATCCTCTACATCATTCGACTTTTCAGGTAAGAGCAAAGTAAGGATAAAATTCGCCTATGGATTCACCACGATGGTTACTTAAACTCGAACGTTACTTAGGCTGGTTAGCCA
>DBAE01000018.1:1251-18465 GCA_002291495.1 Bacteriovoracaceae bacterium UBA1018 | reverse complement strand
ATACATGCTACCGGTCGGTGCTAACTTGGTTGTCAATGATGGTGACGAAATCAGAGCGGGTGATACACTTGCTAAGATTCAACGTGAGACCACTAAGACTAAGGATATTACTGGGGGTCTTCCACGCGTTGCCGAACTTTTCGAAGCTCGTAAACCAAAAGACTCTGCGGTCATCACCGAGATCGACGGCNNACGTAAGATCATCGTTACTCCTGAAACTGGTGAGCCGAAAGAATACCTCATCGGTAAAGGTCGCCACTTGGCAGTAAATGAAGGTGACTACGTTAAAGCAGGTGAGCCGTTGATGGACGGACCTATTAATCCACACGATATCTTGCGCGTTTTGGGTGAAAAAGCTCTCGCCAAATACCTCGTGGATGAAGTACAAGAAGTCTATCGTCTCCAAGGCGTTAAGATTAACGATAAGCACATTGAAACGATCGTTCGTCAGATGTTGCGTAAAGTTAAGATCAAAGAAGTTGGCGATACTAACTTCTTGGCCGGAGAACAAACGGATCGCGCGACCTTTGAAGCAGAAAATCAAAGAGTCATGCAAGCCGGCGGTGCAGTCGCAACTGCAGAGCCACTCTTGCTCGGTATCACAAAAGCTTCTCTCACCACAGAGAGCTTCATCTCGGCAGCTTCTTTCCAAGAAACTACCAAGGTGCTTACTGAAGCAAGTCTCAGCGGAAGAGTTGACTATCTCCGCGGCTTGAAGGAAAACGTGATCATGGGACGCCTCATCCCAGCAGGTACGGGCTTGGTGAAGTACAAAACCATCAAGGCTACTGTTGTAGAAGATGAGCCAACCCAACAAACTTCTAACGAATCAGCCGTCAGTGCGACGCTAGTTCGATAAAAAGGTTTGGGAGCTTAGCTCAGCGGTAGAGCAGGATCTTTACACGGTCAAGGTCATAGGTTCAATCCCTATAGCTCCCACCATTTAATAAGAAAAAGGGTCACCTCGTTGAGGTGGCCCTTTTTTATTTAGCGATCATGTATAGATCGAAGTTTGACACGGCTATTTTTTACATGCTAGTGCCTCGGTGTGAGGAAGTGGGTGTTTAGAATAGCTGTGCTTTCACTGCTTGTTGTTTCGCATATCAGTGTGGCTCAAGAGCAATGTCCAGCCTACCTGGCTAATAAAAATGATGACAACACTCATCGTTGGGGTATTCACTTTGGCCAGATGTCTCCCACGGTGCGAATGTATGTGGAGAGTCTGTCATCCGAAGAGTTGGCAAAGCAAGTTTATCACTTTCTAAATAAAGAGCTCGATCGTCCCTCGAAGGCCATGCTCGGTCCTCCTCCCCATAGCNNCCATACAGAGACATTAATCAGACAGCTCACAAATTATGACCTCCTTCAACGGGAAGGACTGCCCGATCGTCAGCGAGTTAATTTTGGATTTGTCGTCGTGAGCGAGCAAGGGCAAGTCATAGGCTATCGTGAGATGAGCATATATCGAAACGCGCGCCCTACAGAATACGAGAAGCGGTATTTGAACCTAGTATATCCGTTTCGGTATGCTCAAGGAAAACACATATCAGTTCATCCGCGGTATCGAAGAGTGGGCGTTGGAGACGCTTTACTTCGACATAGTTTTAGACAAGCAAGGAAAATCGGCCCTGCCTTAGACACTTTTGTCGTCGACGTCATGGCAAATAATGAAAGTATTCAGTACTTTCTAAGTGCCAATGGTTTTATTGAAATATCGTATTGGGTCACTCCAGCTGGAACACATATGAAGCGTTTTTCGAGAGCAATTGACGTACGTTAGTTCAGTGTGCTGGNNAATTTATAACTTTCTCGATACCGTCAACTGGTAGTATCCACATTCGGCCACGATGGTAGGACTGGAAAATCCATTCTTTAAAAGAAGCTCATTCAGATCGGTCAGTGCAAACTGCTGAGACCCATGATTGACGGCCATCAATAAGTTGAAAAAGCACGTAAAAGAAGGAGAACTACGGTCCTCATCTAGTAAACACTCATTGATAAAGAGTAGCGTCCCAGTTTCTGAGCTTTTTGCGATCTTGCTGACAATTTCATCACACTTGTTTAGGGGCCAGTCGTGCAAGATATTGCTCAGAAGATAAGACTTCGATCTTGGAATTTCAGATTCGAAAAAGTTGCCGGCGTGAAACTTGATTCTATTTCCAGGTAGTCTTTCATCTACGTTAGTTTTGGCTTTTTCTAGGACAGCCGGCAAATCAAAGACGGCTATACTGATGTGCGGCTGGTTTTTCTGTAAAGCCATTGCCCAGGCACCCGAACCACCGCCGAGATCGATAAGCTCTGGTACCTGCTGAAATGTATCGTTTTTAGAAAGAACTTCGGATGGATAAGACATCATTGTCTGCATGTGTTCGGTAAACTCAGCTGCGGTGTTAGAGTCTATATTTCCGGTTTCCCACATTTTTGTGAGCGATACCCCTGCATAGTTCAAGGAGGGCTCAGCTTTGAGAAGAGCATTTTTTATCCGTGTGTGAAGTTTTTCGTTAGTCCTAGATGCGAAGTCCTTTCCTTGAAAGAACTGAGAGTCAGAAAGTAAAAATTGGCTATATTCGTGATTGATAAAATACTTGTCATGAGTGAACTCAACAAGTTGTAATGATTCAAGAGCACGCGAGAGGGCATACAATATTAGAGGACTCATTTTCATGAGCGATGATAGCTCGTCTAATGAAATAGGTTTTCTAATAGCTTCAAAGATACCCAGTTCGATAGCCACTGAAATGGCTGCAAACTTAGTTTGTGCGATATAGAAGTCTTGAATTTGGATGTAAGGATCGCGGGGCTTCATAGACCGATTATTAAGTCAATGTCGCTCAATATGCAAACTGAGGCTTTCGAGGATTAATAAAAGAGATATGAATTTGACGTATAAATAAATAAGGAAAGTTCAATCAATTCAGCTCACACTAGAGGAGAGGGATACCGGACTGCGCACAAAGTTTATTTACACGTCATTTGCACTCCTATTCTTTCTATCCAAGAGTTCGCTAGCTGGATCACCTGATCCCTTGACCGGAGTAAGAATTTCTTTGCTTGGGACACAGACTGTTCTTTCTGCTCCGCCGCTTCCAGATCTTCGTGATTCTGAAAAAGGTCAACTTTCCATTCAAGGCTCTTACATGCTTGCCAACGTAAATGACCAAGAATCATTGGGAGACGGCTACCTCTTGGTCTCTCATGGTCAGTTTCGGGGTGGGTCTTTTGGTGTCGGATACGCCACTTCGACAAACGGAAAAAAGAGATTGGGTTACTTTCTTTTTGCCACCGCTAATTCCATTTCAGGTGGCCTAGAGCTCGAAGAAGCTGGCGTAAAAGTCAGTTTGTCCAACATGCAGAATAAAGGCTTTACTCTATCCGGAGGCGCAAGCCTAAGGCTATGGAGTATGAAGTGGTCAGATTTTTCGGCAGGAATTTTTGGTGGTCCGACGGTTTCAGTTTTCAGTAGTAAATTTTCAGTAAAAGTCTCCGACGCCAAAGTATTGGGAGGAGGGGACTATAGCGCAACCCCATATTCCTTCGGAGCAATGATCGGAGCTCAAACGGGCGTCACCGTATTAGGGATCTACTTAAACCCGTACTTTATCTATTACAAGGATCTCACCGATGGATGTAAAAGATATAATGGGTATGCGCCTGAAATTTCCAAATCCGGATGCAGTCAAGGTGCAAACTACATTCGTCTTCCTCTTACTTTCAGTGCGTATGGAATCAATATCGGGATTGGAAGCTTTTTCCTAAGCGCGTATTCTCAAGGCGACAAGGATGCATCGCTCGACGCAATTGATCTCTACAATTTAAAACTGTCTTATACTTTCAGGCTTTAACGTTTAGACTTTTCTACGAAAAAGCTGTTTGATCACATCTTTGTAAGGCGCCGCAAAGAACGCTAGATAGATCTCAAGTGCTGTAACGAAGAGCGCTACTGGCAGACCGTCTGGCTGCAGGAGTGTGTGCACAAGCAATATGTTGAGCACGATAGGAGCAAGGACTACGAGTGCTAATGGAACAAACATACCGGTGAGAAGTAGAAGTCCACAGACTGTTTCAGTGACTTTGAGGAGCGGGAAAAAGTAACCCGTCGCTAGTAAGCCAGTCATGAAGGCCTGGATCTTTTCGGGCATGTTCGGAGGAGGCGGAGCTAGGTTGAGAAGCCCAGCTAGACCGGCCGCAAAGAATATAAGGCCCAATAAGATGCGTGCAATCATGGGGAGCTTGTTGCGCATAGTAAGATCTCCTATTGATCTTAAGCGTAACGTGGTTTTAACTTTTTACAAGGGACATTTAGACAGATCTGAGCAGAAGATGAGTTTGCTCAGGAGCTCTAAAGTTTTTACTGATTCCAGCAAACATGTTTTTATTTTTTAATTCCGGTCCTATATACTCGCTTTAGTCAGTAATCATTTTAATTAATTCATATCTTAAACTGGAGAGAAGATGACAAAGTTATTGTCTTTTGTAGTAGTGGCAGCGTTGTTTACTGGATGCTCAACTTTCAGACCAATCACCGCTACTTCAAATAAATTGGGCGAGACCGTTGGAACTGCCTGTGCAGAGAATATCCTTGGATTTATTCCGTTGAGCAACGATGCTTCGATCTATAGAGCTGCAAAAACAGCGAATATCAAAGAAATTTCAACTGTAGACTATGAGACTTTCATTGCACTTGTTTACAACAAACAGTGCACAATCGTTCGTGGACACGCCAAGTAATAATTTTTAACAAGTATTGGAATGGGGGTTCTGTCGGCTGATCAAGATAGTCCGACGGCACCCCCTTATTTTTTATGTCATCAACAACTATCAGCTATAACAAAATTGGTAAGGGTCCTTCCCGCGTGCTAGTGCTTCATGATTGGTACTGTGACTGCACAAATTGGGATGGGATTATTCCGTATCTCAATCTAGACCAATTCACCTACGTATTTGCCGATCTCAGAGGATATGGAAGTTCTAGGAAACTCCAAGGTGAGTACACATTTCAAGAGGCAGTGGGGGACGTAGTCTCTTTGCTCGATAGATTAGGTTGGCAGCAGTTTTCTCTCATCGGGCACTCGATGAGNNGTCTTATCGTACAGCAATTAGCACAAATTCTTCCAAAAGAGCGAATTCACAGGATCGTTGCAGTGACACCAGCGCCTCCTATTGGCTTAAAGTGTGATCAACCGACGATAGAGTTCTTTCGGTCTTTTACACTTTCAAGCGACGAAGAAAGATTCAAAACGATGGCTCCGCTCTGGGGCTCAAGACTTTCCGATGAGTGGATCCGGTTTAAACTCAGGCGCTGGCGTAAGACAGCCTCAACTGAAGCGGCACTCAAGTACATCGAGATCTGGGCAAATACAGATATCACTCCAGGCATGAAGACCTTAGAGACTCCTATCTTGATCATTACCGGTGACCATGATGCTCCTCCGTTTAAAAGAGACGCTATCGAAAAAACGATGCTTCCGTATTACCCTAAGGCCGAGTTAGTCAATCTGACTGAGTCTGGTCATTATCCGATGCAGGAACAGCCTCCTTTACTCGCTACTCTGATAGAGCGTTTTCTGACATAGAAAGTAATAATGCGCACTCGACGACAGAACTTTTTTCTCATTGTTACGATGGGCATCTTAAATGCGCTCACCCCGTTTACAATCGATCTCTATCTGCCCGCTTTCCCAGAGATTGCACGAGACCTCAATACGATTGTGCCGCGTGTTTCGCTTTCAATCGCAGTTTACTTCTTAGGTTTTGCTTTGGGTCAGATTGTTTATGGACCGCTTCTCGATCGTTTTGGACGCAAGCCACCTCTTTATTTTGGTTTGATTCTCTATTTTTTTGCGACGATCGGTTGTCTAGGCTCGAAATCTATCGACGAACTGCTGGCATTTCGATTTATCGCTGCGCTTGGTGGTAGCGCGGCTTCTGTTGGTGCAATGGCAATGGTACGTGATTATTTTCCTGCAAAAGACGGAGCCAAAGTCTTTTCCATGATGATGTTAGTGCTGAGTGTTTCTCCGCTACTGGCACCCACGTTAGGGAGCCTAATTTTGGAAGTAGGTAGCTGGAAAACGATCTTTGGTACTTTGGCTGCAATGTCGCTTCTCGATTTGATATTAGTTCGATTTGCCCTACCTACAGGATATCAAGCGGATCGCAGTATTGAGCTGCGCCTAAAGCCGATACTGAGTACTTTCTGGTCCGTCCTAAAAAATCATCGGTTTCGCACTTACACATTATCGGGTTCGCTATCCTTCTCAGGCCTATTTGTCTATATCACTGGTTCGCCCTCAATCTTTATGGACGGGTTTCAGGTCGGTCCAAAAGGTTATGGATTTATCTTTGCTCTACTTGCTGTCGGTATGATCGGTGGTGGCCAGCTCAATCATTGGTTGGTCAAGATTCGGGGAAGTAAAAAAGTATTTAGAGCCGCCTTGGTGGCACAAGTTGTCAGTGGTTCTATTTTTCTACTTACCTTATTGACGGTAGGATTAGGTCTTTATAGTACGATCGGGTTTCTCTTCGTGGTTCTCCTCTGCGCAGGTATCGCATATCCCAATGCAGCCTCACTTGCCCTTGAGCCGTTTTCAAAGAATGTGGGGAGTGCTTCAGCGCTTCTTGGCTTCTTGCAAATGGGGCTCGGAGCAGTCTGTGCAGCAGTGGTGGGGCTCTTAAATGTAAGAGGAACTTTGCCCACCGCAATCGTAATGGCTGTGTCTTCTGTAATCGCGCTGACCTTATTGTTGCTTGCTCAGTCTAAAGAATTCGATTCTGAGAAAAACACTTAGCGTCAAAAATGTCTATTATTTCAGATGGATACAATTCTATTTGAAACATACCAACTAGTTGGTCTAGTATAAAGAGGTACAACTTATGAAGGAAGAACTCATCTATCAACGCTGAAATTTCGATGCTGCAGTAGCCTTGAAATAACGGGAGAGGAACTATGCCTACTAGAATTGAAATGAAACCTAGCTCCGATCGAGAGCTGGTCTTGTGTCTGTTGATTAATGCTCCACCCGAAAAAGTCTATCGTGCTTGGACTGATCCTAACTTATTGGTTCAGTGGTTTACGCCAAAACCTTGGTCCACTGTTCGCGCCGAACTCGATTTGAGGCCCGGAGGAACCAACTCTATCGTGATGAAGAGTCCAGATGGCGCAGAGTTTCCTAACTCGGGCGTCTATCTCGAAGTGATTCCCAATAAAAAATTAGTACTCACTGATGCCTTTAGAAAGGCTTGGGAGCCTTCAGAGAAACCCTTTATGACCGCAACCCTCACGTTTGAAGAGCAGGGTGGAAAAACTAAATATACTGCGCGTGTTACTCACTGGAGTGTTTCTGACCGAGAGCAACATGAGCAAATGGGCTTTTTCTCAGGTTGGGAAAAGGCCGCTGAACAACTGGAAGAAGTAGTGTCGAAACTGTAGTGCTGAGTACGTTGTGTTGAAAATATCGAACGAAAGGAAAAATATGAAATACGTCGATGGATTTGTGTTGCCAGTCCCGAGAAAGAATCTGAAAAAGTACGAAAAAATGGCTAAACTGGCCGGTAAAGTGTGGCGGGAGCACGGGGCACTTGAATATGTCGAATGTATTGCGGACGACGTGAAAAAGGGAAAGGTCACTTCCTTTCCTCAGAGTGTGAAGTTAAAAGCGGGTGAGGTCGTCATATTTTCTTGGGCTACTTATAAATCAAGAGCTCACCGTGACCGAGTACTGAAAAAGGTGATGAATGACCCAAGACTCGCTCCCATGATGAATGAAGATGATATGGCATTTGACGGAATGCGGATGTTTTGGGGCGGTTTTAAACAATTTATCGTGAAGTAACTATTTAGTATTTTGGGCTGTGACTCTTATTCGCAAACAAAGCCGGCTTGAGTTAACTTTTTCGTGATCCGAATGATGATCTTTTCACAAGGATTTCGAGATAACTTAGACTGAACGATCGTCGNNTGAGCCAGGCTTTGAATAGATGAGATCACAGCCTTTACCTTTTGGTACAAGAGTGAGGGACCTTGCCGGTTCTTCACTCTTGCTACATATAATCTTGCGGTCTGCTCCTAAGGTCGAAACTGGGCTCGGATTTATACTTGGACTTGGAATGGACGTAGGAGCCGATGTCGGCGCGGATGATTTAGCAACCGCGGTCGGCGAAGGCACTACATTAGCTACTGGCGCTTCCGTCGTTAAAGTGGCAACTGGGCTTGGAGCAATTTCGTCGAACCAGGTGGATTCAGGATTTTTATCCATACCTCGAAGACTTGAAATAATGCCCCAGACAAGTACTGCAAATATTAACGCGACAATTTTCATGTGATTTTCAGTTTCTGTTTATCTTAACAATTACTTTCATTCCTTAAAACATATGTCAATCGTTTGACTGATTCAGACTTTACTATCCATAGACGGCCTTACTCTAATCTTTAGCTAATAAATTGCCGATGATGAATCAACGATATTAGTTACTCAATTGTAATGATGTATACGCACCAAGGGTAAGGATGATCTTTCATGAGCAATAGTGTACGACCGCAATTAGTTACGACGGCAAATAACGTAGTCGAAGAAAAAAATGATGCCTCACGATTTGTGAGGCAAGACCGCTATCCGATTTCAGATCTTCGATGTTTTTTAAAGATCGATCGAGTTGAATACGCAGTTCTCAATTATAGTTCATTTGGATTAGCGATACAAAGTCCGCAGGCATTCGAGACTAAAAATGGAGAAATTAAGGGAACCCTTGAAATCGAAGGGTTTACTCTAGCCAACCTCCATTTGCGACTCGTTCGTCAGGAGCCGGTCGTGGCGGGTGATGGCGAATATAGAGTCGCTTTTGAAATCCTATCGGAACCATTGAACGTCGAAAAAGTAGCCCTGTTTCCTGAACTCAAGCGCATGCATCTCTCGCTCTTGGCTGAGAAGACTCGTATCGATCGATTACCTGTCTCGTTTGTGAGTAAGGTCTATCATTTACGTGATCTACTTCAGCGCCTTGAAGCAAAAATTGAAGCATTTCAAGGAAGTCAGAATTTCCTTTCAAGAAACCAAAGTGAAGACTTCGAAGAAACGGTTATTGAAGTTACAGGTCGTGCAATCTACGATCTATGGCAAGGTCTTCATTCTGAATTTAATGAGGTGCTTTCAGGTCAATCGGAAGAGGTAGTCAAAGAGTGTTATCAATTTTTCCGTGAGCAAATGAAGAATCTGCTCTACAAATCTCCATTTGCTCATCGGACGCTCACAAAACCGCGCGGCTACGCTGGTGACTTTGAGATGATGAATTTGATCTATCGAAAAGAAAATATCGGTGAAACTTTGTTTGGTCGCTGTGTAGAGAATGCCTTTCTACAACACCCTGAGCCTCAAGCAGTTCGAAATCGTGTACATTATCTCGCTGCCAGAGTACTTAAAGCAGTAGAAACGACCCAAGCCAAGAAAATTAAGATTATGTCCGTCGCATCCGGACCAGCAATGGAAGTTCAGTACTTGGTTCAGACCTTGACCCAAAAAGAATTGGATATGCTGGATATCACGCTTTTGGATCAAGATGAGGGTAGCTTGAAACACGCTCAACGCCAAATTAGACAAGCAGCTCGTGCACAAGACAAAAATTTTGACGTTAAACTTTGTCATAGAGCCATTAAAGAAGTAATTAATGCCGGCTTACCTGAGAAAGATTTCGATTTGATTTATTCTGCCGGTCTTTTTGACTATTTTACCGATCCAGTCGCTCATATGGCAGGAAAAGTTCTTATAACCCATATCAAAGAAGATGCTGAACTCGTGATTGGAAACTTTGATGTATCTACTCCAAACCGATTTGGTATGAGTCTCGTGTTTGATTGGAACTTAATCTATCGATCTAAACAAGACTTACAAAGACTATTTACTTATCCAGCGAGTAGCGTTTCGATCGAGCAAGAGGAAAACGGAATTAACCTATTTTGCGTCTTGAAACGCAAATAGGAGATAGAGGCTGATGGGCTATTCATGGCCACTTTGAGGAAGTTTGGCAGACAGAAAAGCTTTACCGAGGAACGAGAGGACAGGATCAAGTCTGCCTCCGATTTGGCGAGCCGTTATTATAGTCTACCACTTTATCTCATTTTCTGGTTTGCGGATTTGATCTATGCTCCAGAGTATAAATGGCAGTTTTTGTTCTACCGTCTATCAGTCGTTCCAAGTTTACTTCTGGTCAATCGATATCTCCAGAAATCAAAAGGTCTTATCAAGACTCAGTTGATTTGTAGTTTGTATACTGTGGTCAACACTTGGCCGATTATCGCTATGATTTTGCATAGTGGTGATCGTGGTTCTCCTTATTACGCAGGGCTGATGTTAGTTACATTCGGAATTGGTATCTTTATTCCCTGGACTCTTCCTTTTTTCATAGTTCAAAACGCGATTATCTTGGTGCCATACTTCTTAGGTCCTTTGCTCGTACTATCAGAAGGCGAAGGGAATAGAGGTTTTCTCAATTTATTTTTTCTTTTTGGAGCAGTGTCGATTGTTACCGTAGTTTGGTTCCTGACAGAGAGATTAAGACGGCAAGAATATCATCAGCGCCTTGCTCGCCAAAGAGAACTGCTCAATCGAGAGCGGATCATTAAGAGAAAAACTAAAGAACAACTTCGGCTTGAACGTCTTTCTCGTCAGTTTAGTCCACAGGTCGTTGCGAGCATTAAGAAGGGTATCCTCGATATTGATCGTATGCCAATGCAAGCAAGTATTTGCGGCCTGGTTATTGATATTTGTGGATATACTCGTGCTTGTCGTCGTGTTTCTGGTCCCCAGGTTCAGACGGTTCTTAATCTGTTCTACCGCATCTGTGTTCAGCGGATGTTTAAGTACGATATTACTTTTGACAAGACTATTGGAGATGCCGTTCTTGGCTTTTCAAATGAACCTGAACGCCATAAAGATTACGTGGCTCGTGTAGCTCAAGCAGCATTAGAGATTCAGGAAGAAATAGAGAAGCGCAAAGAAGAATTTATTACTTTGTGGGGAGAGGCTCTTCAGGTCAAAATTGGAATTGCTGAAGGGCAAGCAGAGGTAGGATTTTTTGGTGATGAGAATTCACCAAAAAACTATACGGCCTCCGGCGAGGTTATGAACCTCACTGCAAGACTTTGCGAACAATCTAGTCCTGGTCAAATACTGATTACTGAAAGTGCGTACCAACATTTGGTTCGAACCTCTGGCATGATCAATTGGGGTTCGTTCGAATTGTCCAATACGGGCGTAAGAGTGCTCAAGGGATATGAAGACGCGCCTGTCACTTGTTATAACCTCGAACGAAAAATTGAAGCACAGTCTAAGATCCGATTCGATTGCCCAACCTGCCCAAATGGTCATGGACAACTTCATTTGGCAGAAAATGCCCAGGGCCTTTTTGTTTTCCAATGTCGCACTTGTGAGTATGTAGCAGACGGAATTGATTCATTGTCTGATGAAATAAAGGCAGCTTAATCTGAATACTTGAACTAGTTGTTCAATCCAATTAGCCTATTAAGATGCAAATAAATCGTTTCCACGGCTGGGTCTACGTATTGAGTGCACTTGTATCGATTTCGTCTGCGTTCGCTAATACGGAAGTCGACCCGAACAACGGAAAAGTAGTGAATCGATGCAAAACCTCTAAGCCTTCAAAACATGTCACTCTCTTTAAACAGTGGCACTTGCCCCCAGGGCTCAGTACTCGGGAGAAGGTAGATTCGAAGCCTTTACCTCAAGAGAAAAACCAAACTGCAATTTTTAATCAGCTCGATCAGTGGGTAGTAAAGAAGCAAATCACTGAAGTGTACGCAGAAGGTTGCGTCGGAGAGCTCGACGAAACGTCCAATCTTAATTTGAATGGTTGGACCATTGCTGATCTCAAATCTCAGCTGAAACAACCGAACTATCCGCAGCTTTTGGCAAGTGCTCCAATGAAGATAGAGGCCAAACATGCACAAGGTGTGCGTACGATTTGTGCAGATGATGAAAAGCTCATTCGCGAAGGCAATTTAGCGCTCTCGGACGCTCGAGGGATCTTAGGTTTTCTTACTCGATTGGAGCAGCACAAAAATGAGCAAGTTCGGGCAAAGACTTATTTAGATGGCGTGATTGAGCTCTATAAACTACCAGCAAAAACTACAGTATCTCAAGCTGTACAAAAGTTAAAAACAGAACTGAAGTCTTCCGTACAAAGACTCAAAACATCGCTGGAGAAGCGAAATGCCGTAGCGGTCGAAAAGATTAAAGGCTCCAAAGAAAAAGATGTGGCTGTAGTCTATGGTGGGATGCATGCGGCTGGCATTCTCAAGCTCTTAGAAAAGGCTGGATTAGGTTGTTCGATCGTAGAGCCGATCGGGTACCAAGATGATGAAGCAAAACTTTTAAAAACTCTGGATGACGCAATTCAAGCAATCTAAACCCTCTTGATTTTGCCGAGCATACAGCGGTAAGAGTTCGCATTATGATGCAAACTCGTGGATACGCGGCTCTGAACTCGAAAACTCCTCTTGCTCCCTATTCGTTTGAACGAAGAAAAGTCGGTGAAAACGACGTGCTGATTGAGATCCTTTATTCGGGGGTCTGTCACTCTGACGTGCACCAAGTACGTGATGAGTGGGGTGGAGCAATGTTTCCTATGGTTCCCGGACACGAGATCGTGGGTCGAGTCGCTCAAGTAGGAGGCTCAGTCACACGGTTTAAAGTGGGCGATCTTGCTGGTGTCGGGGTTTTTGTTGATTCATGCCGAAACTGCGGAAATTGTAAAAAGGGTATCGAGCAGTATTGTGATGGTCATCTAGTGATGACTTACAACAGTGTCGAGAAAGATCTGAAAACCCCTACCTATGGAGGGTATTCGAATCAGATCGTTACTGACGAAAATTACGTTCTAAAAGTTTCGCCGAAACTTCCCCTTGAGAAAGTAGCGCCGCTTCTTTGCGCAGGGATTACGACCTATTCACCGCTTAGACATTGGAAAGTAAGTAAAGGTCAGCAAGTCGCCGTCGTAGGTCTTGGTGGGCTAGGCCATATGGCCGTTAAATTTGCTGTATCTATGGGCGCCGAAGTGACTGTCCTCAGTACGTCTGCATCGAAGAAAGAAGATGCTTTGAAGTTAGGAGCCCATCATTTTGTTCAGACCACTGACGAGACTGCATTTGAAAATATACAAGGTAAGTTTAATCTGATCTTGGATGCGGTATCTGCACCGCACGATGTTGACGCATATCTCAATTTGCTAGCGCTTGATGGAACGTTGGTCTTGGTAGGGCTTCCAGAAAAGCCCGCACCCATCCAACCGTTTTCGCTTGTTCCACGTCGACGCTCATTATCTGGATCCATGATCGGCGGAATCAGAGAAACTCAAGAGATGTTAGATTATTGTGCGGAAAAAAATATCACCTCTGACGTCGAAGTTATTTCTATGAAAGATATCAACTCCGCCTATGAGAGAATGCTCAAAGGCGATGTGCGCTATCGCTTTGTTATCGACATGAAGACTTTATAAATTTTGTAAAAAATTTTGTAGATAGCCGCTAGCTTCACAGGTGAGCTCCTTGCATTGTCCAAGCGGATGATGAAGCAAAACATTCCGATGAAGTGGGTAGGATTGGGCTTAGCAACGACAGCGACAGCGGTATTGGCGGTTCCTGCTTTGCGTCGACCTCTTATTTCAAAGCTCATGTTAAAGGTAGTTCGAAGCTTGGGTTTTATGCCTAAGATCTCGCCTACTGAACGTGCCGCGCTTCGCTCAGGGGATGTTTGGGTGGAGGGAGATCTATTTTCCGGTAATCCCCACTGGCCAAAATTGAGAACCCAGCCCTATCCACAACTGACTTCAGAAGAGCAGGCATTTATCGATGGTCCCGTCGAGGAACTTTGCAAAAGAGTGAATGACTGGGACGTTTGGCAGACTAAAGATCTTCCACCTGAAGCTTGGAATTATATTAAAAAAGAACGTTTCTTGGGGATGATTATACCGCCTGAGTACGGCGGATTGGGATTTTCGGCTCTTGCTCATAGCGAAGTCATCATGAAACTAGCGAGCCGATCAGTACCTCTGGCGATCACAGTCATGGTTCCAAACTCGTTGGGACCTGCAGAGCTTTTGATCCACTACGGGACTCAGAAACAAAAAGACTATTACTTGCCACGTTTGGCTCAAGGAATTGAGATTCCTTGCTTTGCTTTAACTGAGCCCGAAGCTGGATCTGATGCTTCATCGATTCAGTCTGAAGGGATTGTTTTTAAGGGAGATGACGGAAAACTTTATCTTCGACTCAATTGGAATAAACGCTGGATTACGCTTGCAGCTATTTCAACAGTATTGGGTTTAGCTTTTCGGCTCAAAGATCCAGAAAACCATTTAGGTAAAGGGGAGGATGTTGGGATCACTTGTGCACTCATTCCAACCCAGACGCCCGGAGTTCAAGTCAATCGTCGACACGATCCACTTGGGGTGCCATTTTATAATTCTCCTACGCAAGGCCACGATGTCATAGTCCCGATCGAAAATATTATCGGGGGTGCCGACCGTGCAGGCCAAGGTTGGACGATGCTCATGCAATCGCTTGCTGCTGGTCGCGGGATCTCCTTACCCGCTGAAAGTACCGGAGGCGCGAAGTCCATTGCTCGCATTGTGAGCGCGCATAGTGCGGTACGTAAACAGTTTGGTATGTCGATCGGGCAGTTCGAGGGCATTGCTGAACCACTCGCTCGAATTGGTGGTTACACGTACATTATGGAAGCTGCGCGTAGATACACGTGCGGTGCTTTGGATCAAGGCATACGTCCTTCCATTGTGACTGCAATTGCTAAATACCAGTTTACTGAATTAGCTCGAAAAATCGTCAACGACGGAATGGATGTTCAAGGCGGGATCGGAATTTCGAGAGGGCCTCGTAATCTTTTGGCTAATGCCTACATTGCAACTCCCATTTCAATTACTGTCGAAGGGGCTAATATCCTGACGCGCACTTTGATGATATTTGGTCAGGGAGCATTACGTGCTCATCCCTATGCCTTAAAGGTGTTTGAGTCAGTTGAGAATAATGATCTCCGAGCGTTTGATCATACGGTGTGGAGTCACTTAGGACATTTCGCCAAAAACATTGGTCGAGTGATTGGGTTTGAACTCAGTCGTGGTTACTTCGCTTTTGGAGCACCAAAGAACTCTCTCTATCGCTATTATCAAAAACTCAATTGGGCATCTGCAGCGTTTGCAGTGCTTGCAGATACTGCGATGTTCTCATTAGGAAGCCGTCTTAAGTCTCAGGAAAAATTAACGGGTCGTTTTGCAGACGCGCTGTCGTGGATGTATCTGGGTACCGCAGTGTTAAGACGATATGAAGCAGAGGGTTTTAGAAAAGAGGACCGGCCGCTTCTGAGGTGGTCAATGGATCATACTCTTTATCAAATCCAAAACGCATTAAGTGGCATCTTGATGAACTTTTCTGCGCCGGTAATAGGGCCATTATTTAGGGGGCCTCTCTATTGGCTCAGTGAACTTAATCCACTGGGGACTCCACCTTCAGATGAAGACGAGATTAAAATAGCGGCTCTCATGCAAAAGCCTGGCGAACAAAGGGATCGCCTTTTTGGAGGGATCTATGTCCCTAGTGATTCTTCTGAGCCGTTTGCGCGCCTGGAGGCAGCACTTGATGCTGAAGTGAGATCACTACCTATCCTTCGTAAAATCAAGAGGGCAGTCAAAGAGCGGCGTATCACAAAGAAACCTAGCTCCCTCTTGTACCGAGATGCTTTGGATCTAAACATTATTACCTCTACGGAGTTCTCTCAACTTCGTCGTGCCGATGAGCTGAGACATGAAGTCATTCAGGTCGATGATTTCAGCCTGGATGACTATCGACGTAAGGCAGCTTAGTCAGAAAAAGATAAAAAAAAACGGCGCCTTGATAGGGGGGGAAGGCGCCGTCCAACTCTCCAGGATAAGAGTTTAGGGGGAAGTGATTAAATTTTAGTTTCCAGAACCGCCGCGTTCAGTACCGTTCCCGCCAGTGGCGAGCTCGTCTTTCGCGTCGTTGACATAATCTTCGAGAATATGCTGAAGCTCTGACTTCTTCAGATAGTTCGAGCGATACTGCGAAATGAAATATTCGGCGTCATTTAGGGATGAACGAGAATACTCCAACGCGTTTTCAATGAGGTCTCTTTGCTCCTTTACCTCTTCTTTGAAATCCTCACGAACAGCTTTTTTGCTCGAGCGATTGAGATTTCCATCCTCATCTCGGCTTCTGAGTTCAGCCGACAAAATCCTAAGATTCTTCGACTCGCGTTCAAGCTTTGAAACAACCTTTTGGACGCTGGTCTTTCCGTTCCAAAGTAAGAACACAAGTTCATCGTCGACTGGGGTTTCAGGCTCACTTACTTGCTCTAATAGGCCTTCTAAGACCGTCAGAGTTCTCTTTAAGATAATGCGATTATACTGTTCCGGTGGGTCCTGATGCGTTCCAGCAGCGAACGAATCAGTCACAGAAATCAGGGCCACAATCGAAATTATCAATAATTTCAGCAAGTTATTCATTTTCCCCTCATTAGCGCAGAAACTTATAGCTGAATCGCCACCGGTCGCCTATATTTAATCTTTGTGAAATGTGCACTGACAGTGCACATGAAGGAGTATTGCAGTGGTCATTTTAAGTAAGATCCGCCAAGAGCTTGGATTTGAGAGCGCTAGGTCTTTCTTTATCTTTATTCAATCTCGTACATCTTTATCGTTTAATTATTCTTATTACGTCAGATTTGAAAAAGGAAAGGTACTGCCGTCGCCTACCGTAATTCAAGAGATCGCTAGTGTCCTGAGAAAGGATCAAGCAGAGCGACTCGTCAATGAATATTGCCGATCTTTGTTTCCTAGTTACGCATACGTTTTCTCTGCAGATCCAGTATCCTCCTCAGTTTCTGCGTCTTCGACTCGTGAAAAACCTAGCGCCAGACGAAGCGGTCAGTCGGACAAAAAACAGATTACAGAAAGACAGATCGCGGCTTTAAATCAATCCAGGGGACACTACTTTACGTTTCTGGTTCAGACTCTTGCACGCTCGCCCCTGAGCAAAGATGAGATCTCAAGTCTGCTCCCACACGAGGACATAGATAAGATTTTGGGCGATTTTGTTAGCGCTAAACTTTCGCACTTAGATTCTTCAGATCGTGTGCACGCATTGTCCACAGACCTTGTCTTTCCGCCCAGTAAGCC
>DBAE01000018.1:0-1239 GCA_002291495.1 Bacteriovoracaceae bacterium UBA1018 | reverse complement strand
CAGACGAGTCTCACCGAGATACCTTGAGCTTATTTTGCAAATGGCTGAGTCTTTGGTCAACTTGACTAGGCTTTCTGAAGAGGTCGACTCGCGGCTCAACGAAGAAGTGCTTGCCCTGCGCATTACCCTGCTTAGCGGTAAAATGGCGGGATAGACGATCTAAAAGACAGGTTTTGGTTAAGACCATAAATGGGGTTTACCTAAACGTTTTANNGCACCAACCCTGGATCCCACTCGAGCGCGTAGAAGCGCTCATCAAACTTGAACCCGCAATGGCCATACTCGGTCTTGCCTTGGGATCCTGGCTCATTTACAAAATTTTTCTTCGTAACACGAGCGTGCAAAGACATAAAAATTTGCGCGGCCTTTTTTCTAACCTTCTTCTTCATCTCGGTATTTGGGTCACCTTGTTCATTACGTTTGGGATTCTTCAGCGCGGACTTCCTGACTCCACAGGCGAAAGGTTTTCTGCGTATGTGGGACTTTTAACGCTCATCACGGGTTGCGTCGTCTTTGTAAAAACTGCGCGGATCCTGCTCTTCGAATATCTCTTTCTTGGAAACATGAAAGCAGGGGTTCCACTTCTTTTGGTCAACCTCTTTACTCTGCTGTTATCGATCTGTCTCACAGGATGGGTGGCTACAGAGGTCTTTAATATTCGTTTAGCTCCTCTATTGGCCACTTCGGCGATCTTTTCCTTGGTGCTTGGTCTTGCTCTCCAGGATACGCTGGGTAACCTCTTTGCGGGTGTAGCGCTCCAGCTCGATAAACCTTACGAGATTGGCGACTGGATTGAAGTCAACAGCGGCAGCCAAAAGTGGGTGGGTCAGGTTTATGAGATTTCTTGGCGGGCGACAGTTTTGATCGGTGTCTTAGACGAACTTGTGACGGTTCCAAATCGGGTCATGGGCCAAGCTGAGGTTTCGAACTACTCCCAAAAGACTCGCCCCATCTTCAGGACGCAGATTTTTAAGATCCCATACGGGGTGTCTATTCCACACGTGAAAGAGATCCTCATGAAGGCAGCCTTAACGGTTCCAGAAGTGAGGCGTGTGCCTAAACCCTTAATTCTAATCAGTGAGTCGAACGAATCCTGGTTAGCTTTTAAGATTGTTTACTCGATCGAAGATTTTGGCTCTCAATTTTTGATCGCAAACTCGGTCATCGAAGCGGTAGTGGGTGCTTTAGACCAAGAAGGACTTTACATCGCTACTCAGCGACTACAAGTCAGTGTAGATC
>DBAE01000272.1:2863-7349 GCA_002291495.1 Bacteriovoracaceae bacterium UBA1018 | reverse complement strand
CTCTTAGCAAGGGACCGATTTTTGCCGAGGCAATTTACAAGCCTAGGGGATCGTCTTGTCTTCTCAAATGGGATTGTTGGTCTGAGTTTGGCTGCCTTTCTTTTGGTTTTATTTTTTGATGCTCACACGTCACATCTCCTACCTCTGTATGCGCTCGGTGTATTTCTGTCTTTTACTTTATCCCAAGCAGGGATGGTCATTCATCATCTCCGAGAGAGAAAGCCCGGTTGGATCTCATCGCTTTTGATTAATGGATTAGGTGCGGTGACTACCTTAGTTGTATTGCTCGATATCGCGTACACGAAGTTTTTTCATGGCGCGTGGATGGTCATCGCCATGATCCCTGTTTTAGTTTTCTTTCTGTTAAAGATTAATAAACATTATGGAGCGGTGACTCGCGAGCTGTCTCTAGTCAATCATCAGTACCCCGTGACATTTAAGAAACTGAAACACACGGTCGTGATACCCGTTTCCGGAATTCATCCTGGTGTTTTAGAAGCTATTCAGTACGGTATGTCGATCTCGACGGATGTTCGAGCTTGCTATGTCGATTTAGAAACCGAGGCCACTGCAAAGATGGAAGAAGCATGGAAGCAGTGGGTGCCAAACATCCCGTTTATTATACTCAAATCTCCCTATCGCTCGATTATCCAGCCCATCATTCGATACATTGATGATGTGGAGCAATGTAGTAATGACGATCTCGTCACAGTCGTAATACCAGAGTTTGTGACCGCACGATGGTGGCATCGATTACTCCACAATCAGACTGCCATCTTTATTCGAGCCGCACTCACATTTCGAAGACGTAAGGTAGTCACAAGCGTGCGTTATCATCTCAAAGGTTTTTAGCTTGCCAATAGACCGGTTTTGATTTACCGAGTGGGCATGAAAACACTACTTTTAGGCGCTATTTTAGCTCAATCGGTTTTAGGTATTTCCTACGTACAAGCAAATGAACGTCCAAATGCTTTGATCGTTGTTAAGAACGAAGAAACAGGCGAAACAAAAGTCTATAAAGCAGCAGATCTTGCAGAAGTGAAAGACCAAGCCTCAGCAGAAGCTGCAACTCAAGCTTATGTAAAAAATGAGAATGCAGTAGCTATTGCGGATCAAGAGCATGCTCTTGATACAACTCAAGCAGACCCGGCTTGGTGCTATTGGAATAATTATAACTATTACGGTGGATGGGGATACTACTCCTACTGGAACTATAACTATCAACCCTACTATACCTGGTACTCTCGTGGTTACTGGTATGGATTTTACTGGTAATTATTTCTACTCAATTCATAGAAATTGACATTAGAACTAAATCTAGATACGCCGCATAAATCTATGCGGCGTATTTATTTTTGTACTATCGGGATTGCTCTTTTTTCATTCATTTCATTACGGGCCCCCGATGCTTCAGAAGCTAATTCGGTTGAGATCACCAATGCTCAGGCATTGATTGAGAAGTGGGGAATTCAGCCATACCTCCAGGCCAACACAAATCAGGTGAACGAAACGCAAATCAAAGTCGCTGTCCTAGACAACGGATTTGCACCTTACGATCAAGTGAAGGCACTTCTTCCAGAGTCGACTGAGATTATTTATGGACCTAAGAAGTCTAGCGATACCTCTCCGCACGGACTACGCATGGCTCAAATTCTTTGGGCTCTGACCGGGAAGAATCAGAAAAATATCAAATTTTTCCTCGTTCACAGTAACGGATTTACCAACTTTAAAGCAGCGGTCGATTTCGTCATTAAAAATAAGATAGATATCGTTCTTTATAGTTCAGTTTGGCCCATTGGGGCCAATTTTGACGGGACTGGCTTGATCAATGGTGTTGTGAAAAAAGCCACAGAAGCAGGTGTAATCTGGATTAATGCGGCCGGTGATTATCATAAACGAGTTTACGAAGGGCAAATCGTTCCTCAATTGCAATCGCAGAGTCTGATCTTAAATCAAGGAGATCGGGACTATCTCAGATTTCAAAACGTAGGAACTGACAACACGATTACAGTTACTCTCAGCTGGAATGACTTTTTTGAAGATGATAACGGCGCCACTCAAAAAGACTTAGACCTTTACGTTTTCAATTCAGAAGGTGATCTTGTTGGTTCATCAGAACGGTTGCAAGACGGAGACACAGAAGGTGGAAATGCTTCAGCTCAAATTGAGTCATACGCCTTTGAAAAAGTGATTCTCAAGAATCCGGAAAAAGGTGAGTATCGAATCAAGGTTGGGAGAAAAGGTGGTAATTTTGTTGCGACCGATCGTTACCGAGTACTGATCCATACAGAAAATTATAAAGACGTCTATTTTCAAGATCACACTGAGCGTGGCGAAATATTTTCGCCAGCGGATCTCGGCGATGTGATCACAGTCAGCGACATTGACGCAGACTCTTCGGTTGATTCGCGTATTGATCCAAGTGCTAAACCCGATCTGTTTATTCCTGATGCAGTCGTGCATTTTTCGGACAACAAATCTGCCAGAAGTTCTTCGGTCGCAGCCGCCATGTTTGCTGGAATTGTATCAGTGCTCAAGTTTACTTCACCAAAGCTTACTTCACTCCAATTACGACGCTACGTTCAGAGTTTAACTCACAAACCGGCGGACATGGACCATTTTAAGGTGATCGATCCGCACAAAATTGACTCAAAGGTACGTAGATTTGTACCCCCTGAAGCTGTTGTATTTCTCGCTCCAGATGGTCACTTCCTCATTGGCACAAGAGAAGATCCGAGCAGTCTTCCTTTTTTCAGAAACACTCAAGTCTACCGTCATTCTCCGGATGAAATATTAGTGGCGGATCCAGTTCGGAATACGGCATTCACGGTGAGTGCATACTTTCGTAATCGTATCCGATCAACTGACATCGAATTTAGACAAGTGACTGGAGCCTCGAAGAACTGGGTTACCCCTTCTGAGCTGACTCTAAAGGGTCTTTAGCCGTTGTCTCGGCTGTTTTGAGTCCTGTCGAAGTTGAGTCCGCAACCTGGGTTGAGAATGGATCAATGGGTATAGTCACGATAAAGTTCGAGCCTTCTCCGGGCACGCTTTGTACTGTGATTTGCCCGTAATGGGCTCTGACGATTTGATTGACGATAAACAAACCCAAGCCCAGGCCACCAAAGTGGCGGGAAGATACTGCACGTTCAAATCTCTCAAAAATTCTGGCTTGATCCTGGTGTGCTATGCCGATTCCTTGGTCTTTAAATGAGATTTGAATATTTCCAGTCGAAGTAAGTGAACACTGAACATGCACAGGTTTACCTGGACCGTATTTAATGGCATTTGACAGGAGGTTGTTCATTACCTGCTCAACGCGAAAACGGTCCCATTTGACTGTAAAGGAAGATGATTCATTAAATTCTAAATGGATTGAGCAATTTGCTGTGGTGCTCGGACCTTGGAAGCGGTCAATGGTGTCTTTAACTAGTTCCAGAGCGTCAAACTCTTCAGGAGCGAGCTGGAGTTGGCCGACATTGATACGAGAAATATCGAGTAGGTCGTCAATGAGCTTGGACAGCCTGCCGATTTGGCGGTCAGTGGTCTCAATCATCCTATCCATTTTTTCAATCACTACCGGATCTTGAACGGAGCGTTTCATTGTGCGGGAGAGCGACTGAGTTTGTAATTTGAGCGGAGTAAGCGGCGTTTTGAGTTCGTGAGATGCAATCGAAATGAATTCGTCTCTCGCTTTGACCGCATCTTGAGCTTCTTTGAAAAGTTGAAAATTATCAATCGCAAGTCCAATTCGGCGCGCTAAGTCTTCGATGGTTCGGAGATCGATGGCATCTTCTTCGTCCACTGTTGTTGTATTGGTAATCAAAACGAGAGTTCCAATATTTTGTTCGCGTGGACTGATAGGAATGACGTTGAGTTGATGCTCCTTCATCCTAATTTGGAAAGATTGGGCGTCTTTTCTGGCTTTTTCAGAAAAGGCTAATATTTCTGTTTCTTCCCAGGTCGACGGTGGAACTTCACCTTTAGTCAGTTGATACTGTTCAGAATCAACGTTCACTTCGATCTTAAAGTATACGCTGAAGAGCTCAGTCATTTGTTCAGCGATACTCGGAATTGTTTTCCGGAAATCTAAAGAATGTGACAGTAAAAGGCTCGTTTTTGCTAAAAGTTCGGCTCGAGCTCCACTAATTTCTAGGCGTTTTTCAGCGAGCTTGACAGAGGTGATGTCAACTGAAAGGCCTCGGAGTTCATACTCACCAGTTTCGTCTTTTTGTGCAAATTTGATAAAGGTACGAAGCCAGAGAGTCTTTCCATTGCGGGAAATGAATCGATGGTTGAATCGGACATCTTTTCCATGCGCTCTCGCTTCTGCAATGCCTTGTTCAACGACAGGGATATCATCTTTATGTGTGTATTTTCGCCAAAACTGAATTTCTTGGAGACAGGCCGCGTAAGGAATTCCTGTAATTTTTTCTACGCTTTGACTGACAAAGGAAAAAACAAAGGTGTTTGGATCGGTTGCCCA
>DBAE01000272.1:0-2831 GCA_002291495.1 Bacteriovoracaceae bacterium UBA1018 | reverse complement strand
TTCGATGGAGATCTACAAATACCGCCACTTTGGAGCGCAAAATTCGTACATCAAATGGCTTAAAAATATAGTCTACTGCGCCGTGCTCGTATCCCCGTTGCACGTACCGCTCTTCTTGGCTAATGGCAGTAATAAAAATGATCGGAATGTTTTTGAGACGTTCGCTCTTTCGAATGATATTGGCGGTTTGAAAGCCATCCATGCCGGGCATCTGAACGTCCATCAGAATGAGGGCTGGACGGTGTGCAAGGAGTTGTTTTAACGCCTCGTCTCCTGAATTGGCTTTCAATAGCACATAGTCTTCGGAAGCAAGGACCGCTTCCAAAGCAACGAGGTTTTCTTCGCGATCATCGACGAGTAGAATCGCGATCTTCTGATCTAGATGAAGTTCTTCTTTAGGCATTTGTCCAATTGATGAATTAGGGTCTGCTCCTACAATTTAACCCACTACAAATGCGGCGCTGACTTAAAAAGGTCAACATAAAACGAATTTTGTTATCGAATCGTAATGACAGAAAATTCATTGCAGTTTGCAATCATCGAGAAATATTCAAAAATTCCGCTGCGTCGTATTGATTACGATATGGCGATTTGGTACCCCCGCTAGGGTTAAAGTCCAAATTTTAGGGGAGATATTTTGTGGCTACATCGTCTGTTTCATCGCGAACCGGAACATCACGACCGTTATCTAAATCCAAGAAAGTAATTCCCGACGTTGTGGAAGACCAGTCTTCCAGTCGCGTACTTACAGCCCGCAATAAGAGAGAAGCGGAACGTCGCCCACGCGAAATGGGTGAGACCGAATGGGATCGTCTTTCTCCATCAAGCCGCGACGAAATTGAGCAACTCGTAGAAATTTTGAAAGCGATGAAGCAAGGCGATTTCTCTGTTCGCCTTCCCTATGAAAAAGCTGGAATCTTGAGTCGAGCAGGTGAGCTCCTCAATGACATTATCGGATTAAACGAACACATGGCGAATGAACTCATTCGCGTTGGTAAAATCGTCGGTCAAGAAGGCCGAATGACTGAGCGTGCTTCCGTAGGTCCAGCAAAAGGTGCATGGGCGACTAGCGTGAACTCAGTCAATCAATTGATCGGTGACCTTGTTGCACCGACAAACGAAGTTGCCCGCGTTATTACGGCGGTTGCAAAAGGCGACTTGTCTCAAAAGATGTTCCTCGAGATCGAGGGACGTCCGGTCAGAGGGGAGTTCCTCCGCATCGGTACTACGGTTAACTCGATGGTGGATCAGCTGAACTCATNNATCAACGTCATGGTGGATCAGCTCCGATCCTTTGCTGCCGAGGTTACCCGCGTTGCGAAAGAGGTGGGTACTGAAGGAAAGCTAGGCGGTCAGGCAGATGTTAAAGGTGTGTCGGGTACGTGGAAAGATCTCACTGACAACGTCAATAGCCTCGCAGGTAATTTGACCACGCAGGTTCGTAACATTGCAAAAGTTACGACGGCGGTTGCTAAGGGCGACTTGTCCCAAAAGATTACGGTTGATGCAAAAGGCGAAATCCTTGAGCTCAAAAACACGATCAACGTCATGGTGGATCAGCTCTCATCGTTTGCTGCCGAGGTGACTCGCGTTGCGAAAGAGGTGGGTACTGAAGGTAAACTAGGCGGTCAGGCGGAAGTTAAAGGCGTCAGCGGTACTTGGAAAGATCTCACCGATAACGTCAACAGCCTCGCAGGAAATCTGACAGCTCAGGTTCGTAACATCGCGAAAGTTACGACGGCGGTTGCGAACGGCGACTTGTCTCAAAAAATTACTGTTGATGCTCGCGGCGAAATTTACGAGCTCAAAAACACGATCAATACGATGGTGGATACACTTAGATCCTTCGCTGCAGAGGTTACCCGCGTTGCGAAAGAGGTGGGTACTGAAGGTAAACTCGGCGGTCAGGCCGATGTTAAAGGTGTTGCCGGAACGTGGAAAGATCTCACCGACAACGTCAACACGATGGCATCGAAC
Source organism: Bacteriovoracaceae bacterium UBA1018 (assembly GCA_002291495.1). Taxonomy (GTDB): domain Bacteria; phylum Bdellovibrionota; class UBA1018; order UBA1018; family UBA1018; genus UBA1018. Next base: position 854 of record DBAE01000272.1, on the reverse strand, counting down.
CTCACCGTTCAGCTTCGTGACGTTTCTAAAGTTGCTATCGCGATTGCAAACGGCGACTTAGGTCAGAAGATTACCGTCGATGTTAAAGGCGAAATTCTTCAGATTAAAGACGTTATTAATAAGATGGTGGACCAGCTGAACTCCTTCGCATCTGAGGTGACTCGTGTTGCTAAAGAGGTGGGTACGGAAGGAAAGCTTGGAGGCCAAGCAAACGTTAAAGGTGTGTCGGGTACGTGGAAAGATCTCACCGATAACGTCAACGTTCTCGCAGGAAACTTGACGGACCAGGTTCGTAACATCGCAAAAGTTACGACGGCGGTTGCGAACGGTGACTTGTCTCAAAAAATTACAGTTGATGCTCGAGGCGAAATCTACGAGCTCAAAAACACGATCAATACGATGGTGGATACGCTCCGAAGCTTCGCTGCCGAGGTTACCCGTGTTGCTCGCGAGGTCGGTACTGAAGGACGATTAGGCGGTCAGGCGGATGTTAAAGGTGTTAGCGGAACTTGGAAAGATCTCACTGACAACGTCAATGGTCTAGCCGGTAATCTTACAGCCCAGGTTCGTAACATCGCAAAAGTTACTACGGCGGTTGCGAAAGGCGACTTGTCTCAAAAAATTACGGTCGACGCTGAGGGCGAGATTCTCGCACTCAAAAACACGATCAATACGATGGTGGANNTCGTGTTGCGAAAGAGGTGGGTACAGAAGGTAAACTAGGCGGTCAGGCAGAAGTTAAAGGAGTTGCAGGAACTTGGAAAGATCTGACCGATAACGTGAACGGTCTAGCCGGTAATCTTACAGCTCAGGTTCGTAACATCGCTAACGTTACGACGGCGGTTGCAAAAGGT
>DBAE01000215.1 GCA_002291495.1 Bacteriovoracaceae bacterium UBA1018 | reverse complement strand
ACCGTCTCCCATCCCGTAGTGGTTTCTGGAAACGCGAGGACAATCTCAGCAGTCTGGTTATAGTTGAGGGTTCCGAAGTTGTACCAAGAAGTACCGTTATAGATGGGATCATTGTATCGATCTACGAGTTGAGTATCGAGCGTAGCGCGGGCAATGANNAGCCTGGATCGTCTTGGTAATACCCGTGATTTGAGGTGGTGATCGCACGAAGTTTATTGGTGAGATAAACCATTGAGCACTCGTCTGCATACAAGTCTCCATTTTCAGGTTGGTCAGATTCGTCCCAGTTCACCACGGTGTGCTCAGTTCGAAAGATCTCTTCGTCGGTTTCGACACATCCTTGGAAAAACGTTCCGAGAGTCAAGGCTAGGACAACTTTTGAGATATTTTGTAGTTTCATTTTAAATTCCTATTTGTTTTTAGTTTTGGTGAATAAAAATTACTGGCCTCGAGAGCGAGAGTGGCCTCCGGATCGGGACGAACCATTAGATCCTGAGCTACTCTCGGATGAACTTCTGCCTCCAGAACCTCCGCGAGACGGTGAAGTTGCAGGTCTTTCCGTCCTGTTTGGAGACACCGTCGGTCCTGTTGTGCGTTGTGGAGAACTAGGTGCCGAGTTTGTGTCCGGCGCTCGTTGAGTTCGACCTCCACGGTCAGTTGAACTTCCACGGTCTCTTGGTTGAGTTTGTGGCCGAGTCTGAGTTTGAGGGAAGGTCCGTGGAGTTTCACGTGTATCCTTTGTTTCACGTTCACGTCTCTCCCGAGTTTCACCTGGTTCACGTCCCTGATTTTGTTGAGGACGTTCATGTTGCGGTTGTTGCGGAAACGTCTTCTGCGTTTCGCGCTCACGTTCAGTGCGGGTGCCTCGATCTCCGTTTGGCTCGACTTCCTTACGGGTTTCACGTGTCACTGGACGAGAGTTACCTTGATTGTCTCGATAAGTCGGAGTGATGCCGACGCCTCGATTATTTTTACGCCCACTATTGTCAGAGTCACGAATGACTTGTGTACGTCCGTTTTCGCGACGAATGACGGAACCTACCGGAGCACGCTTTTGTTCGTAGTCTCTTCCGTAGCTGATTCTTCCTTTGTAGCGGTTAGGTAGATCTCGTTCGTTATAGTCGACGTAGCGGTAGCTATCTCTTCCGTTGCCAAGTTTTCTCACGACCACGTTTGCTGTAGGTAGACGTCCTCCCGTACGGCGAGTGATCCAATCATAGTCATACGTAAATCGGCCGACGCGCTTAAGGCGATGGCAATCGTTGAACCAAGTATAGGTGTTGTGGCTTTGATAGATTCTGAAATCCCAGAAATCAGGAAGGTAGAAGTGAGTGTATTGAACGAATGTAAAACCAGGATAGTACCAGCCTTTGTAGTAAGAGCTGCTATAGCCTCCGTAGTTCTGATAGTTGGCGTCGGCTAAGCCTTCATAGTATCCATCGATAAATCCATCTGCATATCCTAATCGATAACCATCTTCGAACTGATCATAATACGGATACCATCCAATGTGATTGTCTGAGTAGATCCAGGTGACGGTATGCGGTCTATATTTTTTGTTTGAAAAAGGTACCCATACCCAGCGTAGCTCACGATGATATCGCCAGACACCATAGTGGTCGGTGAGCCAACCCCAACGATCATAAGAACGCCAGGTGAGTTCACCATCAGCCCAAACCCATTGTCCTCTTTGATAGGGAGCCCAATTTGAGTCGTCGGTATAAGGAACCCAGTACCTGCGACCATCTCTCATTTGCATCCATCTGCCCATACCTTGAAGCGCATAGTAAGGATCAAGCGAGTCATAGTTATATTCAGAAGCGTGACTCACGGGCTGATATCCGTTGCCGTAATAGTTGCCACCGCTCGAGTAAAATTCGTTTTTAAGTGTGATCGTGTCTTCGTCGTTTTCGCCTTTGTGGCGCACCGTAATCACGATGAGTTCCTTCATATCTTCCGGAACGTAATAGTTAACTCCATACTGAGTGGGTTCAAATCCACTGATGTTGAACCAATCGACATTGTCATTGGAGGGATCACATTGGACGTTGGACTGATTGCTTGAGCTCCAGACAAACTCGTCAGAATGACGATACTGAGGATAGTATGAGGAGTTTCCGTAATAGTTTCCATTGTCGTTCTCAGAGAGAACGTCAGCTCCTAAGCTGATGACATCTCCTGGGCGCACCGAGAGAGTGTTTTTGTGATCGAGATTATATTGGCCATTGATGCTGGTGATCCGAACTTGATCTGCCCATGCGCTCGATGAAACGAGGACTAATGCTAAGGTCAGACTTCGCCAACCCTGAAAGGATGAATACATACGTGCATCTTTCTGCCGTCCTTATCGAATCCATCCTCAAAGCCCCCGGCTCTCCATTAAGCCAACATCGATGTTGGCCGAGGCGACGCGTTAGAGCAGGTTTCAGACCAGGGTCAAATTAAGGGTATGGAAAGGGTTGTGACCTCGCAGAAATCAGCAGAAATGAAGGGGTTTTTAGAGAATTATCAAACCTGAAAACGTGTTGACGGCCGATGGAATACTAAATGCACAAGACCGCATTTTTGGTGTCAAAGTGATCCTATAGGGTCAAGGTGCGCCCACAAATTTTCTCAGTCGTTCCACAAACTGCACACGCTTTTCGAAGGGGAGACCGTGACTTGCCCCTTCAAACTCTTCGAAAATGNNAATTTGCTTTCTCAGTCATAAATTCTTCGTGTGTCCAGACCGAGCTCAGCGCTCCTCGTAAAACCAAGATGGGTGAGGCTTGTGCAGCCAACTCTAAGAGCCATTCACGCACAGAGCTGTCTCGAGCCGCATCAATGGTGGCAATCAATGAAGCGTGATCAAATGGAAAGTAGACTTGTCCTTGGGGATCTAACGCTGACACAGCCATTAAGTATTGAGCAATCGATGCATCTGGACAATTTGCTGTCATAAAGGCACGTGCTTCGGCACGTGTAGGAAAGCTCTCAGGGAGTTGTCTTAAAAAGCGGGCAAGGTCATCTCCAAGGCCTCCTCCGGCGGGACCTGATAATCCAAGGTCCACAAGTACTAGGCCNNTACCCAATCTGGCTTCAGATGGGCCAGAGCGACTGCTGATCTGACTCCCATGGAATGACCTACCACCCAAGTGGGATGAAAGTTCTGCGACTCAAGCGTATCGACTAGATCTTGACCATACTCCATCGGAGTAAAGCCAGAGTCGACAGGGTAAACAGGTCGGCTTTTTCCATGACCTCTTTGGTCAGGTGCCATGATCCACATCTCATCTTCGAGTACTGCGGCAATTGGCCTCCAGAGCGCGCCTGTGCCACCCATGCCGTGGAGAAAAAGGATTTTATTATCGCTAGTTGGCGCGTGATCACGAGGATATTTTTGGAAATTGAGTTCCATGTTGACTCCTTTTTCAGCGGCTGCTTAACTGACTGCGAAGTTCAGTGGGGTGTATGAGTAAGTCTGTTTTATCTATATCAGATTCTGATTTGTTTCTTAGTTCCGATCTTCGTTTAGGTCAGCTACTTTTTGAAAAATGTGAACTCAGAAGCGCAAAAGAAGCATTTTTACGAGCCTTACAAAAGGCGAAAGTAGAAGAGAGCACGCTTGATAAGATTCAAGCTTTGACTGGACTCTTGCGTCTTGCCGGAGAGGCCTTGGATGCGGAACAAATTTCTCATTGGGATGCCGAACTGGATAGAGCCATGCAAGCGCACTCTGGGTATATCCCACCCAAGGCTTGGTACTGCAAAGGTGTAGTCGCTCGCTACCAGCGTCAGTTTAAACTTTCTCAACGCTATTTGCATAAAGCCATTCGAGCCTATCGCGATGCGGGTGNNGGGAGAGCCTCGCATTTGTACTCTATCAACGTGGTTTTTTTGGAAGAGCGGGACTCTTGGTGGACCTGCTTTTGTGTAAACACGAAAAACAAAATCTCTCAGGCGTAAACGGATCACTGTATCTGGTTCGGGGCCAACTCTTTGAGCGTAATCGCGATTATGAAACGGCTACCCAGTGGTATCACAAAGCGCACGCGAGCTTTTTAGCTGAGCACAACTGGTATCATTATTTTTGGGTGCTTTACGCCTACGCAAAAGTAGCACGTAAACAGAAAAATTATGTGCAAGCCTACTGGTACCTTGACCTCATGGAAAAGGCATCCGCAGGTCCAGAGTTTGGTCTGGTGCAAAAAGATATCCGACGTGAACGCGATCGATTAGAAAACGATGCGGTGGACCTGCTGATCGATAGTCGTCAAGCGGTGATCAAAACGCGCGATGGCGGAGAGATTTCACTGCGTAAGCAGTATGTGCTTCTGAATATCCTTGAGGCACTCACGAGTGCGCACAGTCGCAATGAACCAGATTCAGAACGTGGATTATCGAAGGCGGAAATCATCGAAAAAGTTTGGAAAGAAACCTATCGCCCCGAAGCCCACGATAATAAGCTCTACTACNNGATCGAGCCCGATATGAAGCAGCCTCAATATCTCCTCAATTGGAAAGAAGGCTATCGCTTAGCTCCAGGCCTCAAGGTCCACCTCGTGGGGGGGTTACTCGGTGAGGGGAAGCGCGATGGGCGAGGGGATTCTAAGGTTATCAATTGAGAACTACTCGCGCGAATACCGCGCGAGAAATCTAGGTTTCCCGCGATTTAAAGCGTACCTTACGCCAAGCGCGTGATTTACGCCTGCCGCGTACTTGCGGCGTCGAAACCGTGTGTTGTAATCAAGTACTACAGGTTACGCGATTACTCAGCACCATTCGAGTTGGCTTGATCGTCGATGATCTGAGCGTCTTCGGTCGTTGAACCAGATGCAGGATTCTCTTTTTGCTTTTTCTTGAAGGCTTTTGTCAGTGTCTTTTTAATATCGATGCCGGTGCTTTCTTTAAACCAGACTCCAAATCGATTCATGCCATTGTTAACGGCGCGATACATATCGATGGTTGGATCTAAGAAGCGAGGAAAGTACTTAAAGAGAGCTCCGCCGCCCATGATGAGTCCAAAAAGAGCTGCGTGTCCTGAGTTTATTTCTAAAGGTCCTAGGCTAAAGATCTCTTGGCTCATTCCAGACGCCATACCCACTGCGATAGAGTCAATTGCGAGGACAGGAATCAGAAGGTAATTAACCAGTGGTCGAGCAATATTACTATTTTCGACACCTATCTGGTCATTCTCCCATTTTCTAAATCCATTGGTCACTACTACTTGATAAAAGAGTGTCTGCAAGAACATGGTGACCGACTGAGTTGCTGCGAAATCTAAAACCTCATTCGGAAAAGCAGCAGCCATTCCTGCTAAACCATTATTTTCGTAGAAAGTGGCGATCTTCGTCGTATTGCTGAGAATGTTGTAATTGAGAATAAAAGGTAGAGAGAGCGAAAGTTGTTTTGCGTATGACGCGGCTACTGACGATCCCGGGCGAAATAGCCAATTTCCCATAGTCTTCTTAAAGACGTCATATGCCCCGAGTACAATCGCGTGTGTGGAAATGGTTAGTGCCGCATCCAGTGGTGGCAAATCGTTCATGAGAATCCAAACCTGAGGAGCTTCGATAGCAGCCGTCGCTACTAATCCAGAACTCACTTCTTCCCAAGTTGGAGGAACGTAGTCTCTTCGAAGGCTTGGCATCCAGAATCGGATCCGCTCATAGACTCCCCGCGCGGCTTCCACTGAGAGCCAATTAATCTCTTGCTGCGGTATTGAAAGTACTTTGACTTTCACAGCACCTTTTGGAATTCCGAGATCTTCTAGTGCTGCTTGATATTTAAGGCGAGTCATCGCCTCATTCTTCATAGTAGTCCCAGTCACGTAAAAATATGAGCCAAGAACTACGTCTTTTCCACGAGTCTTAATAACTTCTGCGATGGTATTCTTAAAGTCTTCAACGTTTGCTGTATTGAGAGGAATTCCTACAACCTGATTAACTGTTGGTTCAGCGGGAGAAAGGTAAACATTACATTCCAGGATCCCGTTTCGAATCGGGGGACGCTTCGTTGGATCCCAATCCAGATTGCGAACTTTTTCACTCACTCCCGCCGCTGGAGTAATCAGAGTCTTCAGTGCGTCGCCAGTGTTCAACGTCTGAGCAAAAACAGATGCTGGAAGAGCGATCTGAAGTGAAAGAGCAGCAACCAAAACCGGAGTAAATACGCGAAGAATGGAATGTTTCATCTGACGCGCGTTATAGCAGAGCTGCCCGCAGCTGGCGACTAAAATAATACTAAAATGATACAGTATTGAAACGTTTTCGTATGGATTAGGCTTCCGAACCCAAGTTATTGAAAACTATAACTTATATCCTTGCTCCTTGAGCATCCGTCCCGTTACGGACTCAGGGTTAGCGATGAGATCAGCTGGGCTACCTTCAGCAATGAGGTTACCGCCAGCGGCACCGCCACCAGGACCTAGGTCGATCACCCAGTCCGCTTGAGCAATGACATCCAGGTGATGCTCAATCATGNNATCATCACCACACTGTGGTGAGCGTCGACCAGATCATGGATTACGTTCAGTAGTTTTTTTACATCTTCAAGGTGTAATCCAGTGGTCGGCTCATCAAAAACATAGAGCAAATTTTCAGATTGTCGGTCATCCAGTGTGGCCGCGATCTTGAGACGTTGTGATTCGCCTCCCGAAAGAGTAGTGGCTGACTGGCCAACCTGCAGATAACCCAGGCCCACTTCGCGCAGGATTCCAAATTTTCTCAATAAGATCGAGTTATCGCGGAAGAGTTCGTAAGCGTCATCGATTGTCGTATGAAGGAGCTGGTTAACGTCTTTGCCTCGGTAAGTGACATCGAGTACGTTTTTCTTAAATCGTTTCCCGCCGCATTCTTCGCATGGAAGTTTCACTTCAGCCATAAAGTGCATGTCTAAGGTGATCTCACCTTCACCCTTACAGACCGGGCATCGACCACCATCCACGTTGAAGGAAAAGTGCTGAGGAGTGAACCCACGGCGCAAAGCGAGTACTTGGTTGGCATAGATGCGTCTGATCTCATCCCAGGCTTTGAGGTAAGTGGCTGGGTTAGAGCGTGAGCTCTTTCCGATCGGAGTCTGATCAAGCAAAATTACGCCGGAGAGTTGTTCAGCACCATAGAGCTTTTCATAGCGTCCTATCGGATCCGTGCTCTTATAAAATAGTTTTGCAAGTGAGTTAAAAAGTGTCGAGTNNACGATCGAGCGGTATCTCAACATTGATGTCTTTGAGGTTGTGTTCGTGGCATCCAATTATCTTAATCTGTCGGCGTGCAGGTGGACGAGGAGGGCGCGAACGTCTGATCTCAAACGCACCCGATAAGTATTTACCCGTGACAGAGCCAGGAGTTTCTTCGAGTGTTTTTGCAGTTCCTTGTGAGACAAGCTCGCCACCTTTTCGGCCGGCGCCTGGTCCTAACTCAACTAACCAGTCAGCGGCTTTCATCACTTCGAGGTCATGTTCGACAACAACAACTGTATTGCCCTGATCTCGCAATCGCTTCAGCACTCGGATTAACCGTTCTGTATCGGCAGCGTGCAGACCGATCGAAGGTTCATCCAAGATGTAGAGCGTACCGCAAAGGCCATTGCCGAGTTGAGTAGCAAGGTTAATGCGTTGAAATTCTCCGCCAGATAAAGTCTTAGTGAGGCGCGAAAGGGTTAAGTATCCGACTCCCACTTCTTCTAAGAAAGCGAGTCTGCGTTCGACTTGGCTCAATACTTCGCCAGTGATTTTCTTTTCGTTGGGTCTCAGTTCAAGACCTTTGAGCCAACCTAAGATGTCCTGAATTGGCATCTCCATAGCATCCGAGATCGAGACTGATTTCGCCTTATCGCCGAGACGTACCGCTAGGGCTTCTGGTCGAAGGCGCGCACCTTTACACTCCAGGCACAGGCTTTGTGTTTGATAGCGGCGAATAAACACCCGCACGTGAAGTTTGTATTTATAACGTTTGAGATCTTCGAAGCATCCTAAGATTCCCGGAAATGTGGAGTCCTTCGGTGAGCCCTTCCAGAGGAGCTCTTTTTCACTAGCAGTGAGTTCGCGATAACGTTTTCCGATGGAGATGCCGTTTCGCTCAGCAAATCGAAATAGATCTTTTTGCCATTCAGAGAACGAGGGTTTCGAGAAAGGATCGATCGCGCCGTTCTTAATAGTCTTGGAAGGATCTGGCACGATCAGCGCTTCATCGAGCTCAAGCGTGTGGCCAAATCCACTACACTTAGGACAAGCTCCTACCGGACTATTAAAAGAAAAAAGATTGGGTTCAGGGATGCGATGCTCGCGGCCGCAGTTGATACAGGCAAAACGGCTGTCAAAAAGTTTGAACTCTTGAGAGTCGAGATCGTAAAATCCAACTTTCCCGCGACTAATAGCAATGGATTGATCAACGGAGTCTAAAACGCGTGATCGGGTCTCTACATCATCAATCCCGATATCAGAAGCCACTCGAATTCGGTCAACGACTGCGAAGAGCTCTCCATCTTGTACGGCTGAAGGTGAAATTTTTGAGATCTCAGCTGCATCGAGATCATCGAGTTCAAGAACTTTTCCTTCAGACTTTTTGGAAGATTTCGGGAGATAAAGTGCCCGGCTATAACCTTGCTCTTTCAGAATCTGGAAAAGTGAGAGGAGCGTAGTTGCACCTTTAGATGGAGCTTTCTTAGTTTTTGAAGGGGCTTTTTTGGCGGCTTTTTTAGTCGACTTTTTCCTGCCTTCTTCTTGCTGCTCATTGGTAAGGATAGGTGAGACAATTAACGCCTTTTTGCCTGGTAGCCATTCCATCGCCCAGTTTAGGATCGTTGCGGAGTCGAGTTTGTTGACTTCATGCCCGCAATTCACACAGTAAGTGCGTCCTGCCTTGGCGTACAAAAGTTTGAGGTAATCGACGATCTCCGTCTGAGTGCCCACCGTGCTTCGTGAATTAATCACATGGTTTTTTTGCTCGAGCGCGATTGCAGGCGGAATGTTTTGCACCAGATCGAGCTCGGGCTTAGGCATCTTTTCTAAAAATTGCCTGGTATAGGTGGACAAACTTTCGACGTAACGTCTTTGTCCCTCGGCATAGAGAGTGTCAAAAACAAGCGAGCTTTTGCCGCTACCCGATAATCCCGTGACGACTGAGATCTGTCTGGACGGGAACTCGACACTGACGTTCTTCAGGTTATTTTGCCGTACTCCTTGGAGACGGATCGTTCGTTCTTTACGTTGAAATGGAAGAGGTGTGCTTGATTTGCTCATAGGTATCGATGGGACCTACTTTAGTGATTTTACTGTCAGATTGATAGGGGCACTGTCTAAAACTTAGGCAAATTTAACATCCGACCCCCAGGTGGGGTGTTCCTAAAGGCTCCTAAAATGGCCTTATAATTCAATAAGTTAAGCAGTAGTCTCAGAAAAACCCGCGTGACGCTCCGCATGGCACTGCACTTGCTCATAGGGCCGCGGACCGAAGGAGCCATGTGGCTCCCCAGGGTCTGTTACTAGGTTGTGTATATAGGAGTTTAGTTATGAAGAACGTAAAACTCAGTTCTCGTGCAAAGCGATCCTTTGTTGTTGGTGCTGTAGCTGGTGTTGCACTCGTGAGTTTTGTTGTGAACTCAATGGCGACTGCCTCTGTCCCATCTCGTGGACAGATCACAGATGATACTGCACTTTATCAAAATCTCTCTGAAATCAGAGTGCCAAAAGAGCGCCCAGTGAACTTTGAAAAAGATATCGCCAAGTTGTCTATGTTAGAAAATAGATACCGTGAACGTCTACCGTCTCGTCCGGACCCAGTTGCGGCTCCGATGAAACGGATTAGCCAACGTAAGTATCAGTTTTCTAATCCAGCGCCACTTCGAGCCAAACGTGTTCAACGTGTTGGATCGCAAGCTTCATCTCAGGAGTTATTGGATTAATTTATGAAAAAATCGATCATCGCTTTACTTCTCACGACATCTTTTTCAGTTGCTGTAGCAGGTGAGAAAGTAAAAGTCGGTATCATCGACAATGGCTTTGATTATCGACTTAAGGATATCGCAAGCCACGTAGATCCATCCGATCTTGGAATTGATATGATGGATCTTGATGCTCCACCGCTAACAGAGAGTGTATTTGGCTCCTATAATGAAGGCACGCATGTGTCGAAGCTTGTTGCTGGTGAGCACGATTTTATTCAATTGCAGATGATTAAGTTGCCTTCGATCGTTCAGACTCTAAAAGATCCAACTGGTGAAGATTATGTACACATCAAGGGAGAATGGCGATTTAAGCTGAAGCAAGCGATTCGCAGTCTCCACTCTAGCGGAACCAGACTTTTTAACCTTTCCAATACCGCAGGTCTTATTGCACCTGAAATGATCAATGCAGCTTGCTTTGCTATGAAAGGTCTTAAAGACTCAGTCATGGTGATTGCAGCAGGTAGTCTCGGTATGGACCTCGATAATAAGACACCAGGAAATGAGCGGTATCTCAGCGATTGTGAAAAGTTAGATAACGTCATCATCGTAGGTGCAGGTAAACGTACTGAAGTAGACGAGCTTTCTAATTATGGTTTGATGGTCGATGTCTATGCTGATGGCCAATTTAAGTCCTTGGGCGAAGAAGTGATGGGAACCTCATACGCAGCACCTAAAGTAACCCAGGCTTTGGCTCGAATCATTCATGCAAAGTCGAGTATGAGTGCCGTAGACGCACGTAACTACCTACTTGATCATTGTAAGCCTCGAGCATTATTGTCCGAACTTTCCGAACGCGGCTGTTTTATTAATGAGCAGCAAGTTAAGCGTTTAGTTAAAAAATTAGGAAAGTAATTTTATGAAGTACCCTAAGTTTATTCTCTTAGCCGGAATCCTCAGTGCAGCATCTGCGTTTGCATTTAACGGAGAGCCCATTATCACTGTAAGTCGATTGGAGCATTCCAATGGACAGGAGAGTGCCAGACTCATCATGGGAGATACCCTTTCAGCTGAGATTAATCGATTTTTAAAGAGCGGGCATTCTCACTGCGGGATTTCTGAAAATCCTCGATGTGAATTCGAGCTCTCCTCCCACGGGGAACTGCTGACCGAGTTAAGCAAAGGGATCTTAGGTGAGTCTAGAAGCGGAAAGGCAACCTTTAGTCCGGGCCAAGACGTGGCTGGAAATGTCATCGGCACGATTAGTTTTGAGGGCGCAGCGGCTGCCCGTGTTTATACGATCCTTCGGGACGCAGGTTATCCAACCCATCAGCTCCAATTACCAGTTGAGGATCCATATCAACGGTATCCAGAGTTTAAAGAAGTGATTTCTGGAGTTTCAATCCAGTGTGAACAGCAGGTGCAGTCTGTCAGTTGTTCATTTGCGATTGATCGTGCTGGAAAACTGCTTCCGGCCTCAGAGATTAAAGAACTAAAATCTGAAGAAAAAGAATTTCCAGACGCTGATTTACGCTCGAGAGACTGATTTGTGAGGCGCCTGGGTCTATATTCAGCACTCTCGAGTCTCATTTTTGTTATTTTAGCCTCTTCCTTGTCACATGCTAAGATTGATAACTGGGTTCAACTGGTTAGGGATAATTACTTAGAAACTGCCGTTTCAAATCTCCAGTTGGGTGGTGTCCGAGTTATGTCGGTCCTACCCTACGATGAGGACCGGTATCTGATTTTCGGATTTCGAACGATTCATCCATTTACTCCTATCGAGCTCAAGTTGTTGGATAACTTCGATATGTCCCTAGTCGAGGCGACCAAAACCCTGAATCAAAATGGATATGTCGTCACTTCGATCTTTAAGAGTGGCATGTATGTAAAAACACTCGGGGTGCATGACAGTAAGTTTGATTCCATCACATACTGTCCTTTGCAAATGGCTAAAATCTCCGAGCTCACAGATACGATCACTGAATATGCTCGATATGGCTGCAAGGTGACTGCACTTCACTTTGATGGATATCACTACACTCTGGCGGCGGCTAAGCTGGGTCGTCAGTCCGGCGGTAGTCTAAATGCCAAGATCAGCCTCTTATCCGCTCAAGAGGTGGAGTCAAAGGTCGCTGAGTTTGCCAAAGACGGTTACGTAATTTCGGCAATGTCGTATGCGAAAGATAAGTTTACAGTGATTGGATTTAGTAGTCCGAATCTTAAGAGATCCTACCGGTCTAAAGTTGTAATGGTGAGAAGTCACGAATTTCTTCGGGTCAAGGATCAGTTTGATCGGGAAGGTTATACGCTTACCAATGCTGCGACAGACGGGAAGATTTACGTCGTTATTGGTTATAAGCATAAATAAATTTTTGATTTGGACTAATGAGATAAATACACTAAAGATACTTAAACTGAATACTATGAGATATCGACTACGATCATTTTTCCTGTTTTTTGCATTCATCGCGCTTCCGCTTCAATCCTCATACGCTGGTATGGGTTGGATTATGAAAGCTTATGATCGAATTTGTGAATACCGCCTGAGCCGAGCCACTGAAAGAGCACTCAAGAGAAAAATTGAGTTTAAGATGCCTCTCACTCAAGTTCAGATCATGCAGAAACAAAAGAACCTAGAGAGTCTTTGGGTTGCCAATATCTATGGTCGTGAGCAAGAGATCGTTAATCTTATGAAAGAGGCCACTTTCACCGGTAAAAATTATTCAGAAAAAGTGTTTGAAACGCTTCAAGATATGATGCCGATTTCAATTATTTTAGGTAAGGGCGTGAAGTCGACAAAAGTTCAGTATTATCGAAGTAAGATTAATCTCGATCATTGGAATAAAGGTTATGACGGGATGAGTATTGAAGTGATGCATCCAGATCACACTTATTCGTACGTGTTTGCGATCCATTCGAGTCGCGTGAAGGAAGTCTTTTTGAGAAAAGATGAAGACATCAATAAGCGTGATGTTCAGATTGTGTTTTATACAGGTGAGCGAAAATCAGTCAGAGATACACAAGGAAGTATGACCGATCCTGGTCAAATGTGGCGTTATCTCTACGTTGCTCCGTATGATCCCTCAAAGAATCGTCATGGAAATCTAGAGCTTTATCATGACAATGAAGAGGCCTATGATTTTGGCCAGAGAGATGCGCAAGGATTTATCCAGGCATCTGATTTTGAGCTTCTGACTGGTCCACAAGGCGACCTAGCCCAGTAACTCATCCATTCTCACTAGGGCACTTTTCTAAAACCCTGACAGGTGTAAGTCTTTCCGTTATCTGCTTGGATCCTCATCCATTTCAGACTGGTGGGAGTGAGGATAATAACCGCTTCTTGTGTTTGGTTTTCTTCACTCGTGTCAGAGTAGCTCAAGTGAGATGGATTATATCCCGCAGGTTGATCTGAAGTCTGGTCCTGACCTAAGGCCTCAATGGTAGAATCGATCTTTCTCGGAATTAAGATACTGACCCGGATTTTGCGGGCCGAAGAGGTGAGCTTGTCGGATACCCACTCAAGGGAGTCTAGATTGTCTTCCGTGATCTCAATGAGGCAGCGGCGTCCTTTTTCGGTGGATCCGAGATAGCTTCCTAGCGAGTTTTCGGCGCGCGCGGTTTCTCCACTCATCAAGAGTGCCGCAAGCAGGATCATCAGGCTGTGTTTCATGGAGATCTTTCTCATCAGAGTGAGTCAGGTCTCTCATAAATGGCTATTTGCGTCAATTGCCAGCTGGGTTTTCGAAAGTAGATGGAAAGTCTTCGTAAGGGAGGGGTTCGTTACGTCCTGTGTTTCGGTATTTGGGGTAGTCTTCTGGAGAGACGTAAAGCCGCGTGATTGAACGTTTTTCTCCGAATCGTTGATAAAGGTCTGTGCACTGCTGAAGCGGGATGTAGGCTGGAGCGCTAAAATGGTTGTCATACCGAACGTAGATGGGAGCTCCAGGCTTTCTGAAATATTTGGAGAGCTCACCGGTTGCTCGAGTGATCAGATAATAAATCCCCTGCGACTTAAGGTCGGTTTCGATCTTTTCAAGAAGACGCTCTTGTTCGACGACAGCCGTACGAGTAGCTGGAATACCGCTATGGAGTTCGACTAACATTTTGAACGGGTTTTTTTCTGTAATACGTTTTGCCCAAGGATTTTTACTTCGAGCTAAGTGAGCGTAGAGGTGAGAGTCGATGTATTCACTGTATGCTTCCATGTCCGATGGGATTGCGTAATCGCAGTCCGGACTTTCAAAATACTTAGCCAGCATCTCATCAAAGACGATGCTCTTGTAATGAAAGTAAACCATCATAAACATATGATATCGAGAGATCAAAAAATCCTCGAAAGCGTATAGGGCTCTGTGCTGAAGCGCTAAGTAGCACTTACCCTTATGGATGTAGGAGGTGAGATTGCTTACGAGCCACTCAAAATCAAATTGACCATAACTGACTCCGGCTTGGAAACTATCACGACGAAGATAATCCATGCGATCGGCATCAAGCTCACTTGAAATCAGCTGTTGCAGAATGGGTCGAAAGTTTATTTTTTCGCCTAAGATCGTTTCTGTAAAAAAGGAGTCCGGAACAGAAAGGGTTGAATCGATGAGACTAGCCACATGTAGGGGAGTAAAGCCGTAAGCCTGACCTGCTTTTTCAATCGCAGGAGTCATGTCTGAATCTAAAATGATCTTAAGCGTATAATCTTCGTGAGTAGCCTTACGATCTTCGATTGGGCGATTGCCAGGAACCTTGAGCGTTTCCACCTTGGGCATTGCAAACTCACTCGTGTGAGAAAGTGGGCCATGACCTACATCGTGAAGAAGAGCTCCTAAGCGAACTACTGCTCGAAAACGTGCGAAAACTTCAGGCTGCTTCTTTGCGAGATTAATTCCGAGTGGTTTGGAAAAAGTGGAAGGTGCGGAGAAGATGTTTTCATAGGCCTGGGTGGCAGTTTGCATGGCACCCAGGCTATGAATGTATCGATTGTGCGTAGCGCTTGGATACGAATACTCTGAAAATCCAAGCTGCTTAATCTGTCGAAGGCGTTGGAAATAGCGTGAGTCAATGATTGGGCGTTCTATGGCTTCGACGCCGATAGAACCATGGATGACGTCACGAATCTCCATAGGGTACAACTCCGGTACAATAGAAGAGACTACTCTTCGGATTCGTCGTCGTTACGGCCGAGTCCGCCACCGAAAGAACTACCTGCAAGTCCGCCAGCAAACCCACCACCGAGGCCAGTCAATGTGGATCCGATGTTGCTTGATGGGGAGCTCATTGGAGCTGGGGTAGAAGTCATCATTGGAGCTGCCTTTTTAGGAGCTG
>DBAE01000047.1:3830-10554 GCA_002291495.1 Bacteriovoracaceae bacterium UBA1018 | reverse complement strand
TAGCGATGATTGGGCAGCTTCAAAAAAACGGTTTACGCTGGCGATCCGAGGCCATGAACGCAGAGAAGGCAGCTCTGGCTCTAGCTGGAAAGCCCTATACTCTTGAGTATGAAGTGACTCCCAAATCGAGACCGATCGAGATGAAGGGATACCGCTACGAGCGACGAGCTTCAGACGTATCGGGTTCATTGATCACGTCTTATGATCTGAAGAAGCCAGAAATCTGGAAAATTGACTTTTTTGATGAGCTTAAACCAAAAACCCGGGTTCAAATTCCTGCCGGTGGTTACCTGATTCCTCCATCTTATGCCGCACTTCTTCGACCTAAGTTCGATAGCCATGGCATCAAGTATGAGTCGATTTCGATTTCAGCTCTGATTAAGAAATCACAGTTCGAAGCTGAAGTTTTTCGTGCTCGTGATGTCAATTATGAGGCTGGCTCATTTGAAGGACGCACACGCGTCCAAGTGCAAGGTGAATGGAAAACCGAAAAAGTCGACACTGAGCCAGGAAGATACCTTTACGTCGCCAGTCAGCAGCCTCTCATTCATTTAATTGTCGCCCTGTTAGAACCCGAAGGCGCCGACTCTCTAGTGGCTTGGGGATTTATGAACAGCGTCTTTGAGCGTAAGGAATACATGGAAGACTACGTGCTTGAACCTTTTGCAAAGGAGCTCCTAGCCAAAAAACCAGAACTCAAAGAAACTTTTCTTAAACGTGTGGAGACGGATCCATCGTTTGCTAAAGATCCAGCCAAACGCCTCGACTTTTTTTATGAGCTGCATCCTTCCTGGGACGCGCAGTATCGCCGGATACCCTACTTCCGAATCAAGGCCCGTCCCGAAACCAACAAGAAGTCATAAGTTCCCTGAAAGTGAAGTGGGATTTAGTATGAGAATGTGAGAAAAGAGAAACACATGCTGAATCCTCTTCGTGATTTTTTCAACTTTTTTAAGCCCAAAGCAACGGTCAAACGTATCAAAGATCTCCCGTCTTTGCCGTCGAAACGCTTGCCAGGCGATCAAACTCCTGGAGATGACGATAACACCGAGACTCGATTTCTTGCGACTCGTCGCTCTCGCACTCGTGAGTTTCTACGTGTCCTTCGCATTGGCATTGAGTTTATTCGTGGCTTCAGAGCTCTTCACTTTTTAGGTCCTTCTGTTACCGTATTTGGTTCAGCACGATTTAAAGAAGGACACCGATACTATGACCTAGGTCAAAAGGTCGGCGCGGCCCTAGCCCGACAAGGATTTACAGTGATCACAGGCGGCGGCCCCGGAGTCATGGAAGCTGCGAACCGAGGAGCCAAAGAAGCGGGAGGATTTACAGTCGGATGCAACATCATCCTNNTGAGCAGCACTCCAATCCCTACCTCGATCGATTTGTAACCTTCTATTATTTCTTTGTCCGCAAAGTGATGTTGGTCAAATACTCCTATGCGTTTGTCATCTTACCGGGCGGATTTGGTACGTTGGACGAATTTTCAGAAGCGATCACTTTGATCCAGACCGGGAAACTTTACGACTTTCCAGTCGTCCTCATGGGCAAAGACTATTGGCAAGGAATGATTGACTGGATGCGTTCAGTCATGGTGACAAATGGTACTATTACCGAAGAAAACTTATCGCTTCTGCGACTCACGGACGATCCCGAAGAGGCCGCGCAAATTATTCGCGCAAATGCACAGCTCATCGGCCTAAAACTTGAGCCCTTACCGAAGTAACCCTTGCCTGGGTGCGGCTGGATCGGTATAGCTCCGGCCATGAAAAACTTTGCAAAGTCTTTAGGTGCCACACTGGGTGTAACTGCATCTCTTTGTATTGCTTCTTTGATGACCTCTCTTGCTCATGCAGTTCCTGCCGAAGGAATCAATTCTTCTGTCACCTCTTCTGTCAATTCTTCTGTATGCGGGCAAGCGCTCACCGAAGAGACTCTATTTCTACCTTACTTAAAATTGTTTTCAGCTGGATTAAAAGATAAGCAAAGGCTACCTCGAGGCATCTATCAAGAAGAGGAACCCGAGCTTTTCGAAGAAATATTGAAAACTTATTATGAAAAATTAAAGGTCTCACCCAGTCCCTCATGAGCGAAACATCTGCCGGACCTATACAACTACTTCGAAAACAAAAAACCACTTGGACTTCAGACTCTATTTTTGAAAAACGCTGAAGGAGAAAGGATAGCTAAAACAATCGAAGATCCTTCTCTCTCCATTTTTCAGCTCAACAGCAGCACACCGATTCGAGATTTCATCAGCGCCATCTTTCCGACCGAACCTACGCCGCTCTATAAACGACCGAGCTTAAGAACTGGCCTATTTGCTTTTGGACTCTTCTCCACTGCGCTACTTCAAACCTACTCTCTCATTCCTCAGCCAGACACCTCAATCGTCATGTTGGAAATGGTAGTTTCCGGTCTGTCGTTTCTACACTTTGCGAAGGTCGCGCTTCCTCGCGATCANNAAACCAACAATGAGCTCATCCAGAATCTAGTCCAATTTTCGAGCAACTGGACCCCTGGTGAAAAATGGAAACTCTACTCAATTGTCATATCAACAGAAAATAACAAAACGATCACTGGCAATGTCGGCTACGATCTTCTTTTTCGAAAATCGCCAGATGGCGCAAGCTCCGATACTTTTGTTATCCCCTGGGAAATTGACGAAGCCGCAAGCCTAACTCTCGAGCAGGGCAAATCAGAAAGTAGGATCGAACCATGAACACGTCTATTATTTTTTTTTCAGTGATCATTGCGGCAGTCGTTAACGTCGCCTCCGCAAGTGCCAACTTCTCTCTTTGCGGCCGGGCCTTAACCGGCCAAAAAGCGGCACATCCAGTAGTCTTACTTGAAGAGTACCTCATGAAGTACCAATCCAATTTTGAGTACGTGATCCCGGAAAAAGATCTACAAACTTTTCGAGAAATCATTGAGAATTATTATGACCTGCTCGGCTCAAACCCGGGTAAATCATATGCCTATTCGTACCCGGAGCTAGAAGCCTATCTAAACGGCAAATCTGCCTTTAACATCGAAGAGCAGTGGATCAAACTTCCGTCCGGACAAATGATCAAAAAATCACTCGATACCAGCCGTGTTCGAATCTTTCGAGTTTCAAACTCGAATACTGCGCCTTCGGCCATAAAAGGTATCTTACCCTACGAACAAAATGAGCGTTGGAACAAAGTATTCTTGAACTACCTAGGTTATGGGACATTGGGCATATTTTCGATCGCGCTGGGGATCCCGGTAGATGGCTCCTCTCCAGACGCAGTCAGCGGTTTAGTATTCCTTTTATCTAGTTTGGGTTCTGTATCGGGACTATCCTACACTGCGCTAGTCACAAAACCGACCGAAACGAGTAATGATCGAATGAGAGATCACAATCTCACCATCATTGAAAATCTAAACTCTTTCGTAGAGCGTTTCCACCATTCCAAGAATGAACGGTCGGCACTCTATTCTTTGGAACTCATCGAATCTCTAGACGCTCTTCATCCAGACCCGAAAGACAAAAGTCTCGAAGCGTTCGGCGGATTTGATATTTTTTTACATCGGCCTGAAAAGGGCGACGACTCAAGAGTCGACACCTACCTCATCCCTTGGATCGTGGATCAAAAGACCAAACAACGACTCAAGCAAAGTGAAGAGCATTTGAGAGTTAATCGAGCTGATCATGAGTAAAGCTTGGTTTGTTGTCCTTCTGATGTTATTCGGAACATCAGCAAGTGCCGAAGAGCAAAAGCCTTCCAACACTATACTTTGTGGCACCGCCCTTTCATCTCAAGCTTACGACGCATTCGATGAACTTTCGGCTCTTGTAAGAGATGGCTCCATTGCTCGTGTGCTTCCAAACAAGTCAGATCAGTTGCTAGATCAGCTAATACGAGCTTACTTTGAAAAATTAAAGGCTACTGATCAAAGTGACTCTTGGGCTTATTCCTATGACGAACTCTACAACTATGTAGAACAAGACCGACCGATCAACACCCACCTAGTTGCTTCCCGAAGTCAGTCCCGTGCACCTACCTATCGAGTTGTTCATGAGGATCGGATACAGATCTATCGCCTCGATAGTTCACTCCATGTCCACGATGTACTCAAGCGCCTAATCTACCATGGCACGCACTTCAAGAATGAGTGGAGCTACAGTTATTCTCTGTCATTCGCCTCGTCTCTCACAATGATTGCTCCCCTGACATCGAGTCATGACCTAGACGCTTGGGTCATTGGGATCTCTGGTCTCGCTGCTGGTATTGGAAATGCGCTTTATACGACATTCTCTGCAATTCCAGATGAACGACGAGATCGTACTGTAAAAGACCACAATAATGAGCTTTTAAATTCAGTCAGACAATTTGAAGCTGCAGCAAGGGATTCTTGGAGTCTAATTTCTGTCAGCGTTTCGTCCCAGGAAACTAAAACCACGAGCGGTTTTGATTTTTTATTGAGGAAGCGATCGGAAAAACAGAATCCAGATGTATTTATGATCCCATGGGTCTTGGACGAAAGAGCAAATCAGAGATTGGGGCAGATTCAGCAGATTGCTCGAGATTAACGCAACACTCCATATATTTAGGATTTCGTTAGCTTCAGCTTCCGTCGCACTCGGACACTTGTGATGGCCTATTGCTTCCGCTATAGATTTTTCTATGGGGTGTGTAAAAAGGGGCTTAGTGGGCGTTCTGCTCACCTTATCAATATTTATTAGTACAACTGCATTAGGATCCCATCCTCAAATCGTATGCGCACGAGCACTGGACTACTCCAGTACTACCTACCCCGAAGGATTTATCAATTCAGGCGCCCTTCAAGAATTTACAAATGAAATTAGACCCGAACAAAGTTTGGATGATTATCAAGAAATAGTGCGTGCCTATTACGAAAATATAAAACAACGCCAAGGTCTCTCCTGGGCCTATTCTCTTCAACAGATCGAAGATTATTTGAGAAAAGAGACAAAATCCTCGACTCGTGCGTTGTTTGAAAAAGTCAAAATCTTTCAACTTAAAGATACTTTCTTTGCAAGTGACTTTCTTTCCGAGGTTCTCCCCAATCATCGAGTACCTTTTTGGAAATGGTTGAGTACGTATCCATTTGTGACAGCAGCGGGAACATTTCAATATGCAATGTCTCAAAGTGGACAGGCGATTATTTTAGATGACCTCGCACTGTCGGCGGTAGCTGCGACGCTGGGATTGTCTCTAGTTCCAAAAGAGATAGCGCGAGCCAAAGTTCGCAGTAATAACCGAACGATACTTGACGAGCTCGATNNTCCTCATCCAGATTTTAATCAGTGGAACGTATTTTCCGTCAGCGTTCGTAGAAAAACTGGTTCTAAATCGAAGCTGAATCGAAAGTACCTTGAATTAGGCGGATATGACTTTTTGTTCAGAAAACAGAAGGGCTCGGGAGATCTCGAAATCATGATCATCCCTTGGGAGTTCGATGCACAAACTATGATCCAACTCGAAAAGCTCAAACAAAAGCCGACATCATAATCCTTGTTTCTCTGGTCGGATTTAGGTATACGAGCCGTCCATGAGGAACGTAACTTCAGACACTCATGGCGCGTCTCTGTATCATGTGTTCCAACATTATGTGTTCCCACGTCTATCTTCTCTTCTGTTAGCGACTCTCGTAATCAGCTTTGGCGCTCTTGTCATTCCTCTCGATTCACTAGCTGCAGAACAGACAACAATTGCATCTGTCTGCGCTCGCGCTCTAGTCAGTGATGGAAAGTTCTACCCTCACAGAATCATTCGAAACCGTGAACTTCCTCAGAATACTTCAGAGATCAAATCAGAGAGTATGCCTACCTTTTACAAGCAGCTCCTAAAGACTTACTATGAGGAGCTCGAGCATACACCCGGATACTCAGGATTCTATTCGTTTGAAGATCTCTACCACTATTTTGAGTACGGACATCCCATTCCAAAAGTGGCGGTGCAGAAACGCCTAACGAGAGACGAAAACGGAAGTTTAAAAACTGAGACCATCTACGCGGACCGTATCCAGTTTCATCGACTCAATCCTTCGGTCTCTCCAGACGCCCTGGTACACCGGCTAATCTCCACTCATCCTGACCCCGAAGCGCCGTGGTATTCTAACTACGTCATCGGAGCAGCGGCGGGTGCAGCTGCCGCATTTTTGGGAGATGCCGTTGGGATCATTCCGGATCAAGGCTCCCTCGTGCTTACAGCCGAAGCCCTTGTCACGGCCTATGGTGCCTATCTAGGTCTGCCAAAGTTGTTTGGCGAGAGTAACTACACGACTGTGAGAATGCATAACCGAAAGATTGTCGAAGAGCTCATCGCTTTTCAAAATTCTTTTATTGAGTCATCCAGCACTGCAGCGATATTTTCGATGATGATCGCCAGCAACTCAATGAAAGCAGAGTATAAAGCTGTTGGGGTCTATTTTGGTGGCTTTGACTTTTTGTTTACCAAGGAGGCATCAAACGCCGACCCACAGATTTTTGTAGTCCCATGGCANNACAAAACTCCTTAGTGAAGAGATTCGAAAAATGACTCATCCATTTTCTATATCTTTTTTTGGAAGATTACTTCCCGTCTGGCTGACCTTTTTTACCTGCGTGACTAGTAACGCCGAAGTCCCCGGCCCTCTGCCATCTAAGGGCCAATGTGCTTATGCACTCTCAGATAGGCTCGAACAAAAACCAAAAGTATTTGAGTCAATGGTCGCTTCTCTTTCATCGGTAACA
>DBAE01000047.1:0-3823 GCA_002291495.1 Bacteriovoracaceae bacterium UBA1018 | reverse complement strand
CCTACAATCTGCTCTCCCAAAATAAAATTGTCGATGAACCGTTATTTTTTGAGCTAAAAAAAGACGAAGCCACTGAGAAAAGTGTCTTGCAGGCTTTGTTACCACATCAGCGCCATACTTTTGATAATTGTCTAGGTCCATGCCTACTTAGTGTTGGTGCAGCTGCGGGAGTTCACGCCCTCACACAGCTTTTTGGCATTACCCCACAGGAGGCTTACTTACTCTTAGGTGATGCGATCATTATTGTTTTCTCAGTTCCTGACGGATTGAAAACACTCAATCAGGAACTCAAGACTGCCGACATGAAAAAACGAAATCGTGCCGTGATTAGAGATTTGGACGCGTTTTCCAATTTGCAGGCCACCTCGGAAGNNCTTTTCTCAGTCGCAGTGACCACACGGGAAAATTCAGCTTACTCTTCAAGCACAAAAATCATCGGAGGTTTTGATTTCTTATTTCACACCAATCCTAGGTCGGCTGAAAAACGCACCTATGTCATACCTTGGCAACTCGATACCCCCATAGATACAAATCTCGTTGATCCTAAACCTACGCCCCTTGAGTCATCTTAAATACGACCAAGGCCAAGATCACACGATAGATGGCGAAGCTAAGATATCCAAATCGACGCAGGAGTTTGAGTAAGCCACCAATTGCAAGAATACCGAAGACAAACGTACTGACACCTGCAACCAGAAGAGGACCAAGAGCCACTGAACTATTGACGAGCTGATCCCAATGTCTGAGTTCAAATACTATCGCTGCGGCAGTAATCGGTGCAGAAATCATGAACGAAAAACGCGCCGAAGACGGACGATCAAACCCAAGAAGTCGGGCTCCGGTCATGGTCGAGCCCGATCGTGAAATACCAGGCACGAGTGCAAAACACTGAGCAATTCCAATCCAAAGAGCGTCTTTCCATTTTGCCTGATTTAAGCTTCGGGTTCGCTTTGCAAGGGTGTCGCTGAGATAAAGAAGGACTCCGCCTAATATTAAAGTACAGACAAGAACCATCTCGCCGCGAAAAATAGTGCTGACCCATTTATGCAAGATGGCTCCAGCAATGAGAGCCGGCACAGTTGCTATCGCCACAAGTTCCCAACTCACATCTCCACGTCGGGGATCGCCTGGCTTAGCGATAAACGGCAAGGTACGAAATAGACCTAACCAATCTCGCCAGAAAAAGCTCAGTGTGGCTAGTAAGGTACCGATGTGCAAAAAAACATCGAACGTGAGACCTGGATCTTCGGTTCCTAAAAATTTAGGAAGTAAAATTAAGTGAGCAGAACTGCTCACAGGAAGATATTCTGTTACGCCCTGCACCAAGCCATACAAGATCGCTTCGCCGTAAGTCATCGTTGATTTACCCTTTTCTCCCGCTGCTTTTCTAAGCAATGACGCAGGATGACTTCAAACTGCAAAAAAATACTGATTCCCGCTCGCGCATCGGAAAAACCTGTGCGAACCTAGCTCAAACCTAAGAGGTTTAGATCATATCATTACACATAGGCTTTACGCACAAAGGAAGAAAAATGAGACCGACCTATCGAAAAAGGAATGCAGTTTCAGGCGCTTTTGCTGTTGCTACAGCAATCGTATTGGCCGTTGGCTTTAGTGCATGTACCAAAAAGGATCAACCTGCTGACGGAGCGACAAGTACAACGAGTACCGCGCCTGACGCCAACCAAGAGTTAAAGATTGAAGATTTAAAAGAGGGTAATGGCGCTGAAGCAGTAGACGGAAAAACGGTTTCTGTTCACTACACGGGCCTTTTGACTGACGGTAAAAAGTTTGATTCTTCTTTGGACCGCGGACAACCTTTTAAGTTTGTACTCGGCCAACAACAAGTCATTCAGGGTTGGGACCAAGGTGTTAAAGGGATGAAAGTCGGCGGAAAGCGCAAACTCACTATTCCATCCCGACTAGGATACGGCGAACGCGGTGCAGGAAGCGTCATCCCGCCGAATGCTACCCTCGTTTTTGAAGTTGAGCTCCTGGGCGTTGAATAACGCAGCCGTAAATCATGGCTTTAACTTGGCGCAAATGCAGTAGTTGTAAGAAAGACGTTGAGTTCAAGCAGCTCTATTGGATATGCAATGTATCGACGTGTAACCGTAAGAGAACCGGGTTAGTTTTTTGCAGCGTCTCTTGTTGGGACGCCCACGTACCGATGATGAACCATCGTGATGCCTGGGCAGAAGAGCGGCGCGCACCCTCTGAGTCGGAATGGGCTCAAGAGTTAGCGCGAGATCACTCAACCCTGGAATCCTCTTCGAAGACACATTCGAATTTACAGAAGTTTGAAAACAGCAAAACGGTTTCTGCGCAATCAGAGATCGCACTACCACAAACAACAGAGGGAAAAGGACATATGGACAACCAAGAAAAAACCGAAGGCACTGGTGGCGAAGTACTTGTTGTGGCTTCTAAGCTCAAAGCTTATATCCGCGGCAAATCAGGAATGAACACTTCTGGAACAGTGATCGACACACTCTCCAACAAAGTGCGCGCTCTTTGCGATCAAGCGATCGAAAACGCAAAACGCGACGGTCGCAAAACCGTTATGGACCGCGATTTCACTTAATTTAAAATAGATCTTCCTCTGTCTGCTTTCGACTTTCTACTTTCGACGCTGAAACCACGCGGTACATGTAAAATAGATCGAAAGCAGACAGAGGACAAAACTAATGCCGTCCCCACCTCGGTCTTCAAATACGCCCAATCCCTTTCAATTGAGTAAGCCTGAGCTCAAAGCTCTCTTTGCGCGCCTAGGCGGCGAAGAGCACGGCGCAGAAAAACTTGAGCAAATATTAATCGATTTCTATCAGCGTATGTCTCAGGATCTTCTCATTGGCTTTTTCTTTGAGGGAAAAGATCTGAATGACATCGCTCTCAAACAAAAATCATTTCTCATGCGTGCTATGGGCGCTACTCCTTCTTACTCAGGCAAGGCACCTGCCCAAGCTCACGAGGAACTCGCACCGATCCTTCGCGGGCATTTTGATCGTAGGCTTAGAATTTTGGAAACAGTGTTAAAAGATCACGGGGTCAGCGATGAGGATATCCGAATCTGGATCACCTTTGAAAACGCGTTTCGTGAAGGGATACAAAAGGAGTAACCTGTGAAACTCTACTACAGTAAAGCTGCATGTTCCTTAGCTGCTCACATCGTTTTAGATGAACTCGGTATCGACTACGAACTCGTCTCTGTGGATCTCCGTGGAGAAATACCCGCCGATTTTCTAGCGGCAAATCCGTTGGGCGCCGTACCTACTCTCATCTTGGATGACGGCCAATCCGTTACCGAAGTATCTGTCGTGCTACAATACCTGGCCGACCTTAAGCCTGAACTGAAACTTGCTCCTCGACCTGATAGCTTTGAGCGCTATCGTCTCGAAGAGTGGCTCAACTTTATTGCAACGGAACTTCATAAAGGCTTTAGCCCACTTTGGAAACTTCCAGTCTATGGTGACGAAGCGACTCAGGCAGCAGTCAAAAATCATGTCTTGTCAGAGCTTTCTGACCGCTTTGATATTGTCGCCCAAAAGCTCGGCTCGCGTGAGTTTTTGATGCCAAGCGGATACACAATTGCCGATGCCTACATGTTTACGATTCTCAGTTGGCATAAGTTTCTGAAAGTCGATCTCTCGAAGTGGCCAACTCTCCTTCAATATCTCGAGCGCGTGCAAGCGCGCCCTGCGGTACTTAAAGCAATGAAGTCAGAGAGATTGATTATGGGGCCTCAGGCATAAGCAAGTTCATATTTAAACTTAAAATAAATACTATTTCAGCCCAACTCCCCTTTTCAGCTGTCTAAAACTTA